>JAHEIB010000233.1 GCA_024639645.1 Deltaproteobacteria bacterium
TTCTGGGCCAACGCATATCCGTCGATAGCCGTTGCTGCCGATCCTGCGGTTCCCGGCGTTCGAAACAATACGGCCGGGATAGTGTCACCAAAGGATGCAGCCTCGGATATACACAGATAAAAGGCCAGCGCTTTAAACGGGGCCAGACCACCCGTGAAAGGGATTAAGATCGTGAGCGCGATTTTACTTCCCAGACCGGGCACCGCACCTACAAAGGTGCCCACCATGACACCGGCTGCAATCAGCAACATGGTGGTTGGGCTCTCAAGGACCCATCCAAAACCTACCATCATTCCCTGTAATGCATCAATCACAAACATAAGCCATCCGTAGGATTTTCTTTTGTTATTCCAAAAGCCAGTTGATGAGCACCCCTTCATGAAGACCGAAATCAATGAGTATGGTGAAGATCAGGTACAGAATCACCGGAGTCGCCACGGTGATGAAGATACTTGTCTTTGTCATCCGTTTATAGACCCAGAACCAAACCACCAGCAACAGTCCGCTGCCCCAGTAAAACCCCAAAATATAAATGGATATGAACAAAAACAGGTACAGCGCAAACGCTTTTACCTGTCGAATAATCGCCTCTTTTTCATCCGGTGCGGAAAGGGAGGGCTTCTTTTCCCGGTCTTTTGGCTTGCCGATCGAACGGACGGCTGCCACCGAACAATACACAAGGAAGCTGAAAATAAAGGGGGTTAGAATATAGGTGAGCAGTTTTGCCTGATATGGCAAATCGTGGATGTCAATAAGAAAGGCGATGATAAACAGAGCAAAAATCCCCAGAAGGATCAATTCTCCGTAGTCCCTTTTTTTATCAGTCACAGTGACCTAACTTTCATCTCATTTCAGGTAATTAATACGGTGCGTTTTTCCCATGCTTGAAATAAAATAATTTATATTATATTATTTGTATATGCTCGTGAAGAAAGAAGTCAAGAGGAAATCTTTCGGGAATAAAAGGAGATTGAGATGACAAATCGGTTGCGACTCACACTATGCTGCGGTGATTATGACATTACACGGGCAATGGTGGTCGGAGAGGTGATGCCGGACGGCATTGACCTGATCACCCTGACCATGCCATCCCCCGAACGACACTGGCGGATGATCAATTACCAGGAATTTGACGTGTGCGAATTTTCCATGTGCCAGTACATGGTGTCAAAATCCAGCAATGCGCCACTGACGGCCATACCGGTGTTTCCCCATCGCCGGTTCCGCCATTCCTATATTTTTGTGAATTCAAATGCCGGTATCCGTCTCCCAAAAGACCTGGAAGGCAAGCGTGTGGGGCTCAGAACCCTCCAAAATACTGCTGGTTTATGGATTCGAGGGATGCTTCAGCATTACTACAATGTCGATATTCATAAAATTCAATGGGTCACGCAGAATCGGGAACCGGTGGCCGTCGACGTTGCGTCATTTTTTGAACCGGAACAGGTTCCCCCCGGTGACACCATCGACGAGATGTTGGTCAGAGGTGACCTGGCAGCGGCCATTTATCCGGACATTCTCCCGTCCTTTACCCGGGGGGACAGGGCGGTCAAACAGCTGTTTGATAATCCCCAGGGAGAAGAGTCCAAGTATTATCGGGACACCGGCTTTTTTCCTATCATGCATACCGTGGTGATCAGGCAATCGGTGGTTGACCGTTACCCCTGGGTGGCCAGAAGCCTTCAGAAGGCGTTTCAGAAAGCCAAGGAAATCTGCTACAAACGGATGGCAGATCCACGAAAAACCGCCCTGGCGTGGGTGCTACACTACTGGGAAGAACAAAAACGGATACTGGGGGTGGACCCTTGGGTTTACGGAATTGAAAAGAATCGTGAGAACCTGGAAACGATGATTCGTTATGCTCATGAGCAGGGTTTGATCTCGAAACCTTTCGAGCTGTCGGATTTGTTTATTGAAAGTGCGGTAGCCAAAAATCCAAAATACCTTGTGACACTGGATTAAGCCTGCTTCTAAATTTGTCTTATAGACCGTTGCCTCCAATTGTATCTAGATAAGTGCAGAAACCATGTTTGCCCAATAGCCGGGTTTTGCCTGGTGCAAGATTTTCCACGTGAATGATTACTTGTCCCGGGACCGTTTCCGCGATGTCTCTCTCGCGTTTGTAAGTTTGCATATATAAGCCTTATAAGGTACGGATCCGCTAATGGGATCGATCTCATCGGTTGTATACAGCAAATTGGCATTGGCGCCTCGAGAAGAGTAGGGATCGTATCCAGGCAATCCGAGTTGTGGGCAGGGCTGCCACCACCCATGCTGGATGGATACGACATCATAAGCAATGCCCTCGGTCAGATGGGCCTGGCAACGGATTTTCCCATGCGGCGTTTCGACTGATACCCATTCTCCGTTTTTGATTTCCAATTTTCTAGCCATCGCTGGATTAATTTCAATGAAAGGGTATGGAACCGCTTTTCTAAGAGAAGGTATTGCCCTGTGTTGTCCATGGCAAAAATGAAGCAGCTTGTTACATGTCAGGATAAGAGGATAACGGCGCCTTAGTTCTGGTCGGGCGAAATGACCGACCGTTGGCTCCTGATACGTGGGTAAAGGTTCATAGCCATGATTTTTAAACGTCTGGGAAAATATTTCCAGGCGTTTAGACGGCGTTTTGAATCCAAGATATGCCTGGGTTTCGGAATCATATCTTTCGTATTTTTTATGGTCGGTCTTCAACGGAATAGAAACCCCATGGGTGTGTTGTTTCAACTCATCCAAACTGTAATTTGTATGCCGGAGTAGGTCGTTGAAAGCCGTTTCGACATCGCCATTCCAGAAATAATTTGATAAATTGAGATATTTGGCCAGTCTAAAGATGATTTCAATATCGGGTTTCGATTCATGCAGCGGAGATATAACGGCAGGACGATACTGAATCCTTTGCCGGCAGGCCAACGTATTGGGGAATCCTAACTTCAAGGCCGGCGATTCGTAGAATGTCGCCGCGGGCAGGACAATATCTGACAACTCGGCGGATGGTGTCATAAACAATTCAGTCTGCACATAAAAATCGAGTTTTCTCAGTGCCTGCCTCGCTTTCAAGCTGTGGGCATTGGCCGTGACAAGATTTCCTCCAAATGCGACAAGGGCTTTTAAGGGATAAGGTTTTTCTGAGAGGAGTGTTTCAAAGACCTCGTAAGCTTGTGCCGAGGAATTAGGCATTCCTGCCGGACCCAGTGGTCGTTTGTCATGACCGAGTCTCAATGCATGACTGTCGGCATCAAGCATATCGGCATCTTTTATTTTTGGACTGGGAATGGATGGAAAGAATACATTCCCACCCTTTTTGTCCAAATGACCCGTCAGGGCATAAAAAATACACAAAGCCCGATTGGTCTGGGTCGCATTGGTGTGCTGCTCGAGTCCGTTGTAAGAATAATAGCATGCCGGCCTGTTCTGGATGATCATATTCGAGAAAGTACGGATCTGTTTTTGAGGAATACTGGTGATTTTTGAAGCTGTTTTCGGATCCATTTTTTCAGCAATCGCCTCGAGATAAGAAAAAACCGATCTGGCGTTGACTACCTTTCCATCAAAACGTTTGAAACCAGCCTCACTGAGCAGTTTTGGGTCAACGTCAGGTCGTTCATAGGTCCCGGTGTCTGAATGATAAGCACAAGGTTGATCACTGTGCTTATCCCATACAAAAAAGGTTTCATCTTCTTGGCGATGGGAAGCCCCTCGGGACCGGATGAGATTTCCAGTCGTCGAATCGACCAGAAAGGGGGCATTGGTCCAGTTTTTCACAAATTGACGATCAAATTCGTTTTTCCGGATCAGAATATTGATAGCTGCAAGCAGGAGGGCGGTGTCTGTTCCTGGGCGGATCTGAAGCCACAGGTCCGCTTTTTCAGCCCAGGGGGTTCGCCTGGGGTCCACAACAATCAGTTTTGCTCCTCGCTTAATGGCATTGGATATGTCACGCACATTGCAGCGAACCGACGCATGGGAGTTATGCCCCCATACAATGACCATTCGGGTATGTTCATAATCCGGCTCGGGTGGTTTTTGCCAACCAAAGGTATATTTGGATCCTGTATCTCTGTGCC
>JAHEIB010000084.1 GCA_024639645.1 Deltaproteobacteria bacterium
TGGTAATGTCGGCCGATGAAAGGGTCATGGTTCCGGCATAGGCGCCGGAGACACCCGGCGTGGTGGTAATCGTGCGATCCTGACCGGGGCTCACGAGAGCAAAGGCGATATTGCCATTACCTACAGCAGAAATGCCCGTGCTTGTCTTTCCACAGATGCCCCCGCCTGCACCCGAGGTCAACTCGCCGGCGTATATGTATACAAAATCCTGATGCCATGGATCATCTGTTTTTTTAACGATTTCACAAAACTCATCCACGTTGCTGTCGGGCGTGTTGTCTCCCCAAATGGGTAGGGCATTGTTTTCAATGGACCAGCTGATAATGGCCTGCATTGCCGAAGTCATGCTTTCGGCCGCCTTCAACAGCTGGTTTCTTTGGACACGCTGCTTGATGACTCCCGTGCCGACCCCTATAAGAGCGCCAAAAACCACCACCATGAGGATCAAAGGCAGAAGGGTGATACCCCTGTTGTTGTAAATAGGCATCTGGGTCATGTGGCTTCAATACTCTATTCGCAGTAAAATACTGCGGTTTCTAGCTAAAATACCATGTGCCAGGACTGATCAAGATCGTGAATTATTCGGGTTAAGCCGAAGGGCAATCCCGAAAATATCGGGAAAAAGTGTTTGGAATATTTTACCTGGGTGTTTCACGAGGGGAGCTTGTTGCATCCGCAAGGCGTTGGGCCATGAAGCTGTAGTTTGCTACCGCGAATGGCCCACAACACAGCGGATGCGGCAAGATCGCCTTGTGAAACACCCAGGTCAAGGGTTGATGGTCAGTACAAATGACTTGCGCACACAGTTATCTTCGTTTCCTGCGCTATTGCAAGCCGGATCATTCCCGTTCCTGCTGTCGTCTCTCGCAGTGACGGTGATTAGAAACGAGCCCGGCTCCGTCAGACCCGACCCCCTTGAAATGACCAGGTCATCCGCCTGATAGGAAGACCAGGCCGCTTCGGCCTGGTCCGAGCAGCGGGTGGGAGAAGCATCGTCCGGATAGCGAACAAAACCCGGAGCGATGGTCAATCCACCCGGGATACCTGCGGATGCGCTACGGTTGCCGATTTCAACACACCATTTATACTTGCCACCACTGCTGAAAGGGACCCCACCCTCGGCATAAATCGTTGCAGAATAGGAACTGCTCATGCTGGCTGACGGCAATTCATTGTTTAGTATTTTCAGAGGAGCGCCCTGACACCCGGCTTTGGTTCGCAGTTCACCCAGGGTGACATATTCGACAATATCGTCATAGGCTTCGGTTCTGTTGATCCTGTCAACGGCGCTATCGTAGTTGGGGCAGTTGGTGCCATTGGTACAGTTGTCGATACCGGCTGTACCCGGCTCATACACACCGATACATGTCTGTCCGGCCGGGCAACCGGACGTCACGATACCGGTCTGGGGGTTATAATCCATGGCCCCGCTCACAACAGCAAGAGCGATGTTGGGTATGCGGTCGGTACAAGCGCTGTCCCGACAGACCGTCAAGGCAGTGGTTTTGCGTCCGCACAGACTCTCCGGTGTCGTCAGTCGCGTATCAAGAAAATAGTAAATGGGTTTCGCGGCGCTGTCTTTTCTTTTGGTGACGATCTCACAAAACTCATCCAGGGTGCCGTCGACAGTGTTGTCTCCCCATTGGGGCAGGCGTTTTTCAGCCGATGCAAACCCCACAATCGATTCCACCGCCCCCATGATAATTTCGGTGGTAGCCATTCGTTTGGACCGTTCCGTCAAAGGCCCCACCAGGGTAGCGCCAAATCCCAACAGCAGTCCGACAATCACCATGACGATGGCAACCTCTATGATCGTAAACCCTTTTTTATTCACTTTTATAGATCCACGTATACCGTCACCGGTGCCGTACCTGTATAAGGGGCGCTGGCCCGAATGGATCCCGAGGTATTGACCCCGTCATCGAGACTTGTGTCCATGGCGAGGGCCACATCCACCGGTACCAATGTATAGGTAATCCAATTGGATGATTTGCCGTTTCGGTTCTGGTACAGCAGGTAGTACCTTCCCCCAAACGGGTGGCTCGGAAAAGCGGTGGCATAACCGGTGGGAGAACCGGAAATGAGACCCACGGTAGCCAGATGGATAAAAACGTCTTCGTCCTCGGCCGCAGCTATCTGACCGTTGCCGTTCCCATTGACAACCCCGGCTGCGCCTGCAAGGTGGGTAGTGGCTAATGGGTCGTCTCCCGGGTAAAAGCCAAAACGGTCCTGGTAGGTAAAGACGGCCGCCCGTATTTCATCCGATGACTTGACCACACGTTTGATCTTGGCATTTTTAATCATTTCCTGCCCTTTCAGGACCCCTCCGATCAAAAGACCGATAATCACCATCACAATGGCGATTTCCACGAGGGTAAAACCGGAATTGTCTTTCATTTTTTTTCTAAAGCGATTCATCATCAGACTCCTTTCAGTTGCCGTTTTCTGTGTTTGGTATTTTATGTTTGGTATTTGGTATTTGGTGTTTTGTGTTTTGTGTTTGGTGCTTCGTGTTTGTTTTTAATTCCATCATTAGATCTTACGAACATGCGGGGTAATATAAATCACGAGCTCCCTGTTCTCCATGACATCTTCAACTTGCTCGAAAAAATATCTCAGCCCCGGAATATTTCTGAGCCCAGGAAGCCCCTTTTGGTTGGCCTGCCGGATCTGAGTGATGAGCCCGGCCAAAACAATCGAGTTGCCCTCCCGCACCCGTACCGTGGTGGAAAGCTCCTGGAGATCGATAATGGGGTTGCTGATGGTCTGGGTTTTAAGGGAGTCCGTGGGAATTTCCACATCCTCCTCGCCTTGAATACGGGTAATGGTGGGAATGATATTCAGGGTGACGATACCGTCGCTTGAAATGTGCGGCGTAATACCGAGCTGCAACCCTAAAACAACCCGCTTTATAGAAGCACCGTAGGTGACAACACCGGTCTCGGTATCTCGGTCAACCCCGTCCACATCAGCAAAGGGGAATTGAAAACCCACCGTAAGCACCGCCGACTGGCCGTTCATTACCGAAAGATGCGGGTTCGATACAACGGACACGTCTCCCTGGGTTTCGAGAAAATCCAGGATGGCGGAAAAACCGCTTTGACCGGCTTTGACAATGGAACTGCCGCCGTTGACACTGAGGCTGAACACGTCCGTAAGCGTATCCCCCGAATCGGTGAATGCGATGCTCACGTTGGACCAGTCGATTCCGTAACTGTTATCCTGCTTGAGGCGCACCTCCATGATCTTGGCTTCGATAAACACCTGGCGGTGGAGCGCCTCCATGAGAGAGTCCAGAAATCGGACCATGGAGGCGACTTTCCCGGGTCTGTCCGCCATGTAAATAATACCGGCATTTCGGTTGATACGCACGATGCCGTCTTTGGATTTAAACATATCCAGGGTTTCCTGAATATTGACCCACACATCCGTTATCTTGACATCGCGGTTGGCTTTGACCTGGAATTTGCCGCTCACGCCCGACTCTTCGACACTGGATGCGAGCATGTCACCACCGATTTCGATATCGGTCTCACCGGCCATATCCAGATAATCGAACTGGTAAATCCGCTCTTCAAACACCTTGATAAAAAGGTTGTCCCCTTCAATTTTCCAGGCATACCCGGCGCCATTGACCACCACCATGTCAAGAGCTTCTGTAAGCGTTGCCTGCTGAAGGTGGACGGTGATACGACGATCCAGATCCACATCCGATGCCACCGACAGGTTCAGATGGCTGTCACGTGTAACCACCTTTACAACTTCAGCCAGTGCGGCATCACTGAATACACCGGAATAGATCCTGGTATCCTGTTGCATATCCTGAACAATGGGTGCCAGCTTTTCCTTTATAACGAGCGACCCGGGTGTTACATCCGGTTTTCCCTCTTTAATTACCTCACTGGGCTGGACATCATCCATGTTATCCAATTCGACCGGTCGCGGCTCATGAACCGAACAACCCATGACCGTCCCCACCATAAACAAAATGACGGCTAACCAGACGCTGTTTCTTGGGATGCAACGCATTATTCCTCCATACTCGTATCCACAGAAAATTCTACCGTGGGTGCCGGTACAAACCAGCTCTCCTTATTCTGGGCCAGCAAAATACCTTTGGCATCTATACTTTCAATGACAAAATCACCGACCCTGCTCTTTTTCTCCCGGGTCTTTCCGTCGATCACGGCCAGATAGACCACATCCCCGTTTGTACCATAAACCGCCAGGATGCCGCTCAAAGAAGGCAGTTCGATCTTTTTCTTTCTAACTGGTTCGAGCTTTTGGGCAGTTTTCGGTCTTGGCTCGGTTTTTTTGGCCGGCAGAACAGTCTGGGTCTTAAAGTCGATTCTGGCAAAAATTTTTTCAATTTCCTGCAGGTCAATGACCTCTTTCATCCGCATGGCAATATAGCTTTCCAGACGCTGCCACTTGGCAATCGTTGCCCTGGCATCTGACGAAAGACCCGGAAGGGGTTTATCTATCAAAGATGTCATGGCGGCGGCGTTATACCAGAGAATCAGCAGGGCCGCTAGCACCCACAACCCAATGATGAGTCGTTTGGGATTTCCTTTGACAACCATGTTACAGTTTTCTTTTCCCTAAAATACGTGGTTAAACCCGTCTTATGCGGAATTGTTTTCGTCTTCTGCTAGGATAAAACGAAAATCGATCCCGACCTGGAAGTTATATCCGTCTTCATCTCTTTTTTCAGCCATTTTGACACGGGTCACCACCAGAAACGGCGCATCGCTTTCCATGGCTTGAATCCAGAAAACCAGATCCCGGTAAGTGCCGGTAACATAGAGATCCAAGGGGATCCGGTCCCATTGAATGGCGGCTTGATCACTGGCCAGACGTATTTCGGACAGGCCTTTCTTTTGTGCAAGCGACTTTATCCTGTTTTCAATTGACAACAGCTCTATCTGCAAGGAATCGATGGATTTATGCAGTGAAGCCCGCTGCTTGAGCACATGGGTAACCTTTTCAAAGTTGTTTCTTAAAAAGGTGTCATCCCTTTGCATGAATTCAATGGATTCCTGTTTTGCCTCGATCTGCTGAATCATCTGCAGATTCAAATAGGTCAGGATCAGGGCCCCGACCCATACAATACCTACGGCAATCCATTTTCGGGTTAATTGATTTTTCATAACAGCCTGAGTTCAAACTGAATCGTATAATCTGTATAGCCCTGTAGGGGCAGAACTTCACCCAATTCGATATCCCGCTTCTCTATTCTGGGACTGGTGGAGAAGGTCTTCCCTATATTTTCCAGCAGCGTGGACAGTGTGCTTTTAAATTCCGCCATGTTCTCCGCCCGGACAACACAGGTCAAGTCCAGGTTGGGGTTTTCCGCCACCAGCAGCAGCATCTCCTTGATCCTGACATTTACCGGGAGGCATCCGGCCAGGTCTACCATGGTTTTCCAGGAAGAGGGTCTCCGGGTTTCCTGCAGAATGACATCGAGTGCTTCATTGTATTGCTGGATGATCTCACTGGAAGATTGACTTGCCATTACACCTGTAGTCTCCAGTCCCGGGGCCTCTTTCGACCATTTGAGCAGAAAAAGGTGCGCCCCCCCAAGAAGCAGGAAAAGCAGGATTCCAACAATTACTCCGGCCATCTGAACCGGGTGCCACTCCCTTTCTCTGGCGTGATCCCTTTGCGAAACCGTCATATAGCTGCTGGCCGGCAATAGGTCGTCGGATGTAAAGACGCCGCAAGGTCCCAAGTTTTCGGTCATTGCCTGAACCGACATGTCACCACCGTCACCAAGCTCCAGAAAATGAACCTCTCTTCCAAGGCTTTCTGCCAGGTCAGCGGCGTCTTCCCTGCGGGATGAATGAATGAAAATATGCGCCAGCTCGGCTTTTTCCTTTTGTGAAAAAAGATAGAAGGATTGGTTGATTTCATATGTCAGCGCATCGAGTGCATCGGTATCTCCCCCTGTAGAATCCGAGAACTGAATACTGCGCGAGAATAGGAACTGGCCTTTGTGATAAAAATATAAATGGCATGCCGAAGAAAGTTTCTGTATCAGGCCGCTCCCGGAATCAATCACCTCCGGGTGTAATTTCTCGAGTTTCTTACCCCAGACATAGGCAGGTATGGTGATGTCCACGGGCGCTATATCAAAGATTGCGAGTTTTTGGTAAAGCTGGTAGGACAGGGGGTCTTGAAGAAAGAAGGTATAAATATCACCGCGTTCCGACGGTTCCTTTGAAAAGGCATAATTGAAAAAAAGACCAATATCGGGTAGCTCCGGATGCTCGGAGGCCAGTTTTCTTGCCACAAACGGCGCCACAATGGACTGCTTTTGAGATTGCAGGGTCAGGCTTGTCTGTCCGATCCAGTAATCCGGCGCCACCAGAAGTCGATTTTTTCTACCCCGGACGGCTGCCGGAATAGAAGATGCTGCAAACCCGTCATCCAGAAACAGGTCCAGGGGAACCGTATGATCCACCTGTATGGCTTCACCGGCGTACGAGACAAAAAAGAGCGTGTCCCCATGCACGACGGTTATCCCGCTGTTTTTATTTTTGAGCATCCTTTGAAACCGGCTCCCCCTATCCGATTAATACCTTAAAAGGTTCCACAGGTACACCTCTCCTGTTGTCCTTTGACGCATAAAAAAGGACATTTGAACGGCAATAGCGAGCGCTAACCCCACAGCTTGCGGCAGGGTACTCTTCAATCCTAAAACCAGACGATCTGGTTCGTACATACAGTATATCGTTGATGACCATAACCTACAACAAGTTGTGTGTCAATATATTATCATAACAAAATATAGTAGTTATACTGTTTTTTTTGGGTTAAAAAAATCTTGGTACAGTTTAAATGAAACAGCTTGTCACCCAAAAGACAAATCCCCCAGACATCCGCGAAAATCCATCTCAAAAGTACCCGACAATGTCGACAAACAGGAAGAACAAAACATGAGTTGTTATTTATCCATTCTGTCTTATTATATAATGGCTCAGGCAGACAGCTATTAGAATATAGGGTAAAATCATAAGGTACCATGCATGACATTCAACAACCTATCAGCCTACAGTCTGAACACCTAATCAACCTGAAAAAAGAAAGGACTCTCATGAAAATAGCGGTCAGCGGAAAAGGCGGCGTCGGAAAAACAACATTTTCCTCCCTCCTTATACGAACCCTCAATGACGACGGCCGGCATGTGCTGGCCATCGATGCGGACCCGGATGCCAATCTGGCTTCGGCCATCGGCATTGACAAAGCCGAAACCATTACCCCCATAGCCGAAATGAAAGACCTCATTTTTGAAAGAACCGAAGCCAAACCCGGCACCATCGGCGGCTTTTTCAAGTTAAACCCAAAGGTCGACGACCTACCTGACGCTTTGTCCGTCAGGTTCGAAAATATCAAGCTCATGCGTCTTGGGGGAGTCAAGAAAGGCGGTGCCGGGTGTATCTGCCCGGAAAGCACGCTCCTGAAAGCGCTGGTGACACACATCGTACTCATTCGAGACGAAGTGGTGGTAATGGACATGGAAGCCGGTATCGAGCATTTAGGCAGAGGCACGGCTCAGGCGGTGGATAAACTCCTGGTGGTTGTGGAACCCGGCCGAAGAAGCATCGACACGGCAGAGCATATCAGACACCTTGCCGCAGAAATCCACCTCAAAAACATGGCCGTCGTGGGAAATAAAATCAGGAATCAAAAAGATGAGGATTTTCTGAAAAAACACCTGGCTGATTTCGATTATCTGGGATCCCTTCCCTATGACGATGCACTGATCGAGGCGGATCTGGCGGGAACATCACCCTATGACACGGCCTCTCGCACCAAGGAAGCGGTCAGGGAGATGATAGCTAAGCTATAAGCAGCTTATGGCTTATCGCTCATGGTTCATGAAAGCACTAAATTTTATGGATCTTTTTTCGTGTTTTCGTGAAAAAAAAGCTTTGCGTCAGCTTTCCTAAAACCTAAAACATAACACCTAAAACCAGCAGCTTCAGGAAAATACATCCTCGATTTCATTCTCGACCCTGAAAAGATAGGCAATCAAAGCCGCCCGGATCCACATGCCGTTGCGTTCCTGCCGCCAGTAGGCTGCCCGGGGGTCCTTGTCCACGGCCACATCGATCTCATAGCGCCGGGGAAGCGGGTGCAGAAGAACACAATGCGCCTGAATATTCTCCAGGTGCTCCTTCTTGAAATGAAAAGCAGGATAGGTTTCCGTTTCATGGCTTGGATCCTCCGAATATTCGTTCTGAATCCGGGTCATGTAAATGGCGTCCACCAGCGGCATAATGCTTTTGAAGTCCTCGGTTTCATGGTACGGGATTTGGTGACGTGTCAAAAAAGACGTGATGTCGTCTTTCATCTTATAGATTTTCGGAGCAACAAAGTATAACGCCACATCCTGATAATTTTTCATCAGGTAGCTCAAAGAACGCACGGTTCTTCCTCTTTTCAAATCACCCACCATGGCAATTTTTTTGCCGTCCAATCCGCCGCTCTTGCTGAACTCCCGTTCAAGGGTGTAGATATCCAGCAGTGCCTGGGTGGGGTGCTGGTCCGGCCCTGACCCGCCATTGATGACAGGGATCGCCCGGTCGGTTTGGTTCAGGACCCAAGCGGTCTTTTCAGCAAATCCGGCTTCCGGGTGCCTTGAAATGATCATGTCCACATAGCTGGCAAAGGTCCGTATGGTGTCCTCCTGGGATTCGCCCTTGACCTCTGAACTGGTGGTTGTGCCGCGAATCTCGGATACAGTCAGCCCCAGCATGTAACAAGCATTCTGGAATGAAAGAAACGTCCGGGTCGATGGTTGAGAAAAATAAAGCATGGCCCGTTTGTGGGGCAAGAGATGTCTGAGATGGTTCTGGCCCAGCTTTGTTTTTGCCAGCAACCGGATCATATCCCCCAGGCGGCTCATGCGGTCTAAAAATGGTCTGTCAAATTGCTGAGCAAATATAATGTCCATCAATCTCCCGTCCGACTCAAAAAACCGGTTTTTCTCATCGGTGGGTTTTTTGTAAAACTCTTCCCAGCCTTCGAAGATTTGTCGGGTGGTCTCAGCAAATTTATTCATTACGTTCTCCTTGAGTACACATTATCTAAAACCTATCTATTATAATGGTCGTCATTATCAGAAATGCGTTTCGAAAGAAAGCCCGCTTTGACATACAGATCGATATTGTATAAAGATAGGGTTCGAGGATTCGAGGGTGATACAAGGGTTCAAGGGTGGCTGACAGCTATCAACAAACAGCAGCATCCCAGCTTCCAAACTTCCAAGTTTCATCGCATTTCAGCACACATGGGCATAAGCCATAAGCTATGTAGCTATAAACCGCTGATAGCTCATAGCCGTCCACCTACCCTCGAACCCTTGTATCACCCTTGGAACCTTGGCCCCTTCTATTTATTCGGTACTGATTGGAAAACAATACCAATATTTATTAAAAACAATCAACATGTAGGGAATCAATAATATGAACCAGAGACTTCTGATTAAAATCGGTGGCCGTGCGTTTGAGAAAGAAACGGGTTTTCGCGAACTGACCCAGGCCATCAAAACCGTCCCCGGTATCGAGACGGTCATCGTGCATGGAGGGGGTTCCGAAATATCGAAAGCCCTGAAAGATCATGGCCGTGAGACCCGGTTTATCGACGGTATCAGAGTCACCCAGCCTGAAGACATGGTCATTATCGAAAAAGTCCTTTCCGAAACCATCAACGCGCGTATCGCGGCCTGGCTGACTGAGAACGACGTACCCTGCCAACGGATGTCCGGAAAAACCGAACAGCTATTTGTGGTAGAGCCCATGACCCGCGAGGGCAGACAGTATGGATTTGTTGGGAACATCAAACAGGTCAATGGCGGGGTTGTTCTGCGCGCCCTCAAAAAAGGTCGTGTCCCGGTTATCTCACCCATCTCTACAGATGAAAACCACAGCAGCTTCAATGTCAATGCAGACAACGCGGCAGCAGCCCTGGCAGCTGAAATCGGCTGCACGGGGCTGGTGTTTATCACGGATGTGCCGGGTGTCATGGACGGCGGGCGTGTCTGCCGGACGCTTTCCGAACAAGGGGCCCGGGAACATATCGCCCGCGGCACCATCAAGGGTGGCATGATTGCGAAGATGATGTCGGCATTTGAAGCGCTGGCAAACCAGGTTCCTGCCGTTTACATTGTAAAGTGGGAGGGCATTTCCACCCTGCAGGATATCGCTGCAGGTAAATGTTCCTCAGGAACCATCCTCTATAAATAAGAAATTTTATCACGAAATCACGAAAGGTCGAAACCACGAAATAGCGCATGAATATTTTCGGATCATCTCCAAAAGAGTTGATCCAAATCAAGGGTTCGAGGTTCCGAGGGTTCAAGGGGTCGAGTGAGATGTTTTAAGGTTACAAGCAGTTAAAGTTTAAATAAAATCCAAGGCGCTGTATTTGAAGTCGGTGGAGATTACTACTTATTATTTATGTTTGAGTCTGGAATTGGAAGCATGGAGAAGGGCACGTCACCAGAAACCCAACATCTGGATCCTGAAGCCTCAACCTCCTGTTTGCTGGGAAGCGAGGATGCTCGAAGGTTTAGGATCTACTGTCTGCTAATGGCTCTCTGCCACCCTCGAACCCTCGAATCCTTGACGCCTAGAACCCCTTCTTCCAACTGATTGGGAGAAGATCCAAATTTTCGTGTTTTTCTGATTTCGTGTTTTCGTGATTGTCTTTATTTTCTCAATAGTACACAAAATTTTAGTTAAAGGATTCGGCTCGAATATCGAATGCTTTTTGGATTTTGTTCATGCAATGAATTCCTGCTTGACAGATTTTTTATTTTTTGACATATTGCGCCAGATTTCATCTCTGAATGGGAAAATGCATGATATTCAAAATGACCCAAAACCGCACCCGCCGACGCCGTCGTATCCGTTTACTGCCGGGGTGTCTTTTGTGGAAATATAAATGATGATAAAGATTCAAAAAGTAAAAAACCCCGGCAATTGCCGGGGTTTTTTTTTGAAAAGGAGCAACACATGACAAAAGTAAAAAAAGTTGTTCTTGCCTACAGCGGAGGGCTGGACACTTCGGTGATCGTACCCTGGCTCAAAAACAACTACGGAAATTGCGAAGTCATCTGCTTTGCTGCCGATCTGGGACAGAATGAAGAGCTGGATGGCCTGGAAGACAAAGCCATTGCATCGGGTGCAAGCAAGCTGATCGTTATGGATCTGCGTGAAGAATTTCTTGTGGACTACGTGTTTCCCACCATGCAGGCCGGTGCGGTATACGAACGCGATTACCTGTTGGGCACATCCATTGCCCGGCCGCTGATAGCCAAAAAGCTGGTGGATATCGCCGAGGCCGAAGGAGCTGACGCCGTTTCCCATGGCTGTACCGGGAAAGGCAACGACCAGGTAAGATTTGAGTTGACTATCATGGCCTTGAATCCAAAATTGAAGGTCATCGCCCCGTGGCGGGAGTGGGAAATCAAGAGCCGTGAAGACGCCATTAAATACGCCATCAAGTACAACATTCCCATCCAGCACACTGAAAAGGACATTTACAGCCGTGACCGCAATATTTTTCACCTCTCCCATGAGGGCGGGCTTCTGGAAGATCCCTGGAACGAACCTGCCAAAGAGATGTTTCAATTGACGGTCAGCCCCGAAGAAGCGCCCGATGAACCTGTCTATATTAAAATCGGGTTTGAAAAGGGAAACCCGGTTTCCCTCGATGGTGAGAAGCTGAACGCGCTGGATCTTTTCACCCGTTTGAACACCATTGCCGGTCAACACGGTGTCGGTCGGGTGGATATTGTCGAAAACCGCCTGGTGGGGATGAAAAGCCGAGGCATTTACGAAACACCCGCAGGCACTGTCATATACCGGGCACACCAGGCCCTTGAGAGTATCTGTCTGGACAAATACACCATGCACTACAAGGACTCCGTTTCCGTAAAATACGCAGAACTGGTTTACAACGGCATGTGGTTCATGCAGCTTCGAGAAGCTCTGGATGCTTTTGTCAAAGCAACCCAGCATAAAATTACAGGAACGGTCCGCATGAAACTATACAAAGGCAATGCTATCATTGCAGGCCGTAAAAGCCCGTTCAGCCTGTATCGCGAGGACTACGCTTCTTTTGGAGAAGACAATGTCTACAACCAGCAGGATGCCCACGGCTTTATCCAGCTGTTTGGGCTGCCATTGAAAGTGGAGGCCCTATTGGACATCGAAGGCAGTGGGGAAAGCCGGTATCGTCAGCCGGATTATAGTAAATTTAAGAGAGATTGATCTTCATACCGTGAGACAAAGATCATCTTTTAATAAAAAGGTGTATCTTAGTAGAAATCAAGGGTTCGAGGAGCCGAGGGTGATACAAGGGTTCGAGGGTAACTTAGAGCTATCAGCGGATAGCAGCATCCCAGTATGTAAAGGGTCAAGTGAGATAAAAACGGAAGGCCGCCATTCGCTACCAGCTATTGGCTACCCCCGGGCCCTTGAACCCTTGGTGTATAACCCTCTTATCTCATAAATTGGAAGAAAGACAAAATAGTAAAGTCGAGAGTATAACATGACAAACGCACGATTACTGCTATCAGACGGCACCCATTTTGAAGGTCTTTCTCTGGGAGCCGAGGGAACCACCATCGGTGAGGTGGTTTTCAATACGGCCATGATGGGATATCAGGAAATCCTTACGGATCCCTCCTACCATTTTCAGATGGTGGTCATGACCTACCCACAGATTGGAAATTACGGCGTCAACCCCATCGATTTTGAATCCCGGCGTATCTACGCCTCCGGTTTCATCATTCGGGAGTACAGCCCGGTTGTCAGCCACTGGCAGGCCGACAGATCCCTGGACCAGTATCTGACCCACCATGATGTGGGCGGAATCAGTGAAATAGACACCCGGGCCCTCACCCGGCACCTGAGGGATCACGGCTCTCAAATGGGC
>JAHEIB010000085.1 GCA_024639645.1 Deltaproteobacteria bacterium
GTGTTGTGGGCAAGGATACCGGGCAGAGCTTGAAATCCGGTATTATTTACGGGTATGCCGGACTGGTGGATGGTATTGTGAAGCGCATGAAAGCCGAAATGGGAACCGATCCCAGAATTGTGGCCACCGGAGGGCTGGCATCACTCATCAGCCATGTTTCCGAAACCATTGAGGCCGTAGAACCCGACCTGACACTGGAAGGCCTGCGGATTATCAGTAACGCCAACCTGAACTGACGGCATTATATGTCCAAGGATTTTTCCAGTTCCTTAATTCCGGCTCGAATAGCCGGTTTCTCTTCCTCTGAAACACCGGGATCCTCAAGACGCCTGCGGAGACTCAGGAGCATCATCTCTTCCCGGTAATCGGCACATGTATAATCTGAGTTTTTTGTCATTCAAACTTAAAGGAGTGTTTCTTTGTATATGCGGTAAAACATTTCATAATCCGAAATATTTCTCGACAAGATTTTCTCAACATCTCCAATATTCTTTTTGTTGACGATGAGATTGACACTCTTACAGAAGGCCATCATATGATCCATGGTACGAAAACGGTCGCTGACCAGCGTAACAAACATATTCCGCCTCACATCCATGTGCAGTCTTTCCAGGTAAATCAAAACACCGTTTCGTTCCGGGTTTTTGGTGCCAAAATATTCGTCCACCACAACCAGATCATATAACTTGTAGCGAAGATTCCTCAAGGCTTCCCGGTTGTCCACGGCCTCACTGACATGATATTCCAGTAGCTCCAGCGCGCTGACAAAACTGTCGCGGATAACCTTGTCCGATTCACAGACCAAGGCAACTTTCCCCTCTTCTTCGATAAAGTCAAAGGGCTTCTCCGAGCTATCATAGTCGTCTTCTTCAAAGCCGAACTCGGCTTCCGCACTGTCCTCTCCATCATCAAATGCCGCATTTAATGTTTTCGGGGCCTTGATGGAGATTGTTTTCTTACATTTCGGGCATGGAAGTGTAGCGGTCTTTCCCCTGGGTATGGATTCATCAGGGATCTTGAACTTGCTGCTGCAATTTTCACAGATTATGTCCATAAAGCACCATCTCCATCAGATGTTTTTTTCATATTCCCTGTCCATTTGCAGGGAATCAATATCCGTGGTTGTTTCTCCCCTGGCCGCCTTGACAGTATCGATCCCACGACCGGTGACACCCTTGCGTGACGAATATGCCAGAGCGTTTTCCTGGGTAATGAGTCCCTGTTCATACAGACCCACCAGAAAGTCATCAAAGGTTGTCATGCCAAAGGGTTTTCCAGCCTGCATGATCTCATAAAATGTTTTTCCTTCGGATTCACCCTGCAAAACAGTATCTTTCACCCGTAGATTTGAACCCAGTACTTCAAAGGCCGCCACCCTGCCCCCGCCAACCTTTGGAACCAGCCGCTGGGATACAATCCATCGAATCGTATCGGCAAGACGTATGCGAATCTGATTTTCTTCTTCAATACTGAACATTCCCAAGATGCGGTTGATGGTTTGACCCGCATCGACGGTATGAAGCGTCGTCAACACCAGATGGCCTGTTTCAGCGGCGCTCAGGCCGATTTCCACTGTTTCGCGATCCCGCATTTCGCCCACCAGAATGACTTTGGGCGCCTGCCGCAACGCGGCTCTCAGGCCGCTGGCAAACGCATCGAAATCAGTTCCCAGTTCACGTTGGTTAAAGGTGGATTTTTTATGTGGGTGCTGATATTCAATGGGATCTTCGAGGGTAACGACGTGTACGGATTTATTTTCATTGATGACTTCGAGGATTGCGGCCAGGGATGTCGATTTTCCGGAGCCGGTGGCGCCGGTGACAAATACGATGCCGTTCAACTCATCGGCTATTTTATAGAAAACCTCCGGAAGTCCCATTTCTTTGATGGTGGGGACTTTTGATTCCAACTGCCGCAACACCACCGAGTAATGGCCCTGCTGAGAAAAAACATTGACCCTGAAACGCGCCTTTCCCGGCAGGGTGTAGGACAAATCGCAAGAGCCATGAGATATCAGAGCCTCGGTCAGACGGCGGTCCCGGTTTACCAGGTTCAAGGCGAATATTTCACTCTGAAACGGTGTCAGTTCCTTAATTGGCGGTTTCATGTCCACCGGAACCAGTTGTCCGGCGCTTTCAACCTGCAGGGATTTTCCAACCGTTAGATTCAAGTCCGACACATTGGTATGAGAGTCCAGCATTCTTGTAAGAATATGATCGACTTCCTGTTTCCTCATCCGATTACCTCCTACACATGAAGGTTTCTCAAAAATTGAGATGACATCGTGTTATGCTTCGGTAAAATCTGAAGGCGGCTCACGCAACAGTGGACGAAATTTGGCCTTGTCGTTTGCCTTTATGTAAGCGTCATCTCCGGTAATCCATCCTTTATTGTAGAGATCCATAATGGCTTCATCGAGCAACTGCATGCCGTATTTTTTTCCGGTCTGTATCATCGAATTGAGCTGGTGGGTTTTGGATTCTCTAATCAGGTTTCGCACCGCCGGTGTAGCGATAAGTATCTCCAGTGCAGGGCAACGGCCTTTTTTATCCGACCGCTTGAAAAGAACCTGGGCAATAATAGCGCGAACGCCGTCTGCCAGGGTAGACCGGATCTGGGCCTGTTCACCGGAAGGAAACACCTCCACAATTCTGTCCACGGTCTTGGCCGCGCTGGTGGTATGCAGGGTTCCAAAAACAAGATGGCCGGTGGATGCGGCTTCGATGGCCAGGGCAATGGTTTCCAGATCGCGCATTTCTCCCACCAGAATAATATCGGGGTCCTCCCGGAGAGCTCCCCGAAGAGCTGCACTGAAAGACTTGGTGTGAAGACCGACCTCCCTGTGGTTCACAAGACAGGACTGGCTGTTGTGAACAAATTCAATGGGATCTTCAACGGTAATAATATGATCATGTCGTGTCTTGTTGGCCTCGTCGATAATGGCCGCCAGGGTGGTGGACTTACCACTACCCGTAGGCCCCGTGATGACCACAAGACCCCTGGGGAGACTTGAGAGTTTTTTAATGACCGGTGGCAGGCCCAGGTCCTCCGCCGTCATGATCGTGCTCGGAATCTCTCTAAAAACCGCCCCGACACCATTTTTCTGCATAAAGAAGTTTGAGCGATATCTTGCCAACCCCGGAATCTCATATCCGAAATCAACATCGCCCGTCTCTTCGAACACCTTGACCTTGTCCTCGGGGGTGATCTCATACAGCATCCCGCGAAGGTCGTCGTTGCTCAACACCTTGTATTTAACTCTCTCGATATCGCCTCTGACTCTCAGGGCCGGCGGCTGACCCGCCGCAAGATGAAGGTCTGATGCCCCTTGTTCATGCATCAATTTGAAAAAAGCATCGATCTTGGCCATGGGCTACTCCTCATATTTATGTTTCACCATTGGTAATAATTACATGATTTCAAATTGTTACGAATGATGGCGTGCTGAAGTATTGTTAAATATTATCTAGCCATCACTCCAGTGCCCCAGTACGCCAAAAATGCATGGCGTTTAAGTCCTTTTAATAGAATACCTTTTTTGGGCTTATAGGTCCGTAATTTCATATTGACGACGACATCATCCCCAAACCCAAGACCGGATATCAGTCTTCAATGGTTTATACCATTGACATGGCCATCCTGGTCAGACTGTTTACCAAAAAGGTTCGAAGAAAAATCACAGCCATAAGAATCAAAATCGGCGAAAAATCAATACCGCCCATATTGATGGGTATTCGCCTGCGAACGGGGTAAAGGATCGGTTCGGTGACATTATGAATAAAGCGTACAATGGGATTGAACGGGTCCGGGTTCACCCATGACAGCAAGGCCCGGGCGATGACGATCCACATGAATGCAATGAGAACGATGTCAAGCACCTTGGCTACAGCCATCATAAAATAGCCAATAATATACATAAAGTAACGCAGCCCTTCGATCTTTCTTTTTCGCCGGATCCATATGATTGGCGTGAAATTTTGATCCCAAACCTAAGTACAAAATAGACAAGAAGTCAAGAATTTTCATATATCTGCAAGCGCGAGCCAGCGCTGCTTACCAACTATAAAAGTCTGCTTGAACAGCCTTTTTGCTTGATTATTAAGAACTTTGTGATTAATGTATGGTCCGTTTTATTTGATTGGGAGTCGACTACCACCCGTGAAACGGGTGGCTTGGATTTCCCCCAAATGGGGGAAAGGCAAAGGAGACGACACGCCTCCGCAAGTTCGGGTTCGAAACCGGGTGCCGGGCACGCGGTTTGTAGAACAATCAACACAATTTCCCCTTGTCTTTTTAGTAAAGAGCGTTATTGAGGCACTGTTGAGATGGCAAGGAGAGGTATGATTTAAAGTCTACAGGAGAAATGATAATGCTTCAGGGAAAAAAGATCTGTTTTATCGGCACGGGTAACATGGGTGAAGCCCTGGTGAGTGGACTGGTTTCAAATTCCACCAGACCCGAGGATATTATCTGTACCGATGTACGCGAATCTACCTTGACGCTCATTGGTGAAAAGTATCAGGTGCGCACTACCACAGACAACCAGGCCGCCATTCAATCATCTGATATTGTCATCTTCGCGGTCAAACCACAGATACTGGCCCTGGTTCTTAAAGAGACCGCCGGATGTCTGGACATGAGCAAACTGATTATATCCATCGCGGCCGGCGTACCGCTCGCTGCGATTGAATCCTGCCTCAACAAGGAACTGCGACTTATTCGGGTTATGCCGAATATCGCAGCCTTTGTAAAGGAAAGTGCCACAGCCATCGCCCCGGGAAAGAATGCCGGCAAAGAAGATATCGCCATGGCAAAAGCCATCTTCGAGTCAGTAGGCAAATCTGTTTTTATAGACGAAAACAATCTTATGGATGCGATTACCGGTTTGAGCGGCAGCGGTCCTGCATACATTTTTCTGATTGTGGACGCCATGGCTGATGCTGGTGTCAAGATGGGGCTCTCCAGACAGGATGCCCTGTTTCTTTCCATGCAGACCGTTTTGGGTTCCGCCAAGGTTCTCCTGGAAACAAAAGAACATCCTGGGCAGCTTAAAGACAGGGTTACGTCGCCAGGTGGAACCGCTATTGCCGGGATTCACACTCTCGAAAAAGGGGGGCTCCGGACAACATTGATTAATGCAGTGGAAGCGGCGACCAATCGATCCAAGGAACTCGGACAATTGATGATAAAACATTTCGCCGAAAACGGCCTCAACAAATAAGTACCCGTTCCAAAGGGTCCGGCACTGATTGAAGCGTACCCTGCAGCAAGCTACGGGGAATGCGCTCGCTATTGCCGTTCAACCCGGATAAACCGGAAAAGAAAAAGATCTTTTATCACGAAAACACGAAGAAGACCATGAAAGTTTTCGTGTTTTCGTGATTGTTTTTTGCATAACTATTTGAGATATAAGATGTTTACCGAAACCGTTTCATATTCTGCTGCGCTCGTGGCTGGACTGCTGTCTTTTTTTTCTCCGTGTGTCCTCCCGCTGATACCGGCCTACTTCACCTTTATTTCCGGGCTGACCCTGGAAGAGCTTACTGACAGCTACAGTGCCGAGATTCGCAGAAAAGTATTTTTCTCGACCATGGGTTTCATAGCAGGCTTCTCGGTAATTTTTATCCTGCTGGGGGCTTCCGCCTCTTACCTCGGTGGGCTGACACACGATTACCGGGGTATCATACGTGTTGCCGGTGGAGCCCTGATCGTCATACTGGGAATTCATTTGACGGGTATTGTCCGAATTCCATTCCTTGAATTTGAAAAAAAATTTCATTTAAAACAAAAACCACTGAATTTTTTTGGAACATTTCTGGTGGGCATGGCCTTCGGAGCCGGGTGGAGTCCTTGTACTGGGCCACAACTAGGCTCCATTCTCGCTCTGGCCATGAGCAAGGGAACCGTCTGGCACGGTATTGGACTGCTAAGTACCTATTCGGCGGGAATGGCGCTGCCTTTTATAGCCATATCTATCTTTATCAATTATCTGCTCGTTTTTGTCAGGAAAGCATCCCGTTTTATGCCGGTGTTCAACAGGGTAGCAGGAAGTATCTTGATTTTGATCGGACTGCTCCTCCTTGCTGACAAGCTCTATCTACTCACAGGAACAGGATAGCTGAATATGAAAAATCAAGTAAAAATTACCCTATGCATGACAGCAGCCCTGCTGATATGGGCTGTTGCCACAGCCGTCACCGCCGCTGAACAGATCAAGTGGTATTCCCATGAAGAAGGAACAGCTCTCGCTGTGTCGGAAAATAAAAAAGCCTTCATCAATTTCCATGCGGATTGGTGCAAATACTGCGATACCATGGACCGGAAGACCTTTCAGGATGCCGGCATCATCTCCTATTTAAATACATACTTCATTTCTATCAAGGTTGATGTGGAAAGGGAAAAATCCGTTGCAAAAAAATACAACATCAACCCCCTTCCAGACTGCTGGTTTCTATCCGAAAAAGGAGAAATTATCGGGAACAGGCCTGGATATCTAACGGCCGAAGACCTGATGCCCATCCTTCAGTTCATCAAAACGGATAGCTTTTTAAATATGAATTATCAGCAGTTCAAGGAAAGTCTCTAAGCCCTACAGTTGCAGCCTTAGGGTAGACACAGCTCCTTAAACTAGATGCTCAAATGCAAATGCTTCTATCGATAGGGGTCTTCCTGTCTCGAAAATCGCCTGGCAAGTCGAATGGAAATTGAAAGTATAACATAAAGGCACATGAGCAGCAGGCTTGCCGGTACCCACAGATGGGGATTGTATGCTGGGTTATCCCGTGCAGTCCATATGCCACAGACACTGAACAGTAACACCACAATCATCAGTAAAATAATCACGACACAGAATGATTCGGAGTCATACCAGGGAGAGATGGTTTTTCTGAAAAGTGGGCCTCGGTCATATCTCATAATCTGGTCCATACCATGTGGCAGTTCAATATATCAAGAAAAAGTGATTTGATTATCCTCCAAAGGGGAGATTTCAAAAATAGGGTTCGAGGGTCCGAGGGTGATACAAGGCTTTAAGGGTAACCAACAGCTGTAAGCGGACAGCAGCATCCCAGCCTCATAGCTTTCTAGCCTGATAGCTTCCCAGCTTCCAAGCATCCTTCTGACATACAATTTACTGGTAAAATTCCGTTGCTTCGCTGAATTTGATCACAACATATAGTAATATTTATGTTGACAAACACCAACATATTGTTGTAGAAGCGACTTTATCCTTCAGTATCTATCGCGTGGTACGTTGACTCCAAAAACCTTCAATTTACAAGTGGCGCATCCATAGCTAGACAGGAATTTGTACGATTTTCTGTTTTGGCATTTTAATGAAAACAGGGGATTTTTCAGCGATCTCCCCAATAATTTAGGCGAGAGGAAAAACACGTGTTCGAGCAGATAAAGAAACGGGACGGCAGAATTCAGGACTTCGATTCAAAAAATATCACGGAAGCCATCGCCAAAGCTGGAAAAGCGACCGGAGAATTTACAGAAAGAGAAGCGAAGAAGCTGACGCTTCGTGTCCTCACCCTGGCCCATGAACTTAGATTGACATCGATACCGGAAGTTGAAGAAATTCAGGACATCGTCGAAAGAGTCCTGCTTGATTCACCCTTTTATAGGACGGCCAAGGCTTACATCCTTTATCGGGAACAGCACGCCCAGATTCGACGCATCGCCACCGAAGCCAATGTCGACCTGGTTGAACACTATATTCAAAAGCTGGACTGGAAAATTAAAGAAAACAGTAACATGTGCTATTCCCTGCAGGGGCTCAACAATTACATCAGCTCGGACATCACCTCGGAATACTGGCTCAACAGTATCTATCCCCCGGAAATCAGGCAAGCTCACAAAAGTGGTGACATACATATACACGACCTCAGTCTCCTATCCGTTTATTGTGTGGGCTGGGACCTGAAAGATCTTCTCGTCATGGGGTTCAAGGGCGTCGAAGGCAAGGTTGAAAGCGCCCCACCCAAGCATCTCCGATCCGCCCTGGGCCAAATCGTCAATTTTTTTTATACACTACAGGGTGAAGCGGCTGGTGCACAGGCCCTCTCGAATTTCGACACATTGCTGGCACCCTTTATCCGCTATGACAACCTCGATTACAAGGATGTCAAGCAGGCACTGCAGGAGTTCGTTTTCAATATCAACATCCCCACACGGGTGGGGTTCCAGACGCCATTTACAAACATTACCATGGATCTCTATGTTCCATCTATCCTCAAGGATCACCCGATTATCCTGGGAGGTGAAGAAAAAGAAGCCACCTATGCAGACTTTCAACCGGAGATGGATCTCCTGAACATGGCTTTTGCAGAAGTTATGATGGAAGGCGACGCTAAAGGACGGGTTTTTACCTTCCCCATACCGACCTATAACATTACCAAAGATTTTGACTGGGATAATCCCAATCTGGACATGATATGGAAAATGACCGGTAAATACGGCATTCCCTATTTCTCCAATTTCGTCAATTCGGACATGTCGCCTGAAGATGCACGATCCATGTGCTGTCGACTTCGTCTTGACAACCGTGAACTCCTGAAACGAGGCGGTGGTTTGTTTGGCGCCAATCCGCTCACAGGATCCATTGGCGTCGTCACCATCAATTTACCGAGGATCGGTGTTTCAGCAGAGAATAAAACCGAATTCTTTCAGACCATCCATGAAAACATTCATCTCGCCATCAAGAGTCTTGCCATCAAACGAAAGGTTCTTGAAAGGTTTACCGACAAGAATCTCTATCCGTATTCCAAGTTCTATTTGAGGGACATCAAGGAGGGCTCCGGTCTATATTGGAAGAATCATTTTTCGACCGTTGGAATCATCGGCATGAATGAAGCATGCTTGAATTTTATGGGAGAAGACATCGCCAGCGAAACAGGACATGCGTTTGCGCTGGAAGTAATGGATTATATGCGGGATATCATTGCCGAGGTTCAAGAAGAAACAGGCGATATCTTTAACCTTGAAGCAACACCGGCGGAAGGAACTTCTTACCGCCTGGCCATGCTTGACAAAAAACTTTTCCCGGAAATCATCTGTGCCAACGAGGCGGACTATCAGACCGGCGCAGCACCCTATTACACCAATTCCACCCAACTGCCGGTCAATTATACGGACGATGTTTTTGAAACCCTGCAACTCCAGGACAAGCTTCAGACAAAATATACCGGTGGAACGGTCCTGCACATTTTTCTTGGAGAACAGGTTGAGGATACAACTGTAACCAAAAACCTCATCAGTAAAATTGCCAATCGATTTCATCTGCCCTACTTTACGCTCTCCCCCACATTTAGTATCTGTCCTTCCCATGGCTATCTCAAAGGCGAAAAAGCCCTGTGTGACTGCTGCAACCAGGAAACTGAAATTTACTCGCGGGTGGTGGGGTATTTAAGACCGATCAAACAATGGAACTCCGGCAAACAGGCCGAATTTAATATGCGAAAAACTTACAAAGCGCTTGATCAGGCAATCCACCCGGACATGGGGGCCGAAACAACATCTTCAGGCAAATCCGCCGGTCTTGCCACGTCTTATGGCACTTGTGAAAACCTGGATAAGGCACCACAGCAACGCGTGGCAAAGTAAAGTATCCTGGACCAGAGAACCAGGTTTTTAATGATGGAATAAAATCGTGAAATGATTCTATTGATCGGCAACCCACCATGATATTCGGCGGTCTTCAAAAACAGTCTCTCATCGATTTTCCCGGAAAGATCAGCTGTGTCCTTTTTACCTCCGGATGCAATTTTACATGTCCCTACTGCCACAATCCTGACCTAGTCCGGGGACCGGTCAAACAGTCCGTTGCTTTAAAAGAAGAAAGCATCTACGATTTTCTTGAAAAACGTAAAGGATTTCTGGACGGGGTTGTCATTTCGGGGGGAGAACCAACACTTCACCGGGATCTTTCAACCTTCTGCCGCAACATAAAAAAAATGGGATATCCCATCAAGCTCGATACCAATGGAAGCCGGCCTGAAACACTGAAACAGCTTATTTGGAACCATTCGATTGACTACATAGCCATGGATATTAAAACAGACCCCTCAGCCTATCCTCGTGAGATTTCAAACCATATGAATTCAGCCAATATTCTTGAGAGCATCGCTCTTATCATGACCGCCGGCATGTCTTACGAATTTCGTACGACATGCGTCAAACCCTTTGTAGATCAACCCATTATGGAAAAAATATCACAGGCCATCCAGGGGGCCGACTGCTACGCCCTGCAACAATTCAAGAACGAGAACGTATTATCCCCTGAATATTTTCAGAACGCAGCATGTCACTATTCACAATCGGACCTCAAAGAATTTCAGGCCATTGCCGCCCCATGGGTAAAGGCGTGTATTGTCCGATAGAACATCTTTTTTTCGCCATAACCTTTCCCGGAACGAACGGAAGCAGGTATTTGAAAGACATGGCCGTTGTTCTATATTTCGATATTTCTAAACGCGATTCATAAATCGTATCATATTCACATATTTCTTGACACATGGGATTTGTTTTCTCTATGTTAATAAATTAGAAACAATTCCCAGTCTCGACAAAAGGAGGAGATGATATGACAACCCCATACGATGCCGTGTTTGCAAAATCCATTGAAGATCCCAATGCGTTCTGGGCCGAAGCAGCCGAAGACTGCCACTGGTACAAAAAATGGGACAAGGTTCTCGACGATACCAACAAACCGTTCTATCGCTGGTTTGTTGGCGGAGAAATCAATACCTGTTACAATGCATTGGATCTTCACGTAGATCAGGGCAGGGGGGACCAGTATGCCTTGATATACGACAGCCCTGTCACCAATACAGTAAAAAAATACACCTACAGGGAGCTCCGAGACGAGGTTGCCAAATTCGCCGGTGTCCTGGCATCTCTGGATGTGCACAAAGGGGATCGGGTTCTGATCTATATGCCCATGATCGCCGAAGCAGCCATTGCTATGCTGGCTTGTGCGCGTATCGGGGCTGTTCACTCCGTCGTCTTTGGCGGATTTGCACCCAACGAACTGGCAACCCGAATCAATGACGCCAAACCCAAGGTCATTGTTTCAGCGTCCTGTGGTATCGAAGTTTCCCGTGTCATCCCTTATAAACCGCTGCTGGATGAAGCCATCAACATGGCAAATAGTGATTCCAAACCCCAAAATTGTGTCATTCTGCAACGCCCCATGGAGACAGCAGACATGGCAGCCGGCCGAGATCTTGACTGGAATGAGGCCGTTGCGGCTGCAACACCCCACGACTGTGTTCCGGTAGCAGCGACAGACCCTCTCTATATTCTATACACGTCGGGCACAACAGGCGAGCCGAAAGGTGTTGTACGGGACAATGGCGGACATGTGGTTGCACTAAAGTGGAGCATGAAGAATATCTACAACATCGATGCCGGTGATGTCTATTGGGCCGCTTCCGATGTGGGATGGGTCGTGGGCCACTCCTATATCATTTATGCCCCGCTCTTTAAAGGATGCACCACGATTCTGTTTGAAGGAAAACCGGTCGGCACACCGGATGCAGGTGTTTTCTGGCGTGTCATATCAGACTATAAAGTCAAAACCATGTTTACCGCGCCCACTGCTTTCCGTGCCATCAAACGCGAAGACCCAACGGCCGAGCTCACGAAGAAGTATGATCTCTCGAATTTTAAAACACTCTTCCTGGCGGGTGAACGTCTCGACCCGGACACGCTCCACTGGGCTGAAAAGCATCTGGGCATTCCGGTAATCGATCACTGGTGGCAAACGGAAACTGGTTGGGCCATCTGTGCCAACCCCATGGGCATCCACCATTTTTCGGTCAAGGAAGGCTCCCCCACTAAACCAGCCCCAGGATGGGATGTTCAAGTCGTGGATGCCGAGAACCAACAGGTTAAAGAAGGCGAAATCGGTGCCTTGGTTGTCAAGCTACCCCTCCCTCCCGGAAGTCTTCCGACCCTCTGGAAAAAAGATGAGCGATTTATCAGCTCCTATCTGGAAGAATTTCCAGGATACTACAAGACCGCTGATGCCGGCTTTATCGACACCGATGGGTATGTTTTTGTCATGTCACGAACCGATGACATCATCAATGTCGCCGGTCACCGTCTCTCAACAGGGGCCATGGAGGAAGTTCTGGCGGACCACCCCGACGTAGCTGAATGTGCCGTTTTGGGAGTGGACGATGCTCTCAAGGGACAGGTCCCGGTAGGTTTTCTGGTTCTGAACGCAGGGGTTGAAAGAGACCATGAAGAGATCATCAAAGAGGTTATCCAGTCTGTGAGAGGTCGTATCGGCCCGGTAGCGTCCTTCAAGAAAGCTACGGTTGTCAAACGACTGCCCAAGACGCGGTCTGGAAAAATATTGCGGGGAACGATCCAAAAAATCGCCGACAACAAGGATTATAAAGTCCCGGCGACCATCGATGATCCGGCAATTCTTGGAGAGATGGAAGATGCTCTGGTGGGTATCGGTTACGCCAAGGCCCGAAAATAAAATAAGGGTTCGAGGGGTCAAGGGTTCGAGTGACACGAAGCGGAGCGACAACGCTCAATGCTTAAGAACTATAAAGAATCAAATGTTTTGGAAAAATCGTATAAGCAGCGATGCTGTCTGGTGATTTGGGTTATGTGGGGAAAGAGCCTTCTTTTTAGCCGATCGTATTTTTAACAATCCCGATGATCTTTTCAGGATCGAATGGTTTACTCACAAAGGCCACTGCATTTTGAACGGCATGGTCACCATCGATCCCACTGATGACAATCACCGGTATATCTTTAAGGTCTTTTTCTTTGCGCAGTTTTCGGTAAAACCTGGGTCCCCATTCACCCGGCATCTGAAGATCCAGTGTAATCAGATCCGGTCTTTCTTTTCTCACAACTTCAAGGC
>JAHEIB010000086.1 GCA_024639645.1 Deltaproteobacteria bacterium
TTTTTCATGGTACGCAAGGCTATAAAGGGTGTTTGCTTGAAAAAAAGTCATCAATGGCGTCGCAGATGGCGTGGGCAATTGATGATAGGCGTGTTTCATCGCTTAGCGTTTTCGCATCCAGGGGATTGGTGATATAGCCGATCTCGATCAGGACGGCAGGCATATCAATGCCGGACATCACGATCAGTGGTGCTCCCGTGCTGGTCAGTTTGAGATCTTTGCTCTCCTGGGTCAGGCGTTTCCGAATCAGTTTGGTAAGATACCGGCTTTTTCCCACCAGCTCCGGTTGGTTTTGCCCCCAGACTTTAATGACATGTGACGGTTCTGCTAAACCGGCAGTCTGTTTGTCCGAAATTTCAGCATTATTAGATGGGCTTTCATGATAGTACAGGGATATTCCCCTTGGATGGCTACGGAAACTCCCGCCGGTATGGATGCTGACAAAAAGGTCCGCCTTGAGATGATTGGCTATAGCTGATCTTTCGAATGCATCGACCTGGTAGTCGTCTTTTCGTGTGAGAGTCACCCTGTATGTTTTTTTTAGACGCTCGGTCATGAGCCCGGCAAATGTCATGACCACCTGCTTTTCGGTCATATTTTCAGTGCTGCGGGCACCCACATCATTTCCGCCATGGCCTGGATCCAGAACGATGATGCTGGAATGATGCCTTTTGGTGTCTGCTTTTTCGGCCTGAACAGGTATTACACTTAGTAGGATACCTAAAACCACCATCGATATAATCCAGGGCAGGGATTGGCACGATGTTGGTTTCTTTAATGAATTGTCGTTTTCCTGAAGGGTTATTGAAGGAAGATGACTCGCGCCAAGTAAGAGGCGATCACCCGACATCAGTGGCAACCGTTTGGCGATGTATTTGAAATATACTGACATAACAGGCATTTTCGCCAATTTTTCTTGACACTCACTTGGATTGATATTATTTTGACGGGATGTGTATTTGCATCCGATAAAATCGTGTAATGATTTTATTTTGGCTGGTTTTAACGGGAATGTCAAGATGCACGTACACACACTGAAATGATTGGTAATGAGGTCTATTTTTTACCTTACTGATGCGAGAGTGGCGGAATTGGTAGACGCACTGGACTTAGGATCCAGCTCTGGCGACAGAGTGGGAGTTCAAGTCTCCCCTCTCGCACCAACAAGCATTTATTTTTAAGTGCCTGGCGATTTTTTTACGTCAGGCACTTAGTATATTGAGCTTCCTGAGCTATTCGCTCAAGTTAGGACTAAATTTTCGCGAAAGGAATACCATGAAAGTAAACGTAGAGGATGTCAGTAGTGTCAAGAAGGTGTTGCACATCGAAATACCACAGAAAACAGTTGTTTCAGAGCTCGACAGTGCTTATCGGGATGTGAAAAAAAATGCCAAAGTCAAGGGGTTTCGTCCGGGTAAGGCACCCCGGTCTGTGTTGGAGAGGCTTTATAAAAAGGATGTTCAAGCAGATGTTTCTTCCAAGTTGATTCAGACTTCTTTTACGGAAGCACTCAAGGAAACGGATCTGAAAATCATCAGCAGCCCGAAAATCGATCCTCCTGAGCTTGATGCCGGCAGTTCGTACGCGTATGATGCCGCCGTGGATGTCAAGCCTGAGCTGGAAGATCTTGATATCAAGGGTCTGGCGTTGAAACGGACCAACTACAAGGTTGGTGATGAAGAATTTGATGCCCAGCTTGGCATGCTGCAGAAAAACATGGCCAAAAAGATCAAGATCGAGGAAGACCGGCCGGTTCAGACAGACGATTTTGTGCTTATCGATTACGAGGGCTTTAGAAACGGCAAGCCCTATGAAGAGACCAGCAAGACGGAAAACTTTACCATGAAAATCGGCGACGCCCAGATTGCCAGGGAATTCGACGACAGCCTTATCGGGAAAAAAGCTGGTGACACGATGGATTTTGACGTCACGTTTCCAGAAGATTACCACAATGAAAAGCTCAAAAACCTGACCATTCAGTTTCATGTGGCGCTAACGGAGATCAGGAAAGAAGTGTTGCCGGCGTTGGATGATGACTTTGCAAAAAGTCTGGGTCAATTTGAAACTTTAGAAGATTTGAAAAATGTGATAAAAGACAATCTGACCCAGGGTTATGAAAAGCGCATAGAACAGGAACTCAACGAGCAGATATTCAAGAGTATTCTCGGGAAAGTTGATTTTGAGCTTCCTGAATCCATGATTGAATACGAGCTTGAAAATATCATTGCCGATACGGAAAGAAGACTTGCCTATCAGAATACATCCATGGAAAAAGTGGGGTTAAGCAAGGAGAAGCTTCAAGAGCAATATCGAGAAACTGCCGAACAGCAGGTGCGCCGACAGGTCATACTGGGAAAGGTCATCGAACAGGAAAAGCTTGAATTGACCGATGAAGAGTTGGCGGTTGGCTACCAAGAGATGGCGCAGAACTTTAACCAGCCCGTGGACCAGATAAAGAGTTTTTACGATCAAAATAAAGACCGCCTGGATTTTTTTAAGCATGCGCTGCTTGAAAAAAAGGCAATTAAGCTTATTATTGATAATGGTAATATTGAAGACGTAGAACCCGAAAAAATTGCAACTACCGGGGATAAAGACACGGAAACCAAAGAAACCGCCGGGGAATAACAAGGTCGGTTTTATAAAATAAGGAGATATATTTTGCCAGTAATTCCAATGGTTATTGATCAAAGCAGCAGGGGGGAAAGAGCGTATGATATTTACTCCCGGCTCCTAAAGGACAGAATTGTGTTTCTTGGTACGGCCATGAATGATGAGGTGGCCAATCTCTTGATTGCCCAATTTCTTTTCCTGGAATCCGAAGACCCTGACAAGGACATCAACTTCTACATTAATTCGCCGGGCGGTATCGTAACTTCCGGTATGGCTGTCTATGACACCATGCAATATATCAAACCCGACGTGACAACGGTCTGCATCGGACAAGCAGCCAGTATGGGGGCTCTTTTACTCACGGCCGGGGCAAAGGGGAAACGATATTCACTTCCCAACTCGCGGATCATGATTCATCAGCCCATGGGCGGGTTTCAAGGACAGGCATCGGATATCGAAATTCAGGCCAAAGAGATCATGCGCATGAAAGAGACCCTCAACGACATCCTGAAAAGTCACACCGGAAAAAGTTTGAAACAGATTCAGAAGGATACAGATCGGGATTATTTCATGAGCGGATCCGAAGCAAAAGCGTACGGCATTGTCGATCATGTAATCAGAAACCGGGATGATCTTGACAAAATTGTAGAGGTGGAGGCCAAATAATGGCGATCAAAGAAGAAGGCAACGACAACCTGTTTTGTTCTTTCTGCGGTAAGAATCAAAAAGAAGTCACAAAGCTGATAGCGGGTCCGGCAGTATATATCTGCGATGAATGCATTCAGCTGTGCAGTGAGATTATAGAAGAAGAGACCAAAAAAGATATCAGTGATGTGCAGAATCTCCTGGTGCCAAAAGAGATAAAGGCCATGCTGGATGAATATGTTATCGAACAGGATTCTGCCAAAAAGGTGCTCGCGGTTGCTGTTTACAATCATTACAAACGCCTGGAAGCCCAGAGCAATGGTGATGTAGAGATCAACAAGAGCAATATTCTGCTTATCGGCCCCACAGGATGCGGTAAAACCTTGCTTGCACAGACCCTGGCAAGATTTTTAAAGGTGCCTTTCACGATAGCGGATGCCACCAGTCTGACAGAGGCTGGATATGTGGGTGAAGACGTGGAAAATATCATCCTGTCGCTGCTTCAAAATGCTGATTATGATGTCGAAAAAGCAAAGCGGGGTATTGTCTATATCGATGAGATCGACAAGATTGCCAGCAAGTCTGACAACCCATCCATCACACGTGATGTTTCCGGTGAAGGTGTTCAGCAGGCACTTTTAAAAATCATCGAGGGAACCACTGCGAGTGTTCCACCTAAAGGTGGGCGGAAGCATCCACAACAGGATTTTGTCAAGGTAGATACATCAAACATTCTTTTTATCTGCGGTGGTACGTTCACTGGGCTCGAGCAGATAATTCAAAGACGCCAGGGGAGTAAATCTTTGGGCTTTGGGGCCAATATCATCAAAAAGGAAGATAAAAAAATCGGGGATATCCTTCGCATGGTCCAGCCCGAAGATCTCATCAAATTTGGTCTTATTCCCGAATTTCTGGGGCGCTTGCCAGTGATCGCCACCCTGGATGAACTGAACGAGTCGTCATTGATTCGCATATTGACGGAACCAAAGAATGCATTGGTTAAGCAATTCCAACACATGTTTGAAATAGAAGGCGTCAACTTGCGGTTTACGGACAGCGCTCTTTCTGCGGTTTCAACGGAAGCATTGAAACGGAAATCAGGTGCAAGAGGGTTGCGGGCGATCATGGAAACGAGCATGCTTGATATCATGTACACCTTGCCCTCTATCGAAAATGTCAAGGAGTGTGTGATCGGGGAAGATGTTGTTCTGAACAATGAAGACCCCATTTTGCTTTACGAGCAGACCAAAAAACAGGCCTAATATTTTAGGAAGAGAAAATCATGGTAAATATGCCCAAAATGTTCAAAAGTGAAGATAACACTTCAGGTGAGCATCTGCTTCCATTGCTGCCCCTGAGAGATATCGTCATTTTCCCCTATATGGTGGCGCCTCTATTTGTGGGTCGTGAAAAATCCGTCAGTGCTCTTGCGACAGCAATGGGCAGCGACAAGCGGGTCTTTCTCTCCACACAAAAGAAAGCGAATATCGACAGTCCGAGTGAAAAAGATATCAGCAAGGTGGGGGTCATCGGAAATGTCATGCAGTTGCTGCGTCTTCCAGATGGTACGGTAAAGGCGCTGGTGGAAGGAAAGCAGCGGGCACGTATCACGCGCTTTATAAAAAATGAGGAGTTCTTTCAGGTCGCGGTTGAGGAACTTAAGGAACCGGATGAGCCCGGAACCGAAATCCTGGCACTGGAAAGAGCGCTGCTCGAAAATTTTGAAGAATATGCCAAACACAACAAGGGTATTTCAAAAGAGCTGACGAGCAGTGTTGCCGCCATCTCGGATCCGTCACAACTGGCGGATACAATCGCCGCTCACTTTTCGTTCAAGATCGAGGACAAACAAAAGTTGTTGAATACCCTATCCCTGGTGGAAAGACTTTCGCTCATGATGACGCTGACCAAAATGGAGACAGAGGTCTTAAGAATGGATCAGCGTATCAAGGGGCGCGTCAAGACGCAGATGGAAAAGACCCAGAAAAACTACTATCTGAACGAACAGATGCGCGCCATACGAAAAGAAATGGGAGCTGAGGAAGATCCCGGAAATGAGCTGAAGGACCTTGAGAAGCGAATCAAGAGAACGCGGATGTCCAAAGAATCCACAGGTAAGGTCTGGCAGGAATTTCGAAAACTCAAAATGATGACACCCATGTCGGCTGAAGCCACGGTCGTAAGAAATTACATCGATTGGCTCATAAGCCTGCCATGGTTTAAGCGAAGCAGGGTAAACAATGATATTGACCAGGCGGAAGTCATTCTCAATGAGGATCATTATGGTCTGAGAAAACCCAAAGAACGCATTCTTGAATATCTGGCGGTTCAAAGCCTGATGAAAAAAATTCGGGGACCAATTCTCTGCTTTGTTGGCCCGCCGGGTGTTGGCAAGACATCTCTGGCAAAATCGGTGGCAAGGGCAACCGGTCGAAAATTTGTCCGTCTTTCCCTGGGTGGGGTTCGCGACGAAGCCGAGATTCGAGGGCATCGCCGGACATATATTGGGGCTATGCCCGGCAAAATTATTCAGTCCCTCAAAAAGGTTGGTGCAAACAACCCGGTTTTCTGCCTGGATGAAGTCGATAAAATGAGCATGGATTTTAGAGGGGATCCCTCGTCCGCCCTGCTGGAAGTGCTGGATCCGGAGCAGAATTTTAGTTTCAATGATCACTATCTGGATGTCGATTATGATCTTACAGACATCCTTTTTATTACGACGGCCAACACACTGCCGGATATCCCTCTACCCCTGCAGGATCGGATGGAGATTATTCGTCTACCAGGCTATACAGAGTATGAAAAATACCATATCGGCAACGATTTTCTGGTAACGAAGCAGATAAAACTTAACGGTCTTGAAGGAAAGAATGTCCAGTTTGCCAAAAACGCGTTGACCACGATTATTCAGCGCTACACGCGTGAGGCCGGTGTTCGTAATCTGGAGCGTGAGGTTGCCTCCATATGCCGGAAGGTTGCCCGGGATATTCTCAAGAAGAAGACGGACAAGCCTTATCGAATTACCGGTAAGACCGTGCAGAAATTGCTCGGACCACCACCTTTCAAACACAGCCAGATAGAAGAAAAAGATCAGATCGGCCTTGTCAATGGCCTGGCGTGGACCCAGGTTGGGGGTGAACTCCTGGCGGTAGAGACGCTGATGATGCCGGGAAAAGGCAAGCAGATTGTTACCGGCAAACTTGGGGATGTCATGAAAGAGTCCGCCCAGGCGGCCATCAGCTATGTCCGTTCACGGTCAAAACAGTTGATGATCGACGAGGAATTCTATAAAAAGTATGATATTCATATCCATATCCCCGAAGGCGCCATTCCCAAGGACGGGCCTTCGGCAGGTATCACCATGTGTACTTCCATTGTGTCGACCTTGACCAAGCGGCCGGTTTACAGGGATCTTGCCATGACAGGTGAGATTACATTGCGGGGACGCGTTCTGGCAATCGGCGGCTTGAAAGAAAAGATTCTGGCGGCTCACCGTGCAGGCATAAAGAAGATCCTGATACCCAATGAGAACGAAAAGGATTTGAAGGATATCCCCAGAACCATATCCAAGCAGCTCGAGATCGTCCCCGTGGAGCACATGGATGAGGTATTGACCCATGCGTTGATTTTAAATGAAGGGGAAACCACCTTTCAGCGTAGCGATATGATGTTTGACCTGTCAGCGGACGCGCCTGAAAAGAGGACATCCTTGAATTAAACTGCGTGGTTCAAATTTTCAGAATATTGAAATGACAACATCCTATTTTATTAAATCGTATTACGTTTTTAATTGACTTTTATTCTTTTTATTGGTAGCAGTACGATTCTTTAAAGAGCTCACCAGGGTAAAAACACTGTGGGCGGGTAGCTCAGTTGGGAGAGCATCGGCCTTACAAGCCGAGGGTCACAGGTTCAAGCCCTGTTCCGCCTACCAAGAATGACCTCTGGTCATTCACTATTAACTGGTAGCTCATAGCCGGTAGCAGCTAAAAGCTAAGGGTAAAACCAAAGGTTTCCGGGGGCGTAGTTCAGTTTGGTCAGAACGCCGGCCTGTCACGCCGGAGGTCGCGAGTTCGAGTCTCGTCGCTCCCGCCATTAATAAAAACAGGCACTTAGAAGAAATTCTGAGTGCCTGTTTTATTTTGAATTGTTAAATACCCAACATCCAGCAAACTCATTTACCCTAACCCCTTTGATTTATATGTAAGAGGTGCATGTATGTTAGACGTCACGATTCTAATTACAGGATTGATCATCTTTTTCGCTCGCATTGTGGATGTGTCCATTGGTACGGTTCGAACCATTGTTACGGTTCAGGGGCGTACGGTCATCGCTTTTTGTCTGGCGATTGTGGAAATAACCATATGGGTTTCAGTTGCCAGTACCGTGATCAATCAGGTCAAGGACCAGCCCATACTGGTTGTTTTTTACGCATTTGGCTATGCAACCGGCAACGTGTTAGGCATTGTCGTGGAGCGCAAACTGGCCTTTGGTATGATCGTTTTGCGCGTCATTTCACGAAGTGCCGGCCAGGAGATTGCTGATAGGTTGAGAGAACTGGGCCAGGCTGTTACCGTATTCATGGGCCAGGGCATGCGTGGTCCAGTCGCTGAACTGTATATCGCCTCCCGACGCCGTGACCTGAAATGGATACTACCGGAGGTAACGTCCAAAGATCCAGAAGCCTTTTATGTTCTTGAAACTGCCAGGGATGTCAGCCGTGTACTAAAACCAACCTATACAGCCATTGGTGGTTGGCGGGCCCGTTCGAATCGCAAATAACTCCCACGGCACTGAAAATAAGTGGGCACTTGCTTGGTTAAATTGCACGATTGATTGATCTCGCAACGTTCCTTTAAGCACGGTTTAGGAAAATCAAGTGGATTTAGGGAAGAAGACAATTAACGCTAAATAAACAAAGGCGACTGCCGACGTTGGATGAAAACCGGGAATTATGGAGCCAGGTGGCAGGTAAGCTCGCATTCGCCTACATCGGAATGTTTTTCGACTTTAAACCCCAGCTTTTTTCCCAGAGCCAGCATATTTTTATTTTCCCGTAAAACACAGCCCACGATGGTTTTAAACCCCCTTTTTTTGGCGATATCGAGGCATTTCTGCAATAAAAGCGCACCAATGCCCTTGCCATGCCAGGGATCACCTACGACCACAGCGAATTCTCCGTGTTTGCCATCAGGGTCTCCGATGATTCTGGCAACGGCTAACAGTTTTTCGTGGTTGTTGTTTTCCTGAATGGCAACCAGCGCGATTTCACGGTCATAGTCGATCTGGGTAAAACGGGCCAGCATCTCGGGTTTTAGTACCTTTACAGGCGCGAAAAATCGGTAATAGATGCTTGTTGGCGAAAGTGTGTTAAACAAATCAATAAAAAGCGGCGCATCTTCTGGCTTGACAGGGCGAATGAAAACATCGTTGTTTTCCTTGACCGTCTCACGGGATTCATATTCTTCAGGGTATGGGCTGATCACAAGGTGTCGGGGCGATGGTATGCTGATAGGGTTGACAAGTATGCGGGCATCCACAGCCACCGCATTCCCGTCTTTAATCAAAACAGGATTTATGTCCAGTTCGGAGATATCGGGAAAGTCGATCAGGAGCTGGGACAGCCGAATGATCATTTCCTCAAGTTGCTCAAAATCTGCAGGTGGGCGGTTGCGGTATCCCATCAGGAGTGAATACGCCTTGGTTTCCTTCATCAGTCGATGGGCCAGCAGCCGGTTCATTGGTGGAAAGCCAAGGGCTCGATCTTTGAGAATCTCTGTAAAAATGCCTCCCATTCCAAAAAGAATGACGGGCCCGAAATTTGGGTTGCGTTTGGCTCCCATTAAAATTTCGTAGTCCGGCTTATGAACGAAGGGTTGCATGGTTACACCCGTGACCCGAGCACCCGGATCATACTTCTTAGCTGACTGGACGATATTTCGAAAGGCATGCCTGACATCTTCCTGGGATCGAAGGTCAAGAAAAACACCGCCGGCATCTGTTTTGTGGGTAATGTCTGGTGAATGAAGCTTCATAGCCAGGGGAAATCCCAATTCCTTTCCTATTTCAACGGCATCTTCTTCGGTTGCAGCGATTTCGGTTTTGATGACGGGAAAGCCATAGGCCGTCAATATTTCTTTAGAATCCGACTCCGACATGAATTCCTTTTCCGGTGCGTTTGAAATCGAGTTGCGCGCTTGCGCCCGATCGACATCCAAATACTTGGAAAGCCTGGGTGGGATTTCATGTAATGTTTCAAGATTTTGGGAATACGTGTACATGTATAAGAATGCTCTTACGGCCCGTTCTGGTGTTTCATAGGTGGGAATACCGGCGTCATTCAATGTTTCCACGGCCTTGGCAATGCTTTTACCTCCCATCCAGCATGTAAAAACCGGATGTCTGTTTTCTTTAATCGTTGCAGCAAATACCTCTGCAACCGATGTCGGATCAGCCAGGGCCTGTGGTGCCATTATGACCAGTACCGCGTCGATTTCCTTTGCATTAAAACAAACGTCTAATACCTGGCGAAATCTTTCCGGTGAAGCGTCTCCGAGAATGTCGATGGGATTGCTACGGCTCCAGAAGGGAGGCAGAAACGTATCCAACTTTTTTAGGGTTTCGGGGTCGAGTGAGGCGGGTTCTCTGTCAAATTTGGCAAGCATATCTGTCGCCATGACACCAGGGCCCCCGCCATTGGTTATAATAGCCAGTCTGGCCCCGGCGGGTCGCGGTTGTTTGGCCGTGAGTTCGGCACAGTCAAATAGCTCCTCTATCGTGTCAACTCGGACGAGGCCCGCACGTTTGAAAGCTGCGTCATAGACGACATCTTCTCCTGCCATGGCACCGGTGTGAGAAGCTGCGGCTTTGGCCCCGGCGGCACTTCTACCGGATTTCAGCACGATGATGGGCTTGACACGGGATACAGAACGGGCTGCACTCATGAATTTGCGAAAATTTGTCAGGTTTTCGATATAGAGCAGGATGCTTTTGGTTTTATAATCGTTACCTAAATAATCGATCATGTCTCCGAAATCGATATCCAGCATGGAACCCGTACTGACAAAATGGCTGAAACCAAAGTTCTCACGAAATGCCAAATCCAAGACGGCCGTGCAAATAGCACCACTTTGTGAAACAAATGCTAAGTTTCCGGTATTGGGCATTTCAGATGCGAAACTGGCATTCAACTGTTTATCGGGTCGAATGATGCCCAAACAATTCGGACCAAAAATTCTGAGACCACCCTCAGAGGCTATTCTTGATATTTTTTGCTCAATATGTCGGCCCTTTTTGCCAATTTCTTTACCTCCGGCGGAAATGACCACGGCACCTGCGACTTTTTTATCTACGCACTCCTTAACAATATCAGGAACTGTTTGTATAGGTGTTGAGATTATAGCGAGATCAATACCCGTCTCCAAATCGGAAACAGAGTTGAAGACGTTCAGACCATGCAGGGTCTTGTATTTTGGATTGACCGGGTGCAGTTTGCCGCTGTAATTTCCCTGGATGAGGTTGGTTATGATGGCGTTGCCGATGGAGCCGGCCTTCTCACTTGCCCCCACAACGGCGATGTGCTTTGGATTGAATATGCGGCTTAAATTATATTGTCCCATAGTGATTTCCTGTCTTTTTGCACCCGGTTATACCACTTGCCATAATAATGTTCCGAAAATAGGATGACGGCATAAGCGTTTTGTGCCTGGCATGCCCAACCACTGCTGTAATATATGTGGATAGGCTTGCCGTCTCCTAACCCACAAATAGCAATGGCGTGCCATCTTAAATTGCCCTAACAGTTAATTCATTTTACGATTTTGTTTTGTGATAATCAAGCCGAAATAAAACGCCTAAGATATTGGATATATTACTGAGAATTGATTCTCTCAAATTGCACAGGCAGCGGACCTATTTATTTTTCTCTAAACAGATCTCAAATAATCATTTGTTTCGAAACCTAAAATTACAACAAAGACAACACAGCTAAAAAAAAAGTTTTCTGTTGAGGAGGACGCGCCCATTTGAACGGCAATAGCGAGCGCATTCCCCGTAGCTTGCTGCAGGGTACTTTTCAATCGAAAAATACAAACACTATATTGTCTTAAGCATGATGGCCTCGGTGTATTTTCTAATCAGTTGTTTTTCTGCCTCGTCGGTACCGATCATGATAAGTTCATCCTTTTCTTGGAAGCGGATCGTTGGGTCGGGATTGTTGATCATGGTACCGTCACGATTTATGGCGATGACACTACAGCCTGTCTGGAGGCGTATTTGACTTTCTGCAAGCGATTTTCCCAGAAGAGTGGCATGTATGCCGGCACGGAATACGTTTAATCCTTCGGCAAGCATTAATACCTCATCGGGTTTGAGCAGATTAAGGATTGTGTTGGCAGCCAGGGAAGCATACGACATCACCAAGTCAGCACCTGCTGCATGAAGTTTTGAGATATTCCTGTCAAGATTGGCCCGGCAGATGATCTGAACGTCGGGGTTTAGCCTCCGACAGTAAATGGTCAGATAGATATTTGTGGGATCATCATGTGTGGTAATGATAACCGATGGTGCCTGCTTGAGCTTTGCCCGATTCAGGGTGTTGATGTCCGCAGCGCTGCCATGGATATACTTATCATTTACAATGAGTTTTCTATTTTTTTCTATGATTCGGTAATCAATACCTCTCTGGTCCAGCGCATCTGCGGCAGCTTTGCCAACCCTGCCTCCCCCTAAAATAATGACTGGCGACTGGAATTTTTGATAACCGCCAATTTTTTCATCATAGTTCATGAGCTGTTCTGATGAACCGGCCAATAGAAGCACTGTCGTGGAATTGATACGTGTTGTGGCGGCTGGAATTTCAAATGTTCCCCTTTCCCAAATACCCACAACCGTAATGCCGGTTGTCTCGCGCAGCTTGCTTTGCTGGAGGGTCTTACCAACCAGTGGTGTTCGCATGGCAGGCGCTTCGGCAATGAGAAGCGAGTCAATGTTCCCAATGGTATTTGACCGCGTACTGGTCCTGAGTACTCTTCTTGATAAAGATTGTCCAAGCAGTTTCATGAATTGTATAACGTGAGTGCAACCGGCCAATTGCAGAATATCAACCGAGTCATCCAGATCAGCGTTTGCAGCGATAGGTACTTTTTTAGAAATTTCCCGGACGGTGAAGGTGATGTTTGTATTCATCATATCGTTAATATTGGCAACCACCAGTGCAGCCTTGTGCACATTCAGTCGCTTGTATGTTTCCGGGTCACTCACGTCTCCCACGACCACATTATAATCCAGATCGAACAATTCCAGTGCGTGCTGAATATCTTCTGTGACAATAACATATTCGTGCTGATACTGTTTGAGCCTGTGTATCAGATTCTCAATGATGGGATCGTAGTTCGTCAGAATAACATGGCCTTGGGTGTCCTTGGGCAATTCTCGCGGTGCTCTGGCTTTTGTCTGGGCTTCAAGCCAGGGTGCATAGAAGAACTGGATAAAGGTGAAAGGCAGCATGATGAGTAGAAATATTAGACCGGAGAGGAGCACTAAGACAGAGAAAAGCTTTCCCAAATCCGAGGCAAATGTAATATCACCGAAACCGAGAGTCGACATTACCGTGAGCGACC
>JAHEIB010000087.1 GCA_024639645.1 Deltaproteobacteria bacterium
TAGTTGCCCAGGGAGCCTGTGCCCTGGAAGATGTGGACACGGCCATCATGAACGCCACCGGAAGCCCATTCGGACCCATGGCTTTGATCAAGGGCATCGAACCCGATGATCTGGCCAAACGGCTCGAAGGTCTGGCCGAAAAATTCAACAAAGAGATATTCAGGCCCACCCAGATGATCAAGGATGGGAGTTATAGATAATTAATCACTAAAACATGAAATCCTAAAAACACGAAATTATTATTGTTTTTTCGTGGTTTCAACTTTTCGTGGTTTCGTGATATTTTTTCCGGTTTATCCGGGTTAGGAGTTAATCATGGCGTTAGAAAACATCATACTCGAAAAAAAGGGCCACGTGGCCGTCATCACCATCAATCACCCCCCTGCAAACGCATGGAATCTGGCCACCATGCTGGATTTTGAAAAAGTGGTCGATGACGTCGAAGGCGACAAGGATGCCCGGGTCGTTGTTCTCACCGGCGCCGGTGAAAAATGCTTCTCTGCTGGGTTCGATGTGAGCGATGCTGCCAACAGCCATAAAACCAGTCCCAAGGGACGGGAATTGTGGCGGCGGATCGACCGCTTTCCCAAACCGGTTATTGCGGCAATTAACGGCTTTGCCCTGGGTGGCGGCCTCGAACTGGCCATGTGCTGCCACTTCAGAATCATGGCGGATGCCCCAAAGGTCATGCTGGGTCTTACCGAATTGAATCTGGGTATCATCCCCGGGTGGGGTGGGACACAGCGCCTACCCCTGATCGTCGGAAAAGCCAAGGCCCTTGACATGATACTCTTCAGTAAAAAGATCGCTGCCAAAGAGGCCCTTGCAATCGGACTGGTGAATCAAATATCCTCACCGGAAAGTCTGATGGGAGATGCGCTTGCCTTTGCCGATAAGCTGGCCAAGAGACCCCCGATTGCCGTGAGTTGTGTGCTGAATGCTATTTCCGCCGGTGCATACACAGGTATCGACCAGGGCCTCGAGGTCGAAAAACAGGGATCGGCAATCGTCGGGCAGTCCAAAGACTGTATGGAAGGGTTTACCGCCTTTCTGGAAAAGAGGGATCCCGTATTTACGGGCGAATGAAACTTATAATTTTACCTTCGGAATCAGCGAACGCAAAATGAAGGGCAATAGCGAGCGCATTCCCCTTAGGTTCTGCCGTTCGGCAGTGCTTCGCATGTTGCGGGGTTAGCGAGCGAATCAAATAGATAAATTCCTTAGCGATTTCTCTCTATCAATGGTGAGACCCGAAAGTTGAATTATAAAAACGGGAGGAGTAAATATGGAAGAGCGCCTATGGCATCAGCATTATGATTACAATGTTCAAACCAGCTATCGTTTCCCTCGCATACCCCTTCAGGCATTGCTGGACATACCCTCAAATTCCTTTCCGGACAAAGCGGCCGTCAACTATTATGGATCGAAAATTACCTTCTGGGAATTGCGCGAGATGGCCATCCGACTGGCCAATGTTTTTACCGAGCTGGGCGTCAAAAAAGGAGATCGGGTAGGGCTCCATCTACCCAATATCCCCCAGTACCTTATATCATATTACGCCACCCTCTATGTGGGCGCCATCGTGGTTAATTTCAACCCGCTTTATACCCCGGAGGAACTTACGGCACTGGTCAAGCAGACCGGGGTTTCAACCTTCATCACCTTTGATATGGTGGTCCCCAATGTTAAAGCCGTTACCACGGAAGTGGCGATCCCCAGGGTGATTGCCACTTCCGTATTTGATTTCATGGACGGCGTGGATATCAGCACACCGGAAACACTTCAGATGGACACCCACTGGCACCATTTTTCCCAGTTGCTGGACAGTGGCCAAAATCTGAAAAAACCCAAGATAGAGACAAGCATTGAAGATGTGGCCATGATTCAGTTTACCGGTGGTACAACCGGGATTCCGAAAGGGGCGGTCCTGACCCATGCCAATATGGTGGCAGCGGCACACAGCTGTTTTCTCTGGGGTTCCGCATTCATGCAGTATTCGTCACCCCAGGACAGAATGGTCATGTGCGTGTTGCCCTTCTTTCATGTTTACGCGAACATTGTCTGCCTGAACTGGGCCATGTTAAACTGTGCCTCCATGATTCTGGTCCCTCGTTTTGAAATAGATCCTTTCATGGATCTGCTGGCAGGGGTTGAAAAAAGTCTGTTTTTACCAGCGGTTCCCACCATGATCAACGCCATCGTAAACCATCCCAAAGCCGCGGAAATAGACTTGCCAAAAAAACTCGACATGCTGAACAGCGGTGGTGGACCGATCCCCGTGGAATTGATTGGCCAGGTAGGGGATCTGGGCGTGGCCTACAGCGAAGGATGGGGCATGAGCGAAACCACATCCCTGGGTATTGCGAATCCTGTCATGGGTCTCAAGAAACCCGGTTCCATCGGCATCCCTTTTCCCGGAATGGATGTAAAGCTGGTAGATATCGATACCGGCACAAAAGAGGTCGCCCAGGGTGAACCTGGAGAATTGTTGATAAAAGGCCCCCTGGTCATGAAGGAGTACTGGGAGAATCCCAATAAAACGGCTGAAACCCTCAAAGATGGCTGGCTGTACACAGGCGATATTGCCAAGATGGACGAAGAAGGATATTTTTATATCGTGGATCGTAAGAAGGATATGATTATTGCCGGGGGTTACAACATCTATCCCAGGGATATCGATGAAGTGCTTTATCAGCATCCCAAGGTGATGGATGCGGTTTCGGTGGGAATACCCCATGAATACAGGGGAGAAACCGTGAAGGCCTTTGTGGTCTTACGACCGGGTGAAACAGCCACAGCCGAAGAGATCATTGATTTCTGCAAGGAAAAACTGGCCATCTACAAAGTACCGAAAAAAATAGAATTTCGGGATGAGCTGCCAAAATCCGCCGTGGGAAAGATTTTGAGGAAAATATTGCGGGATGAGGAAATGGGTAAATAGCATCCCCATATTGTATGTATTTCTTGATCCATTTTTTTATGGTTTCATTCTTATTGACTTTCCGGTTCCGAATTTGATACCAGTCCAGGGTTACACGATAGAAAAATAAAGTCCGATGTTTGGAAACCTTTTCATTACCAGCAACCCCCGGCAACAAACTAAAGCTGATGAGAGATCTTATGAAATACGATGCGATTCTAGTTGCGGGAGAGAACAAATACAGCTACCACGTATGCAATCAGTACAAGGCCTTGCTCAAGCTGAATGATCAGTATTGCATTCAATACGTGATTGAGGCCCTCCAGGCCGCATCCACCATCGGGGATATCTACATTGTCGGGCATAAGAAAAGACTGGTATCTGCTTTGAAAGATGCCCGAATCGATTTCAAACAACCCAAAAAGATCCACATTCTCGAACAAAAATCCAATTTACTGGAAAATGTCTGGTATGCTTTTCTCCAATCACTGCCACCCTTGAATGACCGGAATGATGCAGACATTGCGGCCTTTGTGAACAAGGCCGTTCTGGTGGTACCCTGCGATTCACCTTTGATTACAACCCATGAAGTGGAGCACTTTATCGCAAATTGCGATTTGGACCGTTATGACTATATTCTTGGACTGACCCCTGAAAAAAGCATGCAGTATTTCTACCCCACAACCCACAGGCCCGGAATAAAAATGGCCTATCTGCACATGCGGGAAAAGAACTATCGCATCAACAACCTGCACATGGTCCGGCCGGCAAGGGTCGAACATCGAATCCATATCAACAAGATGTATGAATACCGCTACCAGAAGCAGGTCTTCAATATGATCCTGCTGGCCATCTATCTCCTCCGGTTTCAAAAGCTTAAGAATTTTAGCCTTCTCCTGGGTCTGCAATTCTCCCTCATGTCGGCCAAGCTCAATCTGCCACGGATCACAGCCATATTCAAACGCTGGGTCCCCAAAAAGGAACTGGAAAAGGCCATCTCACACATTTTGAACACACGTTTTGCAAGCCAGGAAATTCAACTTCCCGGAGCGGCACTTGATATTGACAACGATGAGAACTATGAAACCCTGAAAAGTGAATTTAAGCGTTGGCGCTTATACCTTGACGATCTGAACAACAACAGTAAGCGCATTGTACGTGGCTTGCCGCAGGGTTAACTAGTGTTCATCCATAAATGGTCTTTTCACGCCCTGACGGCGTTGGGTGCCATGATTTAACTCCTCAAAATAGCTCGCTATTACTCCGGGTTAAATCTGACACCCGCCTTGTCAGAACGCGAAAATCCCTATTTCTGGACGCACACTAACTAGCGAGTCAAACTGATAAAATCTTCACAGAGGGGATTCCCTTTAGGTTCTGCCGTGCGGCAGAATACACCCAGCTGCTTGCTGCAGGGAGCTTGAAAATCAGGGTTCCCCTTCCTCAAAGACTTCCATGTCCAGAAGCGTCGAATCCAAGATTCCCTGGCCACCCGCCTCATACAACCGTAGAAGACTCTGGCTCATTCTGCGGCTGAAGAAATCCAGTTCCCCAAGTGCCGACGGTGCCAGTGGAACCAGCGATTGTCGGGCCAGGGTATCGGCATAACTGATCAGTTTTTTTCCAAACACGATATAAAAATTGTAATTATAAGGTTCGGGAGCGGTTGAATCCTTAGGGTCTTCCAGCCATTCAGAGAGTTCCTGAATCGGTTGTATAGTTGCCGTCCCGAGGCGATCGAGAACCTGTGCCGCATCCTGTGGATATACACCGGCGCCCATAGCGGACATGGCCTGCTGCAGGGCATCGGCTATTGCAGATTCCCTGGCAAATGGTTCCAAGTTAAATTTCAAGTCATAAAGCTCATATGAGGGATCTTCCTGAATCTGACGTTGCCGGTATTGAACTTCGTCATAAAATAAACGCACGTCCCTGATCAACATCTTGTACAGATTCAAGGTGTTTTCTATTTCAAGAAAAGTTTCCCGGTTCTTCTCGTCTTCAAAGATCAAATATTGGCTGTCCACCAAAGCAGGCTCAATGGTACTCTCCAGGATATTCTGATATTGTGCTTGATGGTATTCATCCCAGCGCTTTTTTTCCGCCAGCAATGCCCGATAAATCTGCTGATTCAAAAAAGATTCATTATCCAGGCCCTGCTTGATATTCTGAGAATGGGTGGGGCTTGATTGCAGGGGCTCCCTGACCACGTCACGCAACATTGAAAATTGAATGGTTCGACTAACCAAGCCCTTTTTCAAACGCTGGTTCTGTTTCAGCAGCCCTTCGATCTCTTCTGCAAGTTTTTCATTCTCGGTTTTAAGTTCGGCGTTGGCGTTCAACAGATCGGAGCAGATATAAGACCGTATCACTTCCACCAGGCCTCCTTTATCCGCAGAATACACCACGGCCCCTATTAGGATCAGGATGATAAGAAACCAAAAAGTAACTGTTCTACGCAAGCTTGCCACAGTGAGCCTCCTTGGTAAAACCGGATAGCAAATTAAAATATAAATATAACCCACCTCTATACATGGGGTCAAGCGCCATGATCCGGCTTTTCCAAGTCCATGGACATGGCTATCCTAATATGATATGAGACGTTTCCTACTCAAAAACGTTACTATAAACCAATAAACGTATCGTATATGATCTATTCCAGGAGACTTCTCAATATGACGAAATGGATAGGTATTTGGGCTTTGTCGATCGTTTTTTTCTGGGGTAGCACTGCTGCCTGGTCCCTCGATTTGAACCTTCCAAAAACTGCCTACCAAGGAGATCTGATCGTGGGCAAGACTGAACCAACAGCCGAGGTCCGGGTAAAAGGAAAACGTCAAATAGTGGGACCACAAGGGTATTTTGTTTTGCCGGTCCCACGCGACCAGAAAACGGATTTTCTGGTAACCGTGACATCTGAGACCGAAAGCCTTTCATACATCATCCGCATTTTGGCCTACCCTTGGCGTACGCAAAAAATCAATGGCCTATCCAAAAAATATGTCACGCCTCCCCCGGAGCAACAGAAAAGAGTCATATCAGACAACCACAAGGTCCAAAACGTACGGGGCGACCATCCTTACCCTGTCCCATTCTTTGTCCGGAAAGGTTTTATCAAGCCAGTCAATGGAACCGTGACCAGTCCCTTTGGCCTCAACAGGGTCTTGAACGGCAAACCCAAAAGCTTCCATTCAGGCATCGACATTGCCGCACCCCTTGGTCATCCTGTGCATTGTCCAGCCGATGGAATTGTCCGGCTGGTTGATTCGGATATGTTCCTTATGGGCAAAACCCTGATGATCGATCACGGTCTGGGCGTCACCTCAATCTTTATTCACCTGGATGCCATAGCGGCTAATACCGGAGATCTGATCAGACAAGGGGATCTCATTGCACGCGTGGGCAAGACAGGCCGGGCAACAGGCCCGCACCTCCATTGGGGTGTCAGTGCCGGTCGAACACCCCTGGACCCTCAGCGGCTGATTAACCGAGAATTCAAATGATGAATTCGAGGGTGATACAAGGGGCCGAGGGAGACTGACAGCTAAAAGCGGATAGCTACCCTCGAACCCTGGTATCACCCTCGAACCCTCGAACCCTTAATTTCAATCAAGCCCAATAGCGTTGCTAAAAAAACTAGCTTTTCAAAAAAAGGCCTCACATGCTATATAGCCATTATGCCTGTATACGAATATGAACATACAGAAGATCCCTGCCCCATGGGTCGGATATTTGAAATCACCCAATCTCTGGAAGAGCGCCCTCTCGTCAAATGCCCCCAATGCGGCCGGGCCATAAAAAAACTGATCTCGCTGGTGGGTGTCAGCACACCCAAGACAAATAGCGAACTCAGGGATCTTGGGTTTACAAAACTGGTCAAGCGCGATGACGGCGTCTATGAAAATGTTACCGCCCGAAAAGGAGATAGCCGGTATATGGAACGGGGAAAGCCTGAGACGGTACCGAATGTTGCCAAGGTTACGTCAGATTAAGTTCTTAACTAGAACCTGATTCGAGCAATTAAACCTTTCGTGAATTCGAGATAAATGTATTGGGCGGTAAGCTACAAGCTGTAAGCTGCAAGCGGCTTACTGCATATGGCTTATTGCTTATCAAGGAGAATCCGCCATGACCGATCTGACACACCAGGTCGAAGAAGTTGCCCACCTCATTGCAGATGCAAAACGCGTACTGGTATTTACCGGTGCCGGTGTCAGCACGGAATCCGGAATTCCAGATTTCAGGGGGACGGATGGTATCTGGCAGAAATACGATCCCGAAGATTTCACCATTCAAAAATTCCTGTCCGACAAGCAGGTCAGGAAAGTCCAGTGGCAACTGCTCTCCACCGGCGATCTTTCCATGTCAAAGATCCAGCCCAATCCTACCCATTTTGCCATCACCGAACTGGAAAACATGGGAAAACTCTATGGGGTTGTCACACAGAATGTGGACGGCCTCCATCAAAAAGCCGGCGTATCGCGGGAAAAAGTATTCCAACTCCACGGGGACCTGAGCCATGCTGTCTGTCTGGGGTGTGGACACCGGTATCCCATGGACATGGTCGCTGAATGGTTAAACCAGGGAATGGAGGACCCCGCCTGCTATTTATGCATGGGGATGCTGAAGCCGGATGCCGTTCTGTTTGGTGAACAGCTGCCCATAAAGGTTCTAATGGAGTCAGAACGGCGCTCTAGAAAATGTGACGTCTGTGTGGTTTTGGGATCGACCCTCTCAGTATACCCGGCCTGTCTCATCCCCCAGTATGCTGCTCAGGCAGGCGCATCGCTGGTAATCATCAACATGGGCCCCACCGAACTGGACCATCTGGCACACATCCGAATTGAGGGAAAAGCCGGTGATATCACCACGAAAATTATTCGTCGTGTCAAGGCAAGGCTGGAGGACGAACATGATTGAACGCAGAAAACATCCCCGCATAAGCATCCACTGTCGTGTTTTTTTTGAATGCGCTGATGCCCATGGCCAAAATGTTTCACAGGATGTGGCCATGGCCCTCGACATCAGCGAAAAAGGCATGCTTCTCGAAACGAGCGCCCCGATTCACGCATCCGCCATCAAGGTGATGGTGCCGGTCAAAAAAGAGAAGACCGTCGAAGTTATGGGAAATATTATATACTCCATACCCATGCCTGACAATCACTACCACACTGGCATTATCTTCCATGACTCGGAAAATGACATGACCAAGCTGGTTGAAACTCTCAGCAATAAGCCATAAGCCTTAAGCTCTATGCTGTAAGCTGTAAACCGCTTAGGGCTTATGGCTTATTGCTTACTGCTTATTGCTTATCGCTTACATCTTTATTAGCCAAGACCATGAGAGCAGGGGCTATAAAATAGTCCGAAAGAAGGGCCATGATGATGGTGATTCCCGTCAGAAACCCAAAATTGAAAATATTTTTCATGTCCGCAAACATAAAAATGAAAAACCCGATGGAGAGAACGACCGTCGTCACCAGCATGGCTCTGCCGGTTGTGTGAAGTGTTTCCTGTACAGCCCAGACAGGGTCCCCTTTCTCCTCATAGTATCGCCTGAAGTTGTGCATGAAATGGATGGTATCATCCACGGCCAGGCCGATGGCGATGCTTCCCACCATCATGGTAAAAGCATCCATGGGAAATGACAATGCTCCCATGAGCCCCAGCATGATCAGAATGGGTGTGATATTGGGGATCATACTCAGGAGGCCGATGCGGAATCGTCCGATCAGCAGTATCATCAACAGGGTGATGATGACAATTGCTGTGACATAGCTCATGGCCATGCTGACCACGACATTCGAGAGCGTTCTAAACAACAGTGGCATCATGCCGGTAATCTGGAGGTTGACGTCCGGAAATGTTTCATTAAAATAGCGGTCCACGTCCCTCATGAGTCGTTGATATTTGAGGGCGTCTGTAAAAGGTGCCTTCACCGTAAATCTTGCCATGGAAAACTGGCTGTCCACCATATCTTCGAGATCATCCGACCCACTGTTTTCAAACAGAAGAAATTCCTGGGCAATGACGTCACGGTTCTGCGGTATACGGTAATAAGCTGACTGGTTTTCATTTAAGGCCTGATGTATCTCTTTTAAAATTTCCACCAAAGACCAGGCCTTTCCAGCAAACACCTCCCCGTAATCGAGGGTTTCAATGTGGGCAGCCGCCCTTTCCAGGCGCTTGAGAATCATAGGATCATACAGGCCGTTTTCCTGACCTGTATCAATGATGATCTCCAGATTGATGGTTCCCCGCATTTTCCGGTCTATCTGTTCCGTAGCCATCCTGACGGCATTATCCTCCGGGAACCAGCGCAAAACATCATGACTGAATCTTATCCTGAATATCATGGGAATCGACAATGCTAGTATCAGGAAGGCCACCATCAGGATAATAACCGGTCTCTGGGTTGAAAACCTGGCAACCCATTGCATGCTTCGGTCCATGGCTGTCAATTCCTTCCCGTTGACACGGAATCGACCCTGTTTCAATGGCAGAACTGCCATCAGGGCAGGCAGCAATACCAGTGTGTAGACAAGAGCGATCATGATCCCGAAACTGGCGTACAGACCGATATCCGCGATGGGAGCAATCCGGGAAGTGGAAAAGGAGAGCAGGCCAGCGGCTGTGGTAATGTGTGTCATGACACATGCCAGCCCGGAATGGCCAAGGGCATAGGCTAAGGATGCCTCTTTGTTGCCTGTCGCCTGAAAATGGTGAAAAAAGATGGCCAGGATGTGGACAGATGCCCCCACGCAAACAGCCAGCAAAAACGATGGCAGGATCTGGGTCGGAAGCTTGATGGGTGTCCCAAAAAATGCCATCAGACCGAGGGTCGACAGGAGAGAACAGGCAACCACAACCAAGGGCAGAAGAACACCCGATACCCGGCGAAACATCACAAACAGGAAAACCGCAATGGTCAGCACCGCCAGCATCACGAATTTCCGCATATCCCGCATCATAGAGGCTTTGAGGCTGTGGGTGACGGCAGGTGAGCCGGCAAGATAAATACGGGTGTCCTCCCGGGCATGCTTCTTAAGGACAGACTGGATGGCAATGATGATGGCACTGTTTTCTTCATTGCTCAGATAGGCTCTGGCATCGGGTTGCAGGTCCTCGATCCCCGTGTCGTAACGCCCATCCTCCTCAAACCCTGCCAGCACATCTGTCTCATTACCAATACTCGAATAGTTCTGGGTCTTGATCACTATGGCGGTAATACTGCCGTCTTCTGCAATGAGAAGATTTTTGTACATGGGGTTGCTGACGACCCGCTGTTTGAGAGACGCCATAGCTGCTGCGTCCGTCGGTAATGTCTCCAGCAGGTCCTCGACAATGAGTTCGTCATCGTTTCCCCTGGTATTGCGGGCATTGATCATGCTGGTGACATCGTCGAGATAGGGGACGTTTTCCTCGATATCCTCATGCAAGGCTTTTAGCCAGATGAAAAATTCCGTATTGAATATCTGTGGTGGTTCAATGGCGATGATGACAACCTCGTCACGACCGAATTGATCGCGGAAAGCATTGTAGGTCAGCAGAGAAGAATCATTTTTATGAAGAAATCCCTCCGTCGAAAAATCTAGGGTAAGCTTGGGAACCTGTGATATAAAAGCTGCCACGATCACCACTATACAAAAAATTGATTTGAGTCGATGCCTGAAAATCGTATGCGCCAGGTTTTCTAATCTATTTTCCAGTCGATTTCTAATACCGGTCATGTTCAGCTGATTCCCCTGTTTTTAGCTAGTTCATGGAGATGCTTCTTATCATAAAATAACGCCTATACAAAGAAAAACAGCGGAGCAACAGCTATGAGCCATAAGCCGTGGGCTGTAGGCGACGGAAAGCAGATACACCCATGCAATTATCTTGACATCAAGATAATTATCCTTAGACTTGTATTATGGAATCGGGAGCACACATACGACTGATACTGGCCAGAGCGGCAAAAGCAATCGAGACGGTTGACCGTGCAAGCATAGCGCAGACAGGTTTGAATATAAGTGATTTCGCTATACTGGAGGTATTGCTACATAAAGGACCGCTGCCGGTCAATACGATCGGGAAAAAGGTATTGCTGACCAGTGGATCAATGACTACGGCTGCAAACCGACTGCTTCGAAAAGGATTTATTAAACGAAAACAGGACCCTTCTGATGGTCGATATTTCTACCTATATTTGACCGTTGCCGGACGAAGACTGATTCAGCATGCGTATGAAAAACATTCACGCAATCTCGACAAAATTGCTGGGGTTTTGACTGAAGAGGAACGCGCTCAACTGGTCTCGTTGCTTAAAAAAATCGGCCGGCATGCCCATTCGCTCAAACCTTTTAATGGCTGAATTGATGGATTAAAATGATGACAACAAACGATATGCACGCATTAACATTGAAGACCCATCGAAACCGTAGGTTTCAGGCCTTTGTCCTCATTTTAGGGCTTGTCATTCTGATTTTCGCTGCTGCTTCGCTTGCCTTTTTCTTCGAATCACCGTCCATCAATTACAAATTCGGCTGGGAAAAAACAATGCTTCGTGCGGCCAAGGTCATTGGACTCATAGCGGCGGTCTTGCTCCTGCTACAATTGCCGCTTGCCGGTCGGATTAAATTTCTCGACCGAATATTCTCGTTGCCAGGTCTTTATAACCTTCATCGCCTCAACGGCTATATCATTTTGATGCTGATAGTGGTCCATCCTATCCTGGTCACCATCCCAGAAGATCGTATGATGATCCCTTTTGAGACACGTTACTGGCCTGAGTGGGTTGGAGCGGCTTTGCTTGTGGCTCTTTTCATTCAGATCGTCTTGGCCAGATGGCGTACAAAGTTTATCAAAGCGTATCAGCGTTGGCTTGTTTTTCACAGAGCCCTCGGCTGGTCAATACTCATACTTCTGGTGTTACACATACTGTATGTCAGTGAAACCTTTGAATTTGAAGGCCCGCCACGCACGGCTGTTATCAGTGTAGCCATTGCTGTGGCCATATTGTGGATTGCCATTCGGAGTCAGCGCCTGCTTGTGCGAAAATATCCATATGAAGTGTCCCAGGTGGCGTTGGCAGGCAAAGATACCCATGCCATCGACTTGGTCCCGGTCCATGGAAAAGGGCTCGACTATTTGCCCGGTCAGTTTGCCTTTTTTTCCTTTGGTTCTAAACAATTGTCTGATGAGTGGCATCCGTTTTCAATGTCATCCTCGCCAACACGGCCCAATAAACTTCAGATTACCGTACGATCTTGTGGCGATTGGACCAATCAGGCTAAAACCATCCAAAAGGGTGATCGTGTTTGGGTGCATGGCCCCTTTGGTCGTTTTAGTCATGTGCTAGAATCCGACGAAAAAGAAGTGATCATGATAGCCGGGGGTATCGGTATAACACCCATGCTGAGTATGCTAAAATCCCTGTCAGACAAAAAAGATCAGCGCAGAATTACATTGCTATGGAGCAATCGAAGCGCAGAATACGAATTTAATGATGACGAATTTGAAGCCATCGCAGATCGATTACCAAATTTTATTTACATACCCGTTTTTACAGATAAAGAAGAGCTCAAAGGTAAATTTGGGCGTTTGAATTTAGATCGATTGAAAACCCTGCTGACCGGTTCTTCCAAGGATGCCCTCATTTTTCTCTGCGGTCCGCCGCCTATGATCCGGCAGGTTCGCCGGGACCTGGTTTTCATGGGTTTTCCGGCAAGTGCTATTAAGGAGGAATTATTTGCCCTGTAATTATGAACATGCATACACTAGGGACTGTTTCTATATTGTCTTTTGGCCCAATCTTTTCGTTGGGCGTTCGGTTTCAATCCTCGAAATACTTCAGTATTCCTCCGGTTGAAACCGCTCGTAAGCCTTGAATTGAAGAAGATCCCGCGCTTTTTGCGGGGAACAAAATCCTAATTTGGAAACAGCCCCTGTA
>JAHEIB010000234.1 GCA_024639645.1 Deltaproteobacteria bacterium
CCATCAGTGAAGCCGTTGAGGCGGCCGTAACGGATGAAACCGGTGAGACACGGTATTCATTGGGAAGCGTTTTGAACCACGTAATGCTTCACCAGACCGTCATAGGGCTCGAGGCCAAAAAACAATTGGAAAAAGTCGGAGAATATCCGGATATCGTCATTGGGTGCGCAGGGGGCGGGAGTAATTTTGCCGGTCTTGCATTTCCATTTGCCCATGATAAAATCAACGGTAAAGACGTCGATATATACCCGGTGGAACCTGAAGCGTGCCCGACTTTAACGCGGGCGCCCTTTGCCTACGATCATGGCGATTTCGCAAAAATGACGCCCCTGCTTCCCATGCACAGCCTTGGGCATACGTTTGTGCCACCACCGCTTCATGCAGGAGGACTGAGATATCACGGCATGGCACCGACCGTCAGTCAGATGGTTTCCGAGGGGATCATGGAAGCAAAGGCAGTTGGGCAGCTTGCCACCTATAAAGCTGGAATGCTCCTGGCGCGAACGGAAGGGGTTATCCCGGCACCTGAAACCAACCATGCCTTGGCATGTGTGGTGGACGAAGCTAAAAAGGCCAAAGAAGAGGGCAAGGAAAAAGTGATCCTGTTTAATTGGAGTGGACATGGGCTGATGGATCTTGCCGCGTATGAAAAGTATCTGTCCGGGCAGCTCGAGGATATTTCCCTCGACGAGGAGGCCATTATGGAATCTCAAAAAGTACTGGAAGAACTCCCAAAACCGGAGCTGTTGAAAAGTCGCTAGCAGTGAATTAGTGCTGTATCTAAAAAACCAGACCTTAAATAAAAAAGCGCCAGCATGTTTACATGGGGGCGCTTTTTTATTCGCCTTCAGATTGTATTGAAATATCGTTCCAATTGTACTATTGCACGCTCAGTTTAAACATCGGTTGAGGGTTATTATAGGGTTTGTCAGAAAAACGTTCCGATTGAGGGCCGTTTTTCTGCTGCAAACCCTTATGCCGCCATCCAATTTTCGGAACACTATTATGACAAGCGCTATAATTATCTTAAAATTGAAATTCTGACTGTGTAAAATGTGAAATAAAAATGTTCTATGACTTTGTCAGGGGGTTACAGATGAAAGTTCTGGTGAGTGATCAGCTGGGTGAAATCGGTATCAGGATGTTCGAAGAAGAAGCGGGTATCAGTGTAGATGTAAAGACAGGTTTGTCGCCGGAAGAACTCAAAAAGGTCATCAGCGAATATCATGCCCTTGTTATTCGAAGTGCCACCAAGGTCACTGCGGATCTTATGGGTGAGGCCGAAAAACTCAAAGTTGTTGGTAGAGCCGGCATCGGTTTGGACAATGTTGATATTCCCACTGCCACCAAGCATGGCATCATTGTCATGAACACACCCACGGGCAATGTGATCACGACAGCCGAACATGCCATTTCCATGATGATGTCTTTGACTAGGAACATACCCAAGGGCACGCGTTCATTGAAAGCCGGAAAATGGGATAAAAAATTACTCCAGGGCAGAGAGGTTTTTAATAAAGTTCTGGGCGTTGTGGGCTACGGAAAAATCGGCTCAATTGTTGCAGACCGGGCGCGGGGACTTAGAATGCAGGTCATCGTCTATGACCCTTTTGTTTCTCCGGATCAGATTAAGAAGGACGGTTTTGAAAGCACTTCCCTGGAAGATCTTTACCGAAGGGCTGATTACATCACCGTTCATGTCCCAAAATTGAAAGAGACAACCGGTTTGCTCAATAGTAAAGCTTTTGAACAAATGAAGACCGGTGTCATGATTATCAATTGCGCCCGGGGTGGTATTGTCAATGAAAAGGATCTCAATGATGCCATTGCTTCGGGTAAAGTTGCGGGTGCGGCACTGGATGTTTTTGAAACCGAGCCGCCTGGGACCTGTTCTCTGGTTGAGCATGAAAATGTCATTTGCACGCCCCATTTGGGTGCTTCAACAAAAGAAGCCCAGACAAATGTGGCAGTGGCGGTTGCAAGACAGATTATTGATTATCTGAAAACAGGAACCATTACCAATGCTGTCAACGCGCCATCGGTTGCAGGGGAACTCTTAAACAAGATAGGACCGTATCTGAATCTTGGCGATCGTATGGGATGTCTGATTCCACAATTGTGCAAAGGCGCAGTCAAAGAAGTGGGAGTCGAATACGCCGGTGATTTTCAGGGGATGGATTTAACGCCTATTACCACCAGTGTTTTAAAAGGCCTTTTGACCCCCATGGTCAAAGACGATGTCAATTACGTAAATGCAAAGGTACTTGCACAGGAAAGAGGCATCAAAATATCTGAAACCACAACATCTGATCCGGATGAGTACATCAACCTGATAACGCTCAGGGTGGTGACCACCGACGGCACCTGTGATATTTCCGGGACAATATTCGGCAAGAAACGGGCTGCCATCGTCAAAATTGATGACTTCCATCTTACCATGGAACCCAAGGGTCATTTTGCTTATATCCGCAACATGAACAAACCCGGTGCTTTCGGCAGTATAACACTCGTACTTGGAGAAAGGGGCATCAACATCAGTCGCATGAATGTGGGAGAAAGTTCTGAAGGAAGCACCAATATCGTGTTTCTGGCTACAGACACCCCGATATCGGAGGAGGTGCGCTTAGAAATAGATGCCCTACCAATGGTGGAGAGTATTCAACTGGTTGAGCTCTGATTTGCCATTGCGGTTTATTGGTTTATGGATTTACGTAATTGTGCTTCGGTTTCGAAGAACATATTTACGCGTTCAAGATACTTATCCGGTTGACGGGTTTTGGTGATCTTTTTTACACTCTTTTTGCAGTCTTTGAAAGCAAGTGAAAAATAGCGCCAGAGTCCTTTCATCTTATCCATCACGTGGGAGGGACCCTTAAAAACCTGACTGTAGGCTGTAAACAAGGCTTCGTGAAACTGTTGCATGCGTAGGATTTTGTCCGGAGCTTCATTGCCACTTGTTGTGATACGACCCGGGAGAAACGGATCTGCGATGCACCAGCGCCCGATCATCCATGCATACACACCGTCAAAACGCTGGGAAAGCCGTTTGAAATCATCGACTGTTCGAATATCACCGTTGTAAACCACCGGGTGATGGCTCATGGCCAGGCAGGCTTCAAAAGCATCCAGGTCCACAACCCCTTCGTAACGCTGCAGACCGGTTCGGGGATGAATGATGATCTCCGATAGCGGGTATGTGTCAATCAATGGCAGCAATCTAAAAATATCGCTATTGTCTTTCCACCCAAGCCTCATTTTGATGGAAAGTGTCCCGTGAAGTTCAGGAAGGACCCTGTCGAGAAAAGCCTGAATCAGATCCGTGTGCGGCAGCATTCCAGAACCCCGTTGCTTGTTGGCCACCATCGGATAAGGACATCCCAGGTTCCAGTTAACGGTGTTATATCCAAGATCATAGAGGTAGTTAGCCAGGACAATAAAGTCCCCTGCGGTCTTGCTCAGAATTTGAGGGATAACTTGCATGCGGGTATTGTTTTCCGGAAGAAGGTCTTTAACGTATTTTTTCTTGATGCGGTAACCTTGTTTGGTGGGGATAAAAGGCGCCACGGCCAAGTCGAACCCGCCGAAATGCTCGGCGAATGCACTTCTGAAAAGGTGATCGGTAAATCCTTTCATTGGCGCCATGTATAGCCTAATTGGTGACAATTTATCTCCTGGCGATTATTTTATTGTTAACCGGCAGCTAAATAATCAAAGCCTATCATGCCTTAGCAGATACACGCGAAGATTCCATCTTGCCTCTGAACCATTGTGCCACAAAAGTATCCATGATCATCTGGGTCAGGTGATAGGCAATACCGGGAATGAGCGCCATTGGATATGCTGTGGCAAAATAACCGGCCCACACAAGATATGAAATGGTCAGCGTTTTCTGGGAAGTATGAATGGTAAAAGCTGCGGTGGAGGGCAGATCAAGACCGATAATGCCCGCTGTTGTTTTATTG
>JAHEIB010000088.1 GCA_024639645.1 Deltaproteobacteria bacterium
TGTAGAGTATGAACAGTTGAACGGCAATGATAGCAGCGACCAGTCTCGGCACGCACATCCAGAAAAGTCCCAGACCCAGGGATAGAAACAGCACCGGATCTTCGATCATGGAATGGTTGATGCCGATGGAAATGTGCAGACGTTCAAGTTCTTCTTTTGAAAGATTACCTTCCTTTGCTTCCTCAACGATTACGGCAGCACCATATGTCAATCCGAATATGGCGGCTGTGAGCCATAAAAAGCCAGTCTCTTTTCCAAGACCGAGAACCTTTAAAGCAGGTGCCAGCACACGAATGATACGATCAGTCAAGTTGTAATTCTTCATAATTTCAAGTGTGATCATTACCACCACGATAATAACCAAAATTTTTGTAGAAAGAATAAGGGTCTCTGCCATCCATGTTTTGAGCATCGGAAAAAATGGTGGCTGGATCATGGCCGGGGCATCCTTTAGAGCACTCGTGGTGGTGTCATGACCCATCAACCAGGAAACGATTATCACCGTTACGATGGATGCAATCAGCCGAAAGAGTGTCGCCATTAAAAAAGGGAGCCCTGATTTACTCTGAATAACGCCCTCCTGAATCAAATTGTGTGAAATAAGCAGGAAAATCGCAAGAAGGGTCATCTGGTCCACGGTCAGTGGCAGAGGGGCCATGGCCGCAATTGCGCCGTATGGGCCTGTCAGTAATCCTGCAATAAGAGGAATTGCAGCCATGGGCGGCAAGCCGATTACTCTCATAATGGGTTCCAATATGAAATCCAACCTGTTGATCAATCCAGACCAGGCAAGCAGAAATGTCAAAAAAGAAATGGGCATAAGTATCTTCAGCACCCATATAAATCCATTCCAGCCTTTTGTGAGTCCTGAGATCAGGCTGGGTCTTAATTTGTTGTTTGTGTTTTGCATGCTTTCTTCTATATCTGCCGGGATAGGGTTTTGTACATAGCAGGTGTTCTGTATCATGGAAGCTAAAGCGTGTATACTTGATATCGTGGTTTTGAAACAATAAGATTGATTTACAACGCTTAAGATAGCTTCTAATATTATGCCTGTGATTCAATATCAAGCGCAACCCCAATGGGTCTCAAGTAACAAGAATTGAAACGCACATCGCAGAAAGGAACTAAATGCCCCAGAACACCCCCACTCAAAAGCGGGTCAAACGACATGTCATCGGCAGGGAACACACCTTTTTCGCCACAACCCCGCCGGGCCTTGAACCTCTCTGCGCCCAGGAAATAGCCACCCTTCCCACCGCTATAAAGGACACTAAAATCGTCCCGGGCGGTGTTGAATTCAGGTGCCGACTGGCAGGGTGTTATGCTGCCAACCTTCATCTCAGGATCCCGAATAGAATCCTGATGCGTCTGAATGACTTCAAGGCCACCAACTTCCGGCAACTTGAAAAGAATGTGCTGAAATTTCCCTGGGAGCTCTATCTTTCCCCGTCATCAGAACTTGGCTTCAGTGTGAAAACGCGGCACTCCAGGCTTTTTCATACAAGCGCTATTGCAAAACGAATAGAAGCCTGCATCCGCCAGCGGATACCCAGCCTGCCTTCCGGTAAACCCGGTCTGTCAGAAAAAAAAGATCGTCAACACCTGTATGTCAGGGTCGTGGACGATCACCTTTTTCTTTCTTTGGACAGCAGTGGTGATCTTCTTTTCAAAAGAGGATTAAAACAAGATGTTGGAAAAGCACCCATTCGGGAAACCCTTGCCGCAGCCATATTGAAACTGGCCGGGTATGACGGTTCACAACCCCTTCTCGATCCCATGTGCGGTTCCGGAACCTTTTCCCTGGAAGCGGCCATGCTCGCTGGAAACATTCCCCCCGGTTTTTACCGGAATTTCGCATGCATGCAATGGCCTGCCTTTCGTAAACCCCAGTGGCATCACCTCAAACAAAAAGCGGCCAGTGATATCAGGTGCATAACCAGTCCTTTGATTTTTGCCTCAGACCAGGACAAGAAGCGAACCACTGAGTTCCAAAAGATTTCCGACAAATTTGAATGGCTGAAGGTGATCCAGGTGAACACCCATGATTTTTTCCATCTCACACCCCTGGATATGATTGAAACGCCCGGTATACTGGTTTTAAACCCACCGTTTGGCGTGCGTCTGAATTCAAACGACAAATCGAAAACGTTTTTTCATGATATCCTAAAGAAACTCGTAAAAGATTTTCGGCACTGGCAAATCGCCATCCTCGTCAAAGACCGGGCCATCGTAAATCTGTTTCCAAACAACTTCGAGCGGCACCCTCTTTTTCACGGAGGGATTGACTTAATGCTGTTAATCGGCGTATTTAACTAGTGTCCACCCACAAATGGTCTTTTCACGCCCTGCCGGTGTTGGGCGACATGATTTAACTTTTCAAAATAGCTTGCTATTCCTCCGGGTTAAATCTGACGCCCGCCTTGTCAGAACGCGAAAATCCCTATTTCTGGGCGGGCACTAACTAGAAATGACCTAAAAATGTCTTTTGACTCAATCTCTGTGTTGGGTTCGTGTTTCAACTCCTCAAAATACAACAGTATTCCTGTGGGTTGAAGCACAATCCTGCCTTGACCTTGAGCCAAAATCCTATTTTTGAGATCACTTCTACATAATTGTCTCAACTGCTGGTTTTCACATTGATAGCACAAACTGGTTGATTCGATAATGCTAAAATTCACATCAGGGTAGCATTAAAGGAGTAGATTTAGATATGCAGCAATTAGCCTTAAGGGAACGCTATACCTTTGTTGATTTTTTGTACTACATTACTTTATTGGCAGTTCCTGCATTTACGGCGTTTTATGCCATCGCGAACCATTCCATGGCCTGGCTGATTTTCTATCTTGTCCTGTGTATTGCAGCAGGTGTTGTCATTCTGCGTTTCTACTGCACCCACTGTCCTCATTATACCCGAGAAAACCGAACCATCCAATGCATGTTCATGTGGGGCATGCCCAAACTTTTTGCGTCGCGTCCCGGTCCCCTGAGCCTCCTCGACAAAGCTGTGGCATTGATCGTTCCGACAATTCTGACGATGTTTCCCTTATATTGGCTCTTTCAGAAACCCGGTCTCTTGGTCATTTTTATTCTATCACTGATTGTATTCCTGTCCACGGTGCGAAAAAATGAATGCCGACGATGCATTTACTTTGACTGTCCTGTAAACAAAGCCCCTGAGGACATGAAATCTCATGACGATACTGCATAAAATTATCCAATTTATCACAACCGACATGTGGCAAATAGAGTCAAAAAATGCCTCCTGGAGCAAATCTTTTTTTCTCCGACACCTGCGTGTCATGGTCCTTGCCGTCCGTGGTTTCAAAGAGGATAAGCTTCAGCTCAGAGCATCCGCGCTGACGCTATATTCCCTGTTGGCCATTGTCCCTGTTCTGGCCATGATCTTTGCTATTGCAAAAGGCTTTGGTTTTGACACGCTCCTGCATGATCAATTGATCACACGATTTCCAGGGCAGCAGGAGGTCCTGATAAAGGCCATCGCGTTTGCCAAGGCGCTGCTGGCAAAAACAAGGGGAGGACTGATCGCGGGTATCGGCATTATCGTACTCTACTGGGCCGTCATCAAGGTTCTGGGCCATATCGAACAATCCTTCAATGATATCTGGAATGTCTCCAAGGCCCGCTCCCTGTGGCGAAAATTCAGCGACTACCTGACGATCATGCTCATCTGCCCGGTGCTGGTCATACTGTCCAGCAGTGCCACGGTTTTCATCAAGACCCAGATCACCCTGATCGTGGACAGAATCGCCCTGCTCGGTTTTTTCAGCCCATTGATCTACATTTCTTTCAAACTGATCCCCTATGTGCTGATCTGGCTGCTTTTTACCTTCACCTACCTGATGATGCCCAACACAAAGGTCAGGATCGGATCCGGCTTGGTAGCCGGCATTGTGGCCGGAACCATCTACCAGGTACTTCAAATGCTTTACATCACCTTTCAGTTTCTGCTCTCGAAATACAATGCCATTTACGGTAGCTTTGCCGCCCTGCCTCTTTTTCTCATCTGGCTCCAAACCAGCTGGTTGATTGTCCTGTTTGGGGCCGAAATCTCATTCGCCCACCAGAATAACGAAACCTTCGAGTTCGAACAAACGACCCGGAAAATCAGCTTCTCTCTAAAAAAACGATTGGCGCTCCAGATTGCACACCTTCTGGTGATAAACTTTTCCAAAGCTGAAGAACCTGTTAACGCCCATCAGATATCGTCTGCGATTGAAATCCCCTTACGCCTGGTTCAGAAGATTCTCCCTGACCTGGTGGCATCGAAAGTTGTTTCTGAAATAGATTCAGACAGCGGGGAGGAGCCTGTTTTTCAGCCAGCCCTGGATATCAATCTCATCACCATCGGCTACGTGATCAATGCACTGGAACATATCGGAACCGATCACTTGCCGATTTCCCCAAGCCGTGAATCCGACCTCATTAACCGGGCCATAAATAAATTTGAGAAAACCATGGAAACCCATCCTGACAATCAATTACTGAAAGATATCTGAAGGAGCCGGCTCAATGAAAGTTGTCAAAATCGGAGGAGGGTGCCTCAAAGGCATCAAGAACATCCAACGTATTATCGCCTTAGTGGCTGAACGTTGCCAGGGTGATTGTCTGGTGGTCTCAGCCCTCAACGGCATCACAGACACGCTTATCACGGGTATGGAAAAAGCACTGGCTGCAGAAGAAAACATCCCAAAAATCATCCGCCACCTGGAAACGGTGCATTTGAAAATTGCCGGTGATTTGATGCCGGTGGGCAGCTGTTTCGAAAGTTTTACCAAGGCGTTGAGCACCGGCTTGAAAGACCTCGAGCGATTATATTACGGTCTCAATTTTACGCGCGAAATAACGCCGCGCATGCACGACATCATCGCCAGTTTCGGAGAACGATTCAGCGCCCAACTCTTGACCGCCCTGCTCTGTGCCAAGAAATTGAAGGCCGCCACCCGCATGCCGCACCAGATCGGTCTCCTGACCGACGGCAGGTACGGGGATGCCACCGCTGACATGAAACGGGTTAGGAGTAACCTTCCCAAGCAGATCAATCCGGTCTTTAGAAAAAAAGGCATCGCCGTTGTTCCAGGGTTTTACGGTATCAGCACCCAGGGAGAAATCACCACCTTCGGCCGTGGCGGCAGTGATTATTCAGCTGCAGTCATTGCGGCTGCTCTTGGGGCAGAAACCCTCGAAATCTGGAAGGATGTTGACGGCTTCATGAGCGCAGACCCCCGAATGGTCACTGAAGCCGAGCTGATCCCCAGGCTTTCCTATGCCGAAGCCGCCGAGTTGTCCTATTTCGGCGCCAGAATTCTGCATCCCCGTACAGTGGAACCCGTCCGGAAAAAAAAGATTCCCATCGTCATTAAAAATACGCTTGCGCCGGACAACCCCGGAAGCCTCATCAACAGCAAAAGCCCCAGGCACCGCACGGTCATCAAGAGCGTTGCCCACGATACCGACATCGGCATCCTGAAGGTACATGCCTCGGCCGTTGGGGCCCGGCCTGGTATTCTGGCCCGGGTTGCCGGTCAGATTACCGAAAAGGGTATCAATATCAAGTCGGTAGTGACATCTCAAACCTGCATCAGCCTGCTCTTTTCAAAAAAAGATGTGGAAAAAGCAAGGCTGGCGCTGAAAGAGCTGAAGCCAAGACCCTACCGCAGGCTTGAAAAACTGGAGCACGTCGCCCTCATCGGCATCGTGGGTGAAGGCCTTCTCAAAAAGAAAGGCGTCGCCGCCCGCTGTTTTACAGCTGTGGCAGGCTGCGGCGTGAACGTGGAAATGATCTCCTTTGGCCCGTCCAGGGCAGCATTGTACTTCCTGGTGAAAATGCAAGATCTTCCCGGGGCGATTACCGCCATTCACAGCACCTTTTTTTCTGATCCGCGTTGTGTGTTATAGTGCATAATTTCGTTTTACGAATTTATGCACTATAACTCAACTTTCGGGTTTGATCGTATTACAACCATACCTTTTTAAACATATGGCCAACGCTGAAGTTAGGAGCCCTTGCGGCGAGTTCGCAAAACGCCAGGGGATTATTCGTTTCGCGTTCCCTGAATCCCGAAAGTTGCGTTAGTAAGAAATCAGTTCCGCTTCTTCATCGATAGCAAGGCCAATGCCACGTACATAGACCTTTACATCGGTTTCGGCGTCTTCCAGGGGATTGCAATCTTTTGCCGTCAGCGTATCGTCAAAATCTCCCGCCGGAACAGCGATGGGCTCACCAAAGGCAATTATGGAGCCCATGTCTTCCGCAACCCCCGGTGCAGATTCCTGATAGAACACGTCTCCCACCTGGGGGTTCCCCGGCATCAGGATTCCGGGAAGCGCTCCATTTTCACCGGCACGCCACGCACCTTCGTTAGATACAACGATGCCATTTTCATAATCATCCACATCTTCCCCGAAATAGCACACGGTTCCGTCGGCTGCCTGGGCTATGAAATTATAGGAAATTTCGACGAGTTCACCATCTTCGTACTCCGTTTCTACCATAACGAGCGTTTCTACACCCGCCACCACTTCGGTATCACCTGGTACCGTGATTTCGACACGGATGGTTTCCCCGTCATCTTCCCCTTCCAACACAAGCTCCGTGAGCATATTCAGCGGAAAGAACTCATTGTCGATGTTCGTCGAAAACATCACCGTGTCCGGATCGCATGCAGCAATATCAAGGGTGGGTTCAGGACAGGTTTCGTCATCGCCGCCCCCACCGCCGCCGGTATTGCATCCCAAAAAACTGAAAATAAAAAAAATGGTCAAAGCTGTCGTTAAAAGATATCCATGATGTTTCATTGTTCATTCTCCTTTCATATATAGATGTTGTGATCATTGCATAACCTTACAGCCCGCAGGTGGAATTCCGGTCCCGCTAAACAAACTGTGAGGTGAGTTCTATGATTCGGCATTGCCCTATGTCTAATCAGCCTCGCCAGTCTACTGAATCTCGAAGCAGCTCTCAACGGCTGTCTGGTTGCCGCTGGCCTCTCTCACCAGAATTTCGAACTTAAACGCTTCGCCCAGTGCGATAAATTCGGACGGCACGGACACCGCCGTCACATCCGGTGGCAGGTGGACACTGAAAACCATTTCCGATTCATCCTCTTCCACCACCACCTGGTAACTCACCACCTCAATGGGTTCATCGGTGCGACCCAGATGCGGGTGTGATTTTTTCACAGGCTCCCAGCTAATGACAATCTCCTTCGGGGCCACAAGTATGGCGGCAGGCTCCTCCTCACAATCGGCTTCCTCCAAATCAACCGGCACACGTGAAATTAAAATTCCACCGGGCGGTGCCGGGATGAGATGGGTCAGATGATCCGTGCTTTCAAGCTTTTCCCAGTCCAGGGTAATGCCCTCGATTTCGTATTCACCCTCTGGAAAGCGACGAAAGAATGTCTCAGGATCCAGTTCGTCAAATGTGGGTTCGGCGCTTTCAAAAAAGAACTCCGTCAGGCCTTGCCGGTGCAGCCGTCCCCGTACAAACACGTTGAGCATCTTGCGGCCCCTGGGGTCCTCCATGGTCAAGTACTTCCAGGCATCTCCATCGATCAAGGCATGAATTCCCAGATCTTCGTCGGTGTCGTTGAGCTCGAAGTAGATATCTGCCACGTCAAAGGTATTTTCTTTCTCATCATCCCCGGCCAATGCCATGGGTGTCCATGCACCAAAAACAAACACAGCCAGGACCATCAGAGGAATAAGCAGGTCGTGCAGGGCTCCTGCTGTTTGGTGATGTCGTTTCAAGGTGTAAATTGTTTTCATAATAGCCTCCTTTTGTCTGGCATCCCCAAAGGGATATTAAATAAATGAATAAAACCGTACTCCCCAATGGAGTACCACCAAACCTGAGGCACTGGCATTCGGCATAAAAAAGGCTCTCCATTTTGCAGTGGAGAGCCCATTGACACATGTTCATGGTATTAACAGATTGAACAATGTGAATGCGCCAAAAGGCCCCCAGGTTTCACAGCCAAGCACCCTGACCCGCCAAAGTTTCGTGCTTGGCTTTTTTGTTTTTTTCAATTATTTGGGATTATATTCCCAAATAATTCCCCTGTCAAGAAAAAAAAAGATACACATTAAAAAAATGTCTTCTTTTTGACAAAGTCAATTTGATCTGATAGGTATCATTTATATTTTCATCCCACGGCCTAACAATAAATGCTTAATATATTTAAATGGCTATGGTACCAATAAACGGATTGATACCGATCAAGCCAGACCAACACACAACAAGGTGCTGTTTTCAAAACCCACGCACCGCTATTTAGAGGGAGGTAGGTAAAAATGAAACATAAACCGATGGTTCAATTCCTTTTGCTGTGTTTAATTCTAATCTTTACCATTGTAGCCATGCCCGGATCCGCCATAAGCAAAACACTGGTCTTTGGTCGCGGCGGGGACAGTGTCGGCCTGGACCCTGCCTATGAAACAGATGGCAATTCTTTTATGGTTTGTGACAACATTTTCGAAGCACTGGTGGCTTATGCCGATGAGAGTACGGCGCTGGAGCCGGGTTTGGCCAAATCATGGGATATTTCAGCCGATGGCAAGACCTATACATTTCATCTGCAGAAAGGTGTTAAATTTCATGATGGTACGCCCTTTAATGCCAATGCGGTGGTGTTTTCCATCGGCCGGATGATGAAAGAGCGAAATGTTAAATTCTCTGGAAAGGGCTGGGATATCCCTGCCCAGGAGCGTCCACCTGAATACTGGGTGTCCATGGAGATGGACGATACCATTGGCAGTATCGAAGCAGTGGATGACGAAACCGTGGTTTTTAAACTGAAACGCGTGGAAGCGCCATTTCTGGCAAACATGGGTATGGATTTTGCCGACATCATCAGCCCCACCGCCTTTTTGAAAAATCCCAAGGAATTTCTACGTAACCCCGTGGGAACGGGCCCGTTCAAATTTGCCCAATGGATTAAAGACGACCGTATCGTTCTGGAAAAAAATGCGGACTACTGGGACAAATCCGGTGGCCCATATCTCGACAAACTTATCTTCCGATCTATTCCTGAAAATTCTGTTCGCTTTCTGGAACTGAAAACCGGAAACATCCATATCTGTCAGTTTCCCAATCCGGCAGACATTGAATTGGCTAAAAAAGATTCCAATCTGATTCTTCCGACCCAGCCGGGCATGAATGTTGGATATCTTTCCTTCAACCATACCAAGGAACCTTGGAAGAGCAACGTCAATCTGCGAAAAGCCATTGCCCACGGTATCAATCGCAAGGCCATCGTGGACAATATTTATCAGGGAATGGGGCAGGTTGCTAAAAATCCGATTCCGCCTACCATGTGGGGTTACAACAAGTCGATCCCGGGTTATGAATATAATGTTGAGCTGGCCAAAGAATATATGGCCAAGGCCGGTTTTCCCGAAGGCGAAGGACTTGGAGAAATTACCTTGTGGTCCATGCCGGTACCCAGGCCCTACAACCCCGAAGGCCAGAAGATCGGTGTTGCCATGGCAGCAGATCTGAAAAAATTAGGCATTACTGCCAGAATTGTCAGTTATGACTGGGGAACCTATCTCAAAAGGCAGCGTGAGCAGCCGGATGATATGGATCTGTTCCAGCTGGGATGGACTGGAGACAATGGTGACCCGGACAACTTTCTGGCTGTACTGTTTGACGGTCTGGCATCATCCTCCGTCAGAACCCAGTACAAGAGCGAAGCCTATCACGGCTTTATGCTGAAAGGCAAACAAACAGTAGACCAGGCCAAGCGTACAAAAATCTATGAAGACGCGCTGCAGCTGCTGTTTGATGAATGCCCGGTCATTCCCGTTGCACACTCCACCGTTATCTGGCCGGCCCAAAAGAGTGTTCAGAACTTCAAACTGCATCCCACAGGATCTGTGCGGATGAAAAATGTCAGTTTGAAATAAGCCGGAACCCAGTGATTCAAATACAGGGGGACGGGGACATCAAAAACCCGGCCCCCCTTTGACCTATCTGCAGTAAGCCATAAGCGATAAGCTGTACGCCTGTTTATCGCTTACTGCTTACTGCTTATCGCTTAAGACTATATGCTTTCTTACGCCATCAGACGTATACTGATTTTGATACCCACCCTTCTGGGGGTGTCCATCATTGTCTTTCTCATGCTTCACCTGACGCCGGGTGATCCAGCCGAACTGTTACTGGGAGAACGGGCCACAGATGAGGCCCTGCACCAGATCCGTGAACATCTGGGCTTGAATGAACCCCTGTACGTTCAGTACGGAATGTTTCTCAAACGTTTGATGAAAGGTGACCTGGGTGAAACCATTTGGACCCGGCAAAAGGTCTGGGTCGAAGTCAAGCAGCGCTTTCCAGCCACCATTGAGCTGGCGGTTACCGCTCTTTTTATCGCCTGTCTGTTCGGTGTCACCCTGGGTATCATCTCAGCCACCAGGCAATATTCAATCTTCGACTATGTCAGTATGTTGGGAGCCCTTACAGGGGTCAGTATGCCCATTTTCTGGCTCGGTCTTGTGTTCATGCTCATTTTTTCCGTCAATCTGGGGTGGCTCCCATTATCTGCCCGTCTCAGTGTCGATGTCGATCTCCAGGTTATCACGAATATCTATACCCTGGATGCTTTGCTGACCAGAAACTGGGTGGCCTTAAAAGACGCCCTGTGGCATCTCATCATGCCGGCGGTAACCCTGAGCACCATCCCCATGGCGATTATTGCCAGAATGACCCGCTCGGCCATGCTGGAGGTGTTGCGTCAGGACTATATCAAAACCGCCAAAGCAAAAGGGCTTTCACAGTTCAAGGTTGTCTTTAAGCACGGTCTCCGAAATGCCCTGATCCCGGTTGTGACAACCATTGGTCTGCAGTTTGGTGTCACCTTGGGAGGTGCGATACTCACCGAATCCATTTTTGCCTGGCCGGGTGTGGGGAAATGGATGTATGATGCGGTTACGCAACGCGATTATATGGTCATTCAAGGGGGCACGCTCTTTATTGCGGCCCTCTTTATATTGATTAACCTGTGTGTGGATATTCTCTACGCCATCATCAACCCGAGGATAAGTGTCCGGTAATTCCATGCCTGATAAACTGAAAAGAAAAAACCCCCAGGATCGGCACCCATTTCTCGACCAGATGTCTCAACTCTGGCGCAACAAGACAGCTGTTGTCGGGCTGATACTCGTTTCCTTTTTTTTCACGGCGGCTATTTTTGCGCCCCTGATAAGCCCCCATAATCCAAACGAAACCTCACTGTATGATCAACTCAAACCACCCGTGTGGCATGACGCGGGAACCAAAAAAAATATTCTGGGAACCGACGATCTAGGGCGGGACATCCTTTCCAGATTAATATACGGTGCAAGGGTGTCTTTGTTGGTTTCCATGGTCAGCGTCGGTCTGGCGTTTGTTTTGGGGACATTTTTTGGATCGTTGGCAGGTTACTACAAAGGAAAGCTGGACAGCTTTATCATGCGTATTATGGATATTATCCTGGCCTTCCCGTATCTGCTGCTGGCCATCGTTGTGGTGGCTTATCTGGGTCCCAGTCTTGAAAACGCCATGATGGCCATCGGTATCACCTATGTTCCCCGCTTTGCACGTATTGTCCGGGGCAGCGTCCTGGAAGAGTGTGGAAAAGATTATGTTACGGCGGCCCGTTCCATCGGCGCCAGAGACCTGCGTATTATTTTTCTGGCTATTTTACCAAACTGCCTGGGTCCCCTAATTGTCCAGACGACCCTGTCCTTTGCTTCGGCTATTCTGGATGCTGCCGCCTTGAGTTTTCTGGGCCTGGGCGCACAGCCCCCCACACCTGAATGGGGCGCCATGATTGCCCGAAGCCGCTCACTGATTCTCAGAGCATCTTGGGTAATGACCTTCCCTGGCATCGCCATATTATTTGCTGTTCTTGGATTCAACCTTTTTGGTGACGGCCTCAGGGACGCACTTGACCCACGATTGAGAGACTAAACCAAATGCCGGATACTGCGCTATTAGACATCGTTAATTTACAGACGCATTTTTTTGTGCGGGACCAGGTAGCCAAGGCTGTTGACGATGTCAATATCACTATCGAATCAGGAAAGACCCTGGGTCTGGTGGGGGAATCTGGATGTGGAAAAAGTGTGACCGCCCATTCCATCATTCAACTGATTCCTGACCCCCCCGGCAAAATTGTGGGCGGTGAGATTTTTTTCAATGGCAACAATCTGCTGGCCTATTCTGAAAAACAGATGCGGAAAATCAGGGGCAAGCAGATCTCCATGATTTTTCAAGAACCCATGACATCCCTCAATCCGGTTTTTCCCGTGGGAGATCAGGTGGGGGAAGTCATTCGATTGCATGAGCAGCTATCAAAAAAAGAAACCCGCCTCCGGGTGATCGATATGTTTCAACGGGTCGGGATTCCGGCCGCAAAGCAGCGACTGGATGAATACCCTCACCAAATGAGCGGTGGCATGCGACAACGGGTCATGATCGCCATGGCACTGGCCTGTAACCCAAAAATGATGATTGCAGATGAGCCTACTACAGCGTTGGATGTGACCATACAGGCTCAGATTCTCGACCTGATGAACAAACTGAAGGAAGACACCGGGGCATCCATTCTCTTTATCACCCACGACCTGGGGGTCATTGCCGAGATGGCACAACACGTTGCGGTAATGTATGCCGGTCGTATTGTAGAGTATGCCAGTGCCGAAACCCTTTTCCTGACCCCAAAGCACCCGTATACCATTGGCCTC
>JAHEIB010000235.1 GCA_024639645.1 Deltaproteobacteria bacterium
TGACCAGTATCGTCCAGAGGTTGGCCCCGAGATCATACGCTGCCTCAATGAGACTGTCGTCTAAACTGTCCAACACCGAAATGAGGGGAATCACCATGAAAAGCATACAGGTGTATACAAGCCCCATCACCATGGTCACATCGTTGTACAGCATCTCTATGGGTTGCTTGAGCAAACCGGTTTTCAACAGGAAATGGTTGACGACACCACTTTCTCTCAGAAGAATCATCCACCCATACACCCGCACCAGTTCGCTGACCCAGAATGGGAGGAGCAGGAGCATGGTCAGAAAGCCTTTGTAGCGGTAGTCCACCACCTTGGTAATAAAAAATGCCACGGGCAAGGCCACGATAAAAGTCAAGAGGGTCACCAGGATGGAATAGGTCGCCGTACGGGTGAAGGTCAGCCAGTAAATCGGTTCCTGAAAAAAGGCGAGATAATTGGACACACTCCAGGTGGGATTCCCCAGATCATCCTCGATCCGGAATGACATGATCAATAGATCAATATGCGGCAGAACGATTAGCAGAAACAGCCAGAGCAGTACCGGTGTGAGAAAAATAATTAATCCCCAGCGAATGCCTTTATTCATAAATCAACAACCCGTCCAGTTTAATGTTCTGTCTTTGAGGTTTGAAAAATTACGGAACTATAAACAGAAAGATGGGGCAGATCGCAACCTGTGGATAATCCCATGGCACAGTGCGAACTCGCCATTGGGTCACCCATTTCACCATAGCGATGACAAGCGACCGAAAGTAGCGGCAACGCCGCGTCAGATAAAATCGCCCAGGCGATTTTATCTTTGGAAACAGATGCCGGAATTAAGATCCCAGCCGACTTCGACCTTGTCGGCAACCCGGATGTGATCGTATTGCCGATTCTGGGGCAGAGCAATGAGTATTTCCCGGTTCGACTGCGAAAGGTTTACCAGCAAACGGCTGTTGGCCCCATCAAAAAGAATCGCTTTGACCACCACTTCAAACCGGTTAAGCTTGGAAAGACTCTGATCAGGCTGGATCAACATGGCTTCCGGCCGCAGAAACAGATCGACTTTTGTCCCCTGCGACAATATCTGCTTTGGCTTTACCAGAAATAGTTGTCCCTCATCGGTCTCGACATGCATCAATTGGTCGTCAACCCTTACAACCCGGCCGGACCAGGCGTTGTTTTCGCCCACAAACCTGGCAACAAAGGGTGTGCGAGGATCACTGTAGAGGTTTTGCGGGGTATCCATTTGTTCGAAACGACCGGCGTTCATCACGGCAACGTGGTCGGACATCACCAGGGCTTCGGATTGATCGTGGGTAATGTAGACAAAGGTGGTGCCTACCTGAGACTGAAGTTTTTTCAGCTCCACCTTCATCTGATCTCTCAACTTGAGGTCCAGCGCCCCCAGGGGTTCGTCCAGTAGTAAAACCGTCGGGTCCATCACCAGACTTCGAGCAATGGCGACACGCTGCTGCTGGCCGCCCGACAATTGATCGATCTTCTTCTCACCAAACCCTGGCAAACCGACCCTTTCCAGTATGGCTTCAACCTTGGTTGCGATATCCGTCCGGTTTTCTCTTCTTCGCTGCAGTCCAAAGGCAATGTTTTGGGAAACGTTCATCATGGGGAACAACGCCAGGTGCTGAAAAATCAGATTGACCGGTCGCTTGTTGGGTGGTGTGCCAAGAACGCTTTTACCCCTAATTTCAATATCACCCCGGTCTGGTTCCGTAAAACCGGCAATCATGCGCAGCAGGGTCGTTTTTCCACACCCGGATGGTCCCAGAATCGAAAAAAAATTCCCCTGCGGCACATCAAAGGAGACATTCTCAACCGCTGTAAATTTTTGAAAGGTCTTTACAATATTTTTAACCGACAAATCGATTTGCATCATTTTCAGTACGGATCACCACCTGAAAGGGACTGGTTTTTGAAATGCCGGCAACAGCCGACTTTTTCCCGATGCCCCGTCATCCCCAGCATTTATTAGCTGGGATGACGGGCGGCAGTAATAATAATACATATAAAATTGCAGGTATCTCACTCCCTATTTTACTGGGCTGCTTTTACCTTGTCCAAAATTTTACCCTCGATGGATTCAAGCTTGGCAGGTACCGGGGGATACCATTTAATATTTTTGATATGCTGCATGGGGAAGCATCGTTCAAAATTTCCCTTTACCGCGGGATCCAGAAGCTGGGTGGCTCCAAGAGAGGCGGTTCCGTATTTTTCCGCATTGGTGAATGCTGCCGCATTGTCCCCCCTCAGCATGAAGTTGATCCATTTATAGGCACCTTCCACGTTTTTTGCTTTTGCCGTCAGTGCAAAGGTATCGATCCACCCCAAAGCGCCGCTTCTTGGTGCCACAAAATCGATGTTCGGATTTTCCTCATGCAGCTTCCAGCCGGCACCATCCCAGGCCATGGCAACATAGATCTCATTTGATCGCATGGACTGCAGGAGTGCATCCCCATTGGTCCAATAGTTTTTTACAAAACCCTTGCCGTCGATCATGGCGTTGCCGACCTTGTCCATCAATGCTTGATATGCATCGGCGTTGCTGTATTTAGCAAACGGATTTTCACCCAAAGAAAATGCCAATGCGATGAGTGTCGGCCGCTTGAGACGATAGCTGACACGCCCATTATAAAAAGCATTGAGCAAATCTGAATAGTCACTTGCATTGGGAGCAAATTTCTTGTTTACAATCAGCCCTGAAGTTCCCCAGCAAAATGGCACAGCATGGGGTTTTCCTGATACCGTGGTGTTGACTTTCACGGCTTCCAGCATGGGTGGGATAATCTGGTCTGTTTTTATTTTAGAAAGATCAATGGGCTGATAGATGTTGTATTTCTCCTGAACCGAAGCAATGCGGTCCTGGCTGGGCTGGGCCAGATCAAATCCTGCGCCGCGTGTCGCTCTCAGTTTGGCAATCATTTCTTCGTTGTTGCTGTAGGTTACCTTCACCGTGATCCCGGTCTCCTCCTGGAACTTATCCACAAGAACCTTCGGCGCATATCCTTTCCATGTTATCAGTTCGAGCGTTTCGGCCGAAGCCATCCCGGTGGTTCCAAAAACAAACACCAAGCCAATAATTAGTAACATTGTTTTTCTTGTCATGGTAAGCCTCCTTTTTCTGGTGAGATTATTTTGCGGCCGGTAATGAATGCAGAAAATGGCCGGCATCGATCGTATGCTATGGGCGTGTTAAATAAAATGAAGAAGCATGTTTTATAACAAAGCAGTCTTTCCGTCATAAGTCAATTGGTATCCTTTTATAGGGTTTTTAGCAGAAAAACGGTCCTCAATCGGACCGTTTTTCTGCTAAAACCCTTATGCCGCCATCCTATTTTCGAAAAATTATTATGACAAGCGGTATAAACAGCAAGGCCATTAAATCCCTCTTTGAGAGGACAAATTTATCCGATCTGTGCCTTGATGGTCTGATACCCATCCGCTATAAAAGATGCCGCCACTTTCTCCTGGGTCTCTTTGTCAGGTACGATCGAAGACATGTAGCCACCCCGTCCACCACCGGTCACTTTGGCGCCAAAAGCGCCCAGTGAAATAGCCCGGTCACAGAGATCCACCAGAATTTCATGGGAAAGATCCATGTCAATCAGGATCTTGTGATTAGCGGTCATGATTTCACCTACTTTTTTTAGATCACCGGCTTCGAACGCCTTTTTCATCTCAACCCCCTGGTTTATGATGGTGTCGAGACGTGAGGCAAACAGATCCGGATCACGTTCGATTTCCTTGTCGACATAAATGTCCATTTTGGAGGTGTCGGCCGTTATGCCGCTGTTTCCCAACACCAATAGGATCGGCTTTTCAACCTTGATCTGCTCAAAATGTTTTTCCTCGTTTTTTATCCAGTATCTTATCAAGCCGCCATAGGTCGAGGCGGTATTGTCCACACCACTGGGAATACCGTGATAGGCAAATTCACCTTCCCA
>JAHEIB010000089.1 GCA_024639645.1 Deltaproteobacteria bacterium
CCTTACGGGGTTACTGTCAATTCAGTCGCCCCTGGCCCGGTGGTCACCGATCTTTTGCGACAGTTTTTTGATGACCCCGATACACTGGAAAAAGGGGTTGAAGGCATCCCCATTGGCCGATTGGCCCAACCAGAGGATGTGGTTGAAGCCATATTGTTTTTTTGTTCAGAGCGCTCGGGATACATCACAGGTACAACCTTACCTGTGGAAGGCGGCAACCTGCTGGTCAAACACATTGTCTATGGCGTTGAATGACCATCCGTGGCGAAAAGCACTAGAGGATCGTGATGATCAAACAAATGGCGTTGTATACCATTCCAACGCAAACGGATGGAGATGAATTCTGGCGTTATCACACCCAGGAACATGCACCGACGGTTGTGCAGGTTTGTGGTGACAACCTGGTCAAATACACCATCAATCGTGTGATGGATCTTGCCAAAGGCGTCCATCGCTTCTTTGGGGTTGTGGAGACCTGGTGGCAGAGCCCGGCCGCCATGCAAAACGGTTTCCAGGCAATGGAAGATACACGCCTTCCTGGCGGCAAATCGATTGTCCAGGATCACTTTGATCGGTTGGCAGATCCATTTGTCGTTTTTGAAGTTGATGAGTATGTGGCTAAAAAACCGATGTCGGGCATACCCCACAGACCGGCCAAGTACATGGGATTTTATAGCCTGCCTCCAGGCACGGATGCAGATCGGTTCTGGGCTTATCATACCCGGGAACATGCCGTCCACAGTATCGATTCTTTTGGAAATATTTTGAAATATTACGTCATCAACCGTGTCAACAGAATTGTCAATGGAAACCCCATCTGTTTTGGCATTGTCGAACTTTGGTTTAAGGACCGGCAGGAACTCACAAAGGGATTTGATGCCCATAAGCAGATGATGTTGGCCAACGGCAGAAATGTCTCCGAGGATTTCGATGTTCGTGTTACGGACGCTTTTGGCTATTTGGTGGAAGAATTCAAGGTAAAGTTTTAACGGATTTGCCACGCTTGAGATTTCTGCCAACCGCCGAAAGAAAACGGATAAGAAAGGATTGGAGGTACACGCATGATTAAACGAATCGGTATTTATTCCATACCAGAAGAAACGGACGAAGAAGAATGGTGGCAGTACCATACTCAGACCCATGCAGCTGATTTTGTAAAAGCCGCAGGGGATGACCTGGCAAGGTATGTGATTAACCGAGTTACCAAGGTTATCAAAGGGGAAAAGATTTGCTTTGGTATTGTGGAGACTTGGTATGAAGACGAAGCGGCCATGCACCGTGTATATGATCGTTGCTATAAGACCATTCTACCCAGTGGCAAAAATATTGATGAGGATTACTTCTCACGGGTGGTTAGCCCCAATAGTTTTGCGGTGGAAGAAGTCGTGGTGAAAGGCTGATGAAGGCAAATACGCAAGTGCCGTATACAAACAAGTATGGTCATGGAGATAATTGAATCACGTATAGGTGAACATATGGTGGGCAGATTAAAGGGGAAGGTCGGTCTGGTTACAGGTGCTGGCAGCGGTATTGGACAGGCCTCGGCAGAAGTGATGGCCAGGGAAGGGGCTCAGGTTGTTGTGTGTGACGTGGATGTGGCAGGAGGTGAAAACACGGTCCGGTTGATCCAGGAAGCGGGTGGTGACGCTTTTTTTGTCAAAGCCGATATCAGCCAGGCCAAGGATGCCGAAGCCCTGGTGCATTCTGCGGTGGCGCAATATGGCCGCTTGGATTGCGCCTATAACAATGCCGGTGTCCACGCCCGAGAAAAGGATCTACGTACGGCTGAAATCAGTGAAGCTGACTGGGACTTTGTCATGTCTGTGAATTTCAAGGGGGTCTGGCTGTGTATGAAGTATGAGATTTTGCAGATGCTGACCCAGGGTGGCGGGAGCATTGTTAACGCCTCCTCCATGTGTGGATTGATCGGCACCAAGGATTTCATCATACCGGCATACACCGCCAGCAAACATGGTGTGTCCGGCATCACCCGGGCAGCTGCCCAGGAGTATGCCAAGGATGGCATTCGCATCAATGCCGTGGCTGCCGGCCCCATCAAGACACCCATGACAGAGCGCAATTTTGCCCCGGGTGAGGATCGCGAAAAAATTGAACGGGAACGCTATCCCGTGCCCATAGGGCGACGGGGGGAGCCATCAGAAGTGGCCGAAGCGGTGGTCTGGCTTTTATCCGATGCCGCTTCCTTTGTGACCGGCAATATCATGGAAGTCGATGGCGGCTGGACCCAATGAAGACAGGACGCATTAGGTTGCCAACCCGCATGAAGGCAATATGAAATCAAGCCATAGTTATGGGGTTTTGATGGCCGTTACCGCAGGTGTATTGTGGGGCTTGGTACCCATTGTATTAAAATACCTCTTGTCGGTCTGCAGCATCGGGACCATTATATGGTTCCGGTTTACAACCTCGTTTCTTGTGCTGGTGGCGGTCTATGCTGTCAAAGACCCGGGATCTTTTCGGGTAATCAAAAAACCGCCCTTGCTGGGCATCCTGGCGGGGGTGGCGCTGGCGGCCAATTATTACGGCAGCACCATGGGTGTGCATTTGACGAGTCCCAGCAATGCCCAGGTACTCGGTCAAATCGGGCCGTTATTGCTGACAGTTGCGGGTATGGTCTACTTCAAGGAGCGGCTCAACCCCAAACAGAAAATCGGGCTTGTCCTAACCCTGTGTGGCTTTATATTTTTTTATCAGGACCAGATCAGGGGCTTGTTGATTGACCGGGGCACGTATATACGAGGGGATCTGTGGATCGTTTTTGGATCCTCAATTTGGGCTGTATTTGCTATTTCACAAAAGATTCTGGTGCGACGTATGACACCCCAGCAGGCCAATTTAATTATCTATGCTGTGGCTGCGCTGGTTTTTTTCCCACAGGTGAAATTTAACGAATTCGGCCAATTGCCATGGCTTGGCTGGGCGCTGCTCTGTTTTATGGGGGCCAATACGCTTGTGGCCTATGGTGCTCTGGCAGTGGCCCTAAAATTGATTGAAGCCAATCAGGTGGCGCTGGTGGTGGTGCTCAATCCGATAATAACCATGGCATGTATGGCCTTTCTGTCCGCCCACCAACTGGGCTGGCTCGGGGTTGAAAACATCACATTCGTGGGTTATCTTGGTGCAGGAGCCATGCTGGCGGGTGTGGGCCTGGTAGTGGCCTATGCCAAGCAGGTGGGATCATCATCGGAGATGGAATTGAACGATGCAACTGGCAGCCGACGTGATTAAAAATCAAACCAAAGGCATAAGAACAGCAGATAGCAGCCTTTTATTACTGAACATCAAAAAAATATCATGGAAGGATTCCTTTGATGGAAAATAAAGCCTACATACGGGGACAAAAAGAGCTGAGGGAAGAAGTGCATGATACCGGTCTTTGCACAGGGTGTGGCGCGTGTGTCAATTTATGTCCATACTATGCAACGTCCAGAGATAAAACGGTTGTCAAAGATCTCTGTGACCGCACCGCGGGCCGGTGCTATGCCTTTTGCCCGCGGACACCGACGGACCTGGAGGCCATTCGGCAACAGCTCTTCGAACCACAGGATTTGACCCCGGAACTGGGTGCGGTCAAGGGGTTTTACTTGACCCGGGCCAGCGACCCGGACACACGATCACTGGCCCAACATGGCGGCACGGTTACAACACTGATGTCGTTGGCCCTTTCAGAGGGAATCATCGATACCGCCTTGCTGGCCGAAGGCGGTGGATCCGACCTGCCCAGTGGTGTGGCGGTTAGCCAGGCCAGTGAGGTGTCCAAATTGGCCAAGAGCAAATTCATTGCCGCCCCCATGGTGGAGGCATTCAATAAGGCGGTCCTAAGTGATGCCCAAAAAATTGGTGTGGTGGCAACGCCCTGTCAGACGCTGGCGCTGGCCAAGATGAAAATGAAACCCTTTCCCAAAAATGACAGTCAGATCGGCAAGCTGCGTCTTACCATCGGACTATTTTGTGGATGGGTCCTCTCCTGGCGAAGCTTTAAACAATTGCTCGATCAGAAAATAGATCAGCGGAAGATCGTCAGTCTGGATATCCCCCCCAGCAAGTACAAGACCATGCAGGTGGAGACGAACAGTGGCCTGGTTGAAATTCCCCTGGACGAGGTGGAAGCGTGTGTGCGGGAGGCGTGTAAGTTCTGCACGGATGTAACGGCAGAATTCAGCGACATTTCGGTTGGTTCTGCACGACTGCCGGATGGATGGGAGGTGGCCAAGGGCTGGAATCAGGTCATTGTCAGAACAACAGCCGGCGAGGCTTTGATGCAGCTGGCCAAGGACCGGCGGGTATTGGAATTTAGAGAGGTGCCGGGGGGTAATCTGGACAAATTAAAGCAGGCATCGTTAAAAAAGAAAAGAACAGCTCTGGATAACCTGGCCTGCAAGAGTGGTGATCGAGATGATTTGCTTTACCTGGATTGTCGTGACCCTGTTTTCCAAACCTTTGACTGGTAAATATATATGATATGATCAGCTTGCCTATTTTCTTGGCATGAACCGCAATAGCGAGTGCATTTCCCCTATATTCTGCCGCACGGCAGAACATTCCTCGTAGCTTGCTGCGAGGTTCTTCAATTTGATGCAGTTGGAACGTAATGATCTTGGAGGTACTGAATGGCAGATATTTCAAATAAAACAGAAGGGCTGGCAGATCTGCTTTTGGGCAGTGAAGCCATTGGACGTGGCGCACTTGAAGGTGGTGTCAATGTGGTGGCCTCATACCCCGGCAACCCTTCGACCGAGATAACCGAGGCGATTCGCCAGGTGGCGGAGAAGATGAACATTTATGTCGAATGGTCGGTCAATGAAAAGGTTGCGGTTGAAACCGCCGCCGCTGCCTCTTTTGCTGGCCTGAGGGGCCTTTCGGCCATGAAACAGAACGGTTTGAATGTGGCCCTTGATTTCGTGTCGGGCATATCAACCAGTGGATCCAACGGCGGGTTGGTGCTTGTGGTCTGCGACGATCCATCCGGTATTACCAGCACCAGTGAGCAGGATTCGCGCCCCCTGGCCAGGTCGCTCGATTTTCCCCTCCTGGAACCTGGGACGTTTCAGGAAGCCAAAGATATGACCCGTTTTGGTCTCGAGCTTTCCGAAAAGATTGGCCGAATGGTGTTGTTTCGAAGCGCCACACGTCTGCAGCATGCTCGGGGGAGGACGCTCTTGGGGTCTTTGCCCGAAGAGAAGCGCAAGGCCCATTTTGATACCAGCAAACAGTACGTGGCTTTTCCTTCCTTGCCTCGGCATGTCGAGGCCAAGGAGAGAATGGCACAGGCCAAAGAGCTCTGCAAAGACTCGGCTTTCAATGTTTATGAAGGACCGGAGAATCCGGATCTGCTTATCATTACCTGTGGCAGCTGCTATCTTTATGCTTTGGATGCCATGAACCTCTTGGGTCTTTGGGACCGGGTGGGCATCCTCAAAATTGGTACCGTGTGGCCGCTCCCCGATGACCTCATCAAGACCCATATGGCCAAAAACAGCCGCATCCTGGTACTCGAAGAGGTGGAGCCGTTTTTAGAGGGTAATCTCAAAGAATTGGCGGTGGAATGGGCTGCGGATGTGTCGATGCCAACCTTTTTCGGTCGTCGAACCGGTCCCCTCTCTGATACCGGTGAGCTTAACCCGGATATCATTATTACGGCCCTCACGGAAATTCTGGAGCTTACATATGAGGCCAGACCGCCGGCCTATGATCAGCAAGCCAAAGCGATGGTTGAAAAGCTGGTGCCGCCAAGATCGCTGGCATTGTGTGCCGGGTGTCCCCATCGTGCCAGCTATTGGGCCATAAAGAACGCCGAAGTGCTTGACACCCGCGATGGTTTTGTGACGGGTGATATCGGCTGCTACAGTTTTGGTCTGTTTCCATCGGGCTATTCCATCATGAAAACAGAACAGGCCATGGGATCGGGCCCGGGGGTCGGCTATGGTTTCGGGAAACTGGGACAGTTTGACATGCAGCAGCCGGTGGTGGCTGTCGTGGGCGATGGTACATTTTATCACGGGGCGCTGCCGGCCCTGGTTTCGGCCGTAAATAATCAATCGAACCTGACCCTGGTGGTGCTGGACAACGGCGCAACCGCCATGACCGGCTTTCAACCCCATCCCGGCACGGGTCTGGATGCTTTTGGTCATCCGGCCAAACCTGTTTTGATCGAGGATATTTGCAAGTCGCTTGGTGTTCGTGTGGAGATCATCGATCCTTATGACAGCGAGGCCGCCACGCAAAAAGTTCTGGATTTTATGAACGATGAGCAGCAGGGACCCAGGGTTTTGATCATGCGACAGCAGTGCGCCTTGCAGATGGCGCGTAGTGGCAAGCTCTATGATGTTTGGGTTGATCAGGAAAAATGTGTTGGTGAGGATTGCGGCTGCAACCGGTATTGTAGCAGGGCATTTAAATGCCCTGGCATCATGTGGGATGCCCAAGCTCAGAAAGCCCGTATCGATGAGGCCATTTGCGTGGGTTGTGGTGTCTGCGCACAGGTCTGCAGACACGAAGCCATTTTACTAAAACCACTCAAGGCTGTTCAAGGAAAGGACTCATGACAAAACACGCACTTCAAAAGGATCCCCTGAATGCCATCATCACTGGGGTCGGTGGTCAGGGTAATGTTTTGATGGCCCAGTTGTTTGGACGCGCATTGACCGACAAAGGATTTGCCGTCACCGTGGGCGATACCTATGGTGCCGCTCAACGCGGTGGACCGGTTTCAAGCCATTTGCGAATTTCGAAACAGACCTTGTACAGCCCCCTGACACCCAGCGGTCAGGCCGATATTATCATTAGTCTTGAGCCGGTGGAAGCCCTGCGCGTTTTGGGAGGCTGGGGTAATCCGGGGGTTGTGGTCATATCAAACACACGCCCGTCGTATCCTTTTGATGTGACATCCGGCGGGGCTGACTATCCGGCCTTGGCGGACATCACCGCGGCTGCTGAGGAACTCGCCCAAAAGACCCTGTTTATCGATGCGTCTGAAATAGCATTAGAGATGGGCGCGCCGGTGTTGACAAATACTATTATGAGCGGTCTTGCGGTTGGCTTGGACTTGTTTCCCATTACCGCAGATGATTTTATTGCCGTATTAAAAAATCAGTTTGATGACAAAAAATTTAACCTAAATCACAGCGCTTTTCAAAAAGGTTTGGATCTGGCTGCGAGCAACAAGTGGTCTGACTAGAAGGAGCGTCATTCATGCCACGTGTATCTTTTTCAACCCTCGGGGACACACCAAACCAGAGAATTCTGGGTCATAACCCTGAAATCCTGGCTGCCTTCAAACACATCATGGCGGCTGTTTTCCAGAACAACTCGCTGCCTTCCGATCTGCTGGAACAGGTTCGACGTACCCTGGCATGGGGATTTGGATGCCGTTACTGAATGGCCATTGGCGGTAAACCGGATGCGGTGCACCCGGACAACGGCACGCAACTGGCGGCTGAGCTGGCAGCTAAGTTTGTAAAAAACCGCCAGGCCATCGATGATGCCGATTTTTTGGCCCTGAAAACCCATTTTAGTGAAAAGCAAATTTCGGAGCTGTGTGCCTTTATGGTTTTTATATCGGCTTCGCATCAATTTGGCGTTTTGATGGATGTGGGCCCCGACGACCGGCCCTGACAGACCCAGAACAGGATAGGTGTGTTATAGCGTTTGTCAGAATAACGTTCCGAAACCGCACCGGCAAGTAACATCAAACAGCCACGCGAACCTGCGGCCAAGCGCTCGTAAGGAACACCAGCGCCAAAAAAGTAAAAAGCGTTGGGTGGGCAACGCTTGATAGTTATCAATCCCATTCAACTTTCTGGTCTTTCAAAAGATCGCTAACTCGCTTCAAACAGGCAACCGGCTGTTTGCTGTCACCCGTCGGAGCTTATATTGCAAGTCAAACGGAACATATTTCTGACAGCCCCTATAACCACCAGGAGGATGTAGATGCCCCGGATTTCATTGTCCCAGCATGGCTTGACCCCGTTTAAAAAATTATTGGGCCACAATGAGGAGGTCCTCAAGGGATGGGTTGCCCTCGAACAGGCCTTTTTTGGATCAACACCTTTAAGTCCTGAACTGCTGGAGCAGGTAAGGCGGGCGTCTGCTTGGGGGCATGGCTGCCGATACTGAATGGCCATCGGCGGAGAACCGGATGAGGCTCATCCGGACCCAAAAATTAAGGCGGCTGTCGGGTTGACCAAAACATTTGTCCAGGATCATCATGCCTTGGGGGACGCGGACTTCAAGGCACTTGGGGATATATTTACAGAAAAAGAAATTGCCGCTCTGTGCGCATTCATGGCCTTTATGGCCGCGGCACATAAATTTGGTGTCATTATGAATGTCTTACCGGAAAGTGAGCCGGATGCTGGAGGCCTGAGCGGCCAATCGGACGAACATTTAAGCGGTCAAAAGACCGTTTGAGAAAAGATCAACATAAGCGGCCGAAATTTCATCCACCGACCAGCTTCCCGTCGAAGAATACCAACGTAAAAACCAGTTGATGGATCCCAGGATGATAAAGGCAGCCATACGTGCGCTACGGGCCTTGAATATGCCTGCCTGAATCCCTTCCTCGATAATCTGAATAAAATTATTCTGATAATTATCCCGCATGGCGATGATTTTTTCCAGGTATTCATCGGGTAGGTGAAATTCATACTGCAATAAAAAAGCACCTTCAAAATCGGTGGCAAAAACTTTGAGGTGTTTTGAAATAGCCGCCGTAAGTTTGATGTCCGGTGGGTCATCAGTGGCATTGATATTGAGAATATTTTTAAGAACTTTTTCCAAAGAGAGCACATGCGCATTATAAAGAAGCTCTTCTTTGGTTGAAAAGTAGTAGTACAGGCTTCCTTTGGTCATTTTCAAATCGTTGGTTATGTCTTCGATGGTTGCAGCGTGAAAACCCTTTTGACCAAAAGCTTTGGCGGCACTTTTAATGATGGCGAGTTTCTTTTCCTCGTATCGAATCTCGCGAAAACTTTTCTTTTTGCCCTTTTGGGCCGGCTTCTTTTTGGTTTTTGATGTGGGGGGCATGTTGGATAAAGTCAAATATTGTATGATTTATACAAAAATATAATTATCATTTAGAATTCATATGTATGTTTAACATTAATGTCAAGTTTTTTATTATAGCGCATGACCCCTGTCTCCGTTCCCAAAATTTTTCAATATATTTTTTTGGATGGCTCACATACGATCTTGATGGGAAATACCTTTTAGAAAAAGAAGCCTAACCCCATGGGTTTGGAAAGTGAGCCTATATTGAAAACGAAGTTTGCGGATTGACGCGTACCCTGCAGAAAGCTGCAGGAAATGTTCTGCCGTGCGGCAGTGCTTTGCATCTCGGTAAGGATTTTATCTATTTGATTCGCTCGCTAACCCCGCGGCAAGATTCGGGGAATATGCTCGCTATTGCCGTTCAAAACAAATGGCTTCATGAAATCACACCAATATTAGAAAATTAAATAATTGTTCAAAAATAGTCTTGACAGATAAAAAAATTGAAAATAAAGTACTATTTAGCCACCAGCCCTCTGTCGATTGCATGACTGGGCTTCCTTTTACATATTATGGTCTAAAACCACCAACCAGGTAGTGCTGCCGCAAGGCACCGGGGAGAATGAGTGCATGGGTAAACCAAATTTAGGAACCAACGCTAGTTCGCAAGCGGCGAATGAGGCCACCACGGTGGACCCCATCGTGGTTATGCAGGGTGTTCACAAACATTTTGGCAAATTGCATGTCCTACGTGGGATAGACACAAACATCATGCTTGGTCAAGTCGTTGTGGTTTGTGGACCGAGCGGTTGCGGCAAGAGTACCATGCTTCGCTGTATCAACGGGCTGGAACCGATCGATTCGGGTGATATTGTTGTGGACGGCATCACCGTCAAGAATAAGAAACGGTTGATCGAATTGCGAACCGAAACGGGGATGGTGTTTCAACAATTTAATCTGTTCCCCCACAAGACCGTACTGGAAAATGTCGTCATGGCGCCCATAGATGTGCGCAAGATACCCAAAAAAGAAGCCTATGACCTGGGCCGCAAGCTGTTGTCCAGGGTCGGCATCCTGGAAAAAGAAGATGACATGCCCGCCTCGCTATCCGGGGGGCAGCAGCAACGCGTTGCCATTGCCCGAGGCCTGGCCATGAACCCCAAGTTGATGATGTTCGATGAACCTACATCTGCTCTAGATCCGGAAATGATCAAAGAAGTGCTGGATGTCATGCGCGATTTGGCCCGCGAAGGCATGACCATGATCGTGGTGACGCATGAAATGGGTTTTGCCCGCGAAGTTGCAGATCGCATCATGATGATGGATGAAGGCATCATCATCGAGGACAGACCGCCAAAAGACTTTTTTGATTGTCCTGAACATGATCGAACCTGTCAGTTTTTAAGCCAAATCATCTCGCATTAGTCTGCTATCAATTATGATCAGGCCATGTGCTCATTCAAGGAGATCGGCATGCATTCCCAATTTGAAAACCTTTTCAAACCATTAAAACTTCGAACCTTCGAGCTTCCCAATCGCATTGTCATGCCACCCATGGCCATTTATATCCCCGGTTCCGAGGGGTATGTCAAAGACAGATTATTGGAGTATTACAAAGCCCGCGCCAAAGGTGGTGTGGGGTTTATTATCGTGAACGCCACCTATGTCCACCCGAATGGTGCCTCGCATCCCAATCAAACATCAATCATGGACGACAAGTACATCCCTGGTCTGAGGCAGCTGGCGGATACCATTCATCAATATGATGTTAAAGCCTCAATCCAACTGTATCATTCCGGCCGGCAACGGTATGCCTTGATAGCCGGTGGTGAAACCTTGAGTCCTTCCGGTATTTCGGACCCTGTCCGGAAAGACCCGGCCCGGGCCCCGACCATTGCCGAGATCCAAGGTCTGGTTGAAGATTTTGGCCAGGCCGCCCGCCGGGCCAAAGAGGCTGGTTTTGATGCCATTGAAATCCACTGCGCCCACGGGTATCTACTCTCGGGATTTTTATCACCTTACCAGAATAAGCGTACCGATGAATATGGCGGTGACCTCAACGGGCGCACCCGTATTGTGCGAGAAATTTTAGCCAGTTGCCGAAAGCATACCGGTGAGGACATGTTGATCGGTGTCAGGATCAATGGTCACGATTATGTAAATGGTGGGAACACCTTGGAGGACGCCAAAGAGATTTCCAAGATTTTGACCGGTGCTGGTGCGGAGTTGATACACGTGTCTGCAGGCATGGCACCCAGTGCTCACTACAGTTTTCTACCGGCCGGCATAGATAAAGGTCAAAATGTTTATCTGGCCGAAGGAATCAAATCGGTTGTTGATGTTCCCGTGATTGCCTGTGGTGCCATTGAGGATCCTGAATTTGGAGAATCGATTTTAAAAGAAGGCAAGGCCGATTTGGTCGCTTTTGGACGCCCCTTGTTTGCCGATCCAAATTTGCCCAGAAAGGCGCGTGAGGGACGCCTGGATGAGATCAGACCCTGTCTGCGCTGTGCCAAGGGGGCAGCTGTATGGCCTGAGGACATGCGGTGTACTGTCAACCCAGCGGTGGGGCGAGAGCGGATTTTTGAAGAACAGCTGAAACCGGCAGCAATTCCCAAGAAGGTATTGATTATTGGTGGCGGACCTGCAGGGCTCGAAGCAGCCCGGATCTCAGCCAATAGGGGGCATGCAGTGACGCTGGTGGAGAAGTCAGAGCAGTTGGGCGGCAAGGTGCTGCTGGCCAAAATCCCCAAGCATAAACAGAATCAGGGTTTGTGGTTGAACTACTATGAAAAGGAAATGGCGCGTTTGGGTGTCAATGTAGAGATTGGCCGGGAGTATTCCCTTGCTGATGTAGAAAATTTTAACCCGGATGTCATTTTCGTAGCCACCGGGGGGCGCCCGCTGATCCCCGATAGCATTGAGGGTACACAATGTTCCGGGGTGGTAACCGCTGAGGATGTATTGGCCAGACAGGTTGATATCGGGCCAAAGGTGGCTGTCATCGGCGGCAGCTCCATGGGGGTTGAAACCGCCGAGGTGATTTTACAAGCACCCGGGCGGGAAGTCCTTGTGGTGGAGATGCTGCCCAAGATTCTATCTGATATCAGCCATGATGCCGAACTGGTTTTATTGGACAAGCTGGCAGACAAGAACTTCCGATTTTTGGATTCAACCGCCGTAAAAGCCATTGTACCCGCGGATGGCAAGCTGGACCTGGTGGTGGATCGGTATGCTCTGGGAAAACGCTTGCATGGCTTTGACACGGTTGTCATGGCGGTGGGCGTTGTTCCCGACAACGCCTTTGGACTGGCACTGTCGGAAAACCGCGAGAACGTATACCTTGTGGGTGATTGCGAATCACCGGGGGATTATCGCAAAGCCATTCACCAGGCTGCCGAGGTGGCCATCAGCATTTAGCCAAAGTGGGTTTTAAAGGAACGTCTCAATGATCAAACGATTAGGTGTTTACTCTCTGCCGGAAGATACTGATGCTGATGAATTCTGGCACTACCATACGCAACTGCATGCCAAGCAAGCCAAGCAAGCCTTTGGCGAATATTTGAAACGCTATACCATTAATCGTGTCCGCCGGGTGATTGCCGGTGAGGGCACCTGGTTCGGCTTGGTGGAAACCTGGTGGGATAGCCAGGAGGATATTGATCGTGGCTTCGATGCCC
>JAHEIB010000236.1 GCA_024639645.1 Deltaproteobacteria bacterium
CACGGCACTGCTTCCGGCTCTGGTCATATCCAGCCTGTCGGTAACAGCCGTCCGAAGGGCGCAATAAGGAATGGTAGGCTGAAACGCGATCATTTCCAGTTTCTTAATGTGGTAGGCGTGTTTCAGCGCGCTCCTTCCGATCTGTCTGGCAGCTTCATACACCCCATCGGCCAGGATATCTCCGATTCCTTCTCTCCTGGCGATCTTGCCGATAAGCGCAAGCACCAGATCCTGGTTTTTCCATTCCAGATCTTCTCCCTGGGTGTCCGCTTTGGTCAAAATGCCTTTTTCAAAAAGATCTATTGCAAAAGCAATGTTGCATGCGGTTGAAACCGTGTCTAATCCGAATTTCTCACACAGGTTGACACATCTCGCATTGAAAAGAAGATCACGTGTCTTCACGGCAAACATGAACGCAAACCATGACTGGCATTTCACCGAACAATATTCGCCTTCAGGCAGTTTAATATTCACCTTGCAGGCGAGGGTACAATTGTAACAGCCTACTGTTCGGGAACTGAATTCCTTAACGAAATTCTCATGATACTCCCCGGCATTGTCGAACGGGCGCTTCGGACCTAAATTGCCCCAGGCCCAGTTGTTCATGAACCATTCGTGGGCTTCATAAGACATTCTGTCAAAATACGCCCTTATTCCGTCCGTCTTTTTGAGGATATGTTCACACAGTTCATAAAAATCAGCTGGCCGGGCAATATGGATATCATTTGTCCCGTAGACGGCAATGGCTTTTAGTTTTTTGTCTCCCATAACGGCGCCCACACCGGCTCGACTCGCACCGGTGCCGGAGCCATGTTCGATTGTTGCCGCAAGGACCCGGTTCTCCCCTGCCTGGCCGATACTCAGAACTTGAGCTCGGTTCTGCTTCAGCTCGTCCCGAATGATTTTTGTGGTTTCTCTGACGTCTTTCCCCCAGAGATGGCCCGCGTCACGGATTTCTGCTTTGTCACCGTTAATCCAGAGGTAAACCGGTTTTGAAGACTTACCCGAGATGATAAGGTTATCATACCCGGCGTACTTTAACTCCGCTCCCCAGAAGCCTCCCAGGCTAGAATAGGTTTGAAGATTCGTCTGGGGAGAAAGGGTGGTGAGTATCGTGCGATTTGCACCCGGGGCGGGGGTGCCGGTAAGAATGCCGACACCGAATACCATAAGATTGTCGGCGGAATAAGGATCTGTCTCCGGCGGGACCCGATCCCAGAATAATTTGGTATTGGTTCCTCGCCCGCCGAGATACATTCCCCTGGCAGTCGTATCTACCTCTGTCTTGTGACTTTTCCCGGTGGACAAGTTGATCTCCAGATTCTTTCCTACCGAACCGCAATGCATTTTCTTTTACTCCAACATGATCAGAGAACTGCGTGCAATTCAATAATACTGGTACAATGTTAGGCTTTAGGATTCTGGAACCGAAATCTCACTTTTATCCTTAACCTCCTATGTCAGACATATCACAGGTTTTCAAGGTAGATGAGATTTTGACCATTGGGTTGGCTATCTAAGCATTAAACGATTGAATCTTTTTACATGAACCCCAAGTATGGCTGTTTCACCACTACCGTATAAACCATATTGATGAGGGAGATGAAGTCAAAAATCGGCAGATTCACCGTTGACTGTACCGCGCCTGCAAAAGGCGGTAAGTCCGAACATTCAAAAACCAGCGCCCCGATATCCGGGTGTTTTTCCACCAACCGCTGTGCCACCTCGACAACCTCGGCCTCCATTTTGCGGACATCCATCTCCGGTTTTTTCTCGAATACGATAGTTTGGGTAAACTCCTCCTTGTCGGCCATTCCATCGACGGCAATGGGGATGGACGGATCTATGCCAACATTTTCCAGGAACGGGCCTTTCAAATGATTTTCACCAGCCGTAATAATGCCGACGCGTTTGGCCCTGCCGATCATCTGCGACACCATCGGAACCAACAGCAGGGGTGAGGTGAAAACCGGCACCGTCAACGCCTCGCTGGTTGCCTGCTGATATTTGGCAAAAAAGCCGCACCCGGTCGTAATCGCGCGCACCCCCTCTTTTTCAAGTTCCCGGGCTTTTTGGACAAAAATCTCCTGTCGTCTTCCGGAAGCGCCTTCTTCATCGCACCACCAGTCCGAAGGGATGCCCTCCAGCACTTTGTATCTCACTGGAAACTGGTAGGTGCTCGCATTGGCAACGTTGCCCGGAATGGCGGGATATGTAGTTTCCAGTACAAGAATGCCGATCGCTTCCCCATAAATAGATCGTCCGCCTTTTACGATATTCATTAGAGGTGTCCCCCAAAACGATGGCGGACTGCAGCGCTGTAGGCCCAATCGATCAAGGTTGTAAAATCGTAAACGGGAAGTTTAACCGCCTCTTGGATGGCCCATGCATGGGTTGGGAAAAGGGTGCATTCAAGGAGCATGGCTCCAATGTCCGGTTCTTCCGCCACCATCTGCTTTGCCAGGTCGATCAGGCCGGCTTCTAGGCGATAAACGTTGTAGTGCCTTGTGCCGTCAAGCACCTTTTGCATCTCTGGAAGGACCTCGGCGCCCGATATGACGACCTTGGATGTATCGTCAACCCCGCAGTTCGCAAGGGCCGGCGCATCTTTTAAAACGCTGCCGTTAGCACAAAGGATTCCCACCTTTTTCCCCGGCTTAAGCGATTTTAAAATCATGGGAATTTGCATCAAACTGGAGAAAAAGCAGGGGGTGTCAAGCTGGCTGATGACTTCCGGCAGGTAGTTGGCAAAGTAACCGCAGGCCCCGATCAGCGCTCTGCAGCCTTGATTTTCCAGATATTTACCGGCGCTAACTAGCTGTGACAACACTTCGGGGTTGAGGTTTGGAGAAACGACACTTTCAACCGAAGCCGCACTGATGGAAGTGAAATGCACCGGATATTTAAAGGTCGTTGCATTTTCGATGCTTCCGGGCGGCAAGGCGTATCCGGCCTTACCGAATAGGATAATCCCGATGGCAACCCCACCGAAAACCTGCCCTTCATTGGCCCAAGATTCTTCATCTTTTAGCTTTTTCTGGTAAGCATACATTTTAGTCATTCTCCTTATGATTGGGTCATGTTGTCTAACCTATATTACGATATGAACGCGACGCCATTTTATAGCCCCTTTCAAGAATCTCGTTGAGTATTCGGACCGCAAGCTTAAAATCACCATTTTTAATCGCGTCAACAATCGGATAATGGGTGCCGAGCGTTACTTCAGGCGTGTCTTCACCATACAAGCCATCTCCATTGGCAATAAATGCCCTTAACCGGTTTGAAATGGCAGACCATGCTTCGAGCAACACTTTATTTTCCGATAGTTCACAGAGGGTGCGATGAAATTTCAAATCGACATCGATGATCGCCTGAAGATTGCCTTTTTTGGAAACCGCTTTCATCTCTTTTACGACAGCATCCAGAACCTTGGTTTTTTTATTGTCTATCTTCACGGCCAGGGTCTTCAATGCAAGCGTCTCTAAGGCATTTCTGACATCGTATATGTCTTTTAAATCATTTTGGCTCATTTCCACAACCTGGGCACCCTTAAAGGGGGTGGTGACAATTAAGCCCTCTTTTTCAATATACCGAATCGCCTCCCGGACGGCATTTCTGCCGATATTCATCTCCCTGGCCAAAACAGTCTCGATCAAGCGATCGCCCGGTTTCAACTTACCGGATTTGATGGCTTCTCTAATCTGATTGGCAACCTGTCCCGGCAAGGTAGATCGTTTCTCTTTTTCAAATATTTTTTCCATGGCAGGTGTCACTTTTTTTTAAAATGCATTTAACACTGTCCCCGTTGCGAAAAGCTCGATTTCCTTCATATTTGCAAGCCTGGCATAGTTTTGTTCATTCATATTGATAACAGGTAAAATTTGCTCGTAATAGTGCCAGCTGATCAATGGTCCCGTC
>JAHEIB010000090.1 GCA_024639645.1 Deltaproteobacteria bacterium
TCACCGATATTTTTTATAATACCGGTTCCGTAAATCAGTTTGGTCGGAAGCGAAAACTCAAAATATTCAGGCAGCATGGCAGCTCCTTTAATTGGTTTTTCAACTGGATAATTCTTTGACGATCTGAGCCACATCCTTCAAGCGGTTGTCCGTTTTTCCCTGAGGCTGGTGTACCTTGCAAAATTCGGTTCCCGCCTTTGCCTGGTTTTTACAGCGTTTGCCACTTTTGGTTATGGCCTTGCACCCAGCAGTGCGCGTCGTTGCATGGTTTCGATTCGATTCTTCAGCTTGGGCTGCCGCCTGGGCTTCCTGGTAACGGTCATGCAGGACGAGCGGTTCATCATCGATTTTTCCGGATTGAACCAAATCAAGAAGGTGGTTGAATTCATCTTCGAATCCTTCCAGCAGCACCTCCGGATCCGGCATCAATTTTTCATCGGAGGCGACACCAACAACAACATTTTCATTGTAGCTGAGAATGCTGATTCCCAGCCCGATACGGCCGGAACGCGGGACCCAAAACATGAATTTTTCGATCTTTTTCCCTGCAAAATAGAGCGGTTGCCGCGGGCCCGGTACATTGGTCAAAACACCTGAAGCTTTGTTGCCAAACAACGCAGCCGCTTTTTTTGCTATTCCGGGCGGCAGGTACCCGATGGAACTGATCAGTCCAAAATTAATATAAGGATCCGGTGATGTTTTAAGCCGGTCCATACGCTGTTTTACTTCTTTTAAACGCAGGATCGGATCCTCGAGATGTACTGGCAGGGGTAAAAAGACCAAACTAAATTTATTGCCCAGCTCAAACTCGGTGCCGGGTTTGCGAATATTCACCGGAATGGTCACGCGTAGATCGAGCTCGTTGACCGGTGTATTTCTGGTTTTCAGATAGCGCCGCATGGCACCGGTAACCGTTGCAATGAGCACATCGTTGAGGGTCGCTGTATTGATGGCCTTACCGACCTTTTTGATTCGATCCAGGGCCATGGGTTCCGTCCAGGTAACTTTTTTGCGGATACCCAACTTACCTTTGAAAGCGGTATTCGGGTCGGAACTCATGATGGTGTGCTTGGAAAGCACCGAAGCGAAATCGGTCGGCAGGACGCTGGAGGTTTTGACCAGTTGTTTCAGGTGTGCGGGATCTGAAACGACCTTTTCTATTTCCTTTGTTACTTTTTTGCCCAGGTTCTGGGTATAACTTACCGTTTCCTTAATGCTGCGGATCGTTGAATGGATTTGGAACGGAGACGTAAACGACCGGGCACTGGATTTCTTCTTCTCGCGGCTTTTGGGCCATGGCGCATCAGGATCCGTGTCTGCGGTGGACAACAAGACATGGATCAGTGCAATGCCATCACCGATGCAATGATGAATCCTGAAAAAAAGAACGCACCCTTTTCCGTAGTTTTCGATGAGGTGTACCTGCCAGAGCGGCCGGTTCGGAGCCAGCGGGGAGATCATCAGATTCGCAATCATTTCCTGAAGTTCCGCCTTGTCTCCCGGATCGGGCAGTGCCACGCGTTGGAGGTGAAACCGGAGGTCATAGTTGGCATCCGTTTTCCAGCTTGGCATACCGACGCCTGACTTCGGGGGCACAACTTTTTTTTGAAAGCGAGGAAAAGATGCCAAGCGACTATCAATGGTGGCGTAGAGCCGGTTGAAGTCAAGGGGCTCTTTAAACTCCATAAATGCGGTGATTACCATCAAATTGGTGGGTTCGTCCATGCAGTACCAGAAATTATCCGCATGATTCATGCGTTCAGCCATGAAACATCTCCTTCTTGCTATGGGTGTGACCGTTCAAACCAAACGGCTGAAAGTGTCTGACTTCAAAATATATGATGGTGTAAAAATTACAACCTTAAATATCAAAAGATCCTGGCGAATGGACACAAGAGGCGTGTTCGAGCAACAGTATGACGCTTTATTACGATTTAAAAAGTCAGAACCCAAAAAGGCCAACCCGAACGAATTCGAATTGGCCTAAATGGTCGAACATGGCGGAGAGAGAGGGATTCGAACCCTCGGTGGAAGTTTCCCCCCACACTCGCTTAGCAGGCGAGCGCCTTCAGCCGGCTCGGCCATCTCTCCGGGATGCTGATGAATCAGCATACCAGTAGCTGTTTGCTTGTGGCTGGTAGCTTTAAGATCTTAGCTTGTTTCGAAATGCGGCTAACTGTTTAACCAAATCGTGAGCGTTATTTTCAATTTTCTGATTTAATTCCTCATCAACATAACCGTATAAAGTTGCCAAGTCAAACCCAGCAACGGTTTCATATGCTGATCGGATTGAAATACTTAAAAATCGCGCGAATTCAATGTCTGATTTATCTGCAGATCCCTCTGCAATGTTTAACACAATTGAAATTAAAGCTCTATCTATTTGGTTTGCCAGGTTCCTATCGACTTTTTGAATCCGTGTTGAGGTAATGTTCCTGCAAAATAAACAGCATTTCTTGGCGGAGGGAGTAGGATTCGAACCCACGGAGCTTTCGCTCAACGGTTTTCAAGACCGCCGCCTTCAACCACTCGGCCATCCCTCCCAACGTGAGTCGCATGGATATCATTTTGAAAAATCTGGGTCAATATTTTATTTGGATATTGACATGCCATTCGATATATGATTTCCGGAGTTCGTTGGTCCTGAACCGAAATAGCGGGCGGTTTCCTATCCGCTTAATTCAAGTTACGTTTAACGTTCTTCAATTAACTGTAATAAAACAGGTTTTACAATCCATGGGATCGGGCATAACGATAAAAGGGGAAAGCAAATGAAGCAAAAATATACCATACACAAAGATGTCGAGAGCAAGAGACTCATCATCAAGGAGTATGCAGAACTCGACAAGGAAATTCTGTCCCTCCTTTGTGAAGAATCATATAATGATGACCAGGTTGTATCTGCAATCAAAATGGGCACAGATGCGCTTATCAGGGTGTTGCGGACACGCAATATGTACCCACCCAGCGCTATTGTGAACAGAATAGCAGCAGCAGTGGTGTCTCTGTATGATACCGATACCGGGAATGAACAACCCATCGATATAATCTTCGACGACAAGGAGCTCTTTGAAAAAGAGGCCATGACCGAAGAACCGGAAGCGGTTATCGATGCGGATGAAGAGGATATTGATGATCTTCTGGAAGATGAAATCGATGATACTTATGAAGACAAAAAACTGATCAAGGACTTGAAGTCTTCTTTGAAAGTGGCTGATGATGAATCTGCCGATACAGAGGGTGATGTTTAATTAACCCAAAATGTTCTCATCAAGTATTCCCCCTGCGTACAAAATCAGTGTACTCACAAACAAGACCATGCCACACCTTTCTATACAGCCCTAACCGTTTCTCCGGGAACCTTGCAGACCGGTGCCACGCTTGATATCCGGGCTGCTTTTACCTTGACATGCGGCATTATTTACCGTAAGGACTGTGGATACCTGCCAAAAATGAACCAGATTTCCCGAAGAACGTCTCAGATAATTTAAAATCAAAAGCATCAGGAGGTGCCAATGGACAAGGAAAAGAGAGAGTTTTACGAGAGATTGGAGAAAAAGGGGGTCTCAAGGAGAGACTTCATGAAGTACTGTACATTCCTGACTGCGAGCATGGGGCTTTCATCCTCTTTTGTTCCCAAGGTTGCGGATGTCTTTGCTGCCCCCTCCCAACGGCCGCCTGTTGTGTGGCTCCATTTCGCAGAATGTACGGGATGTTCTGAAGCCATCTTGAGGTCCATGTATCCATTTATTGATCAACTTGTTCTCGAGATACTTTCTGTTGAATACCATGAGACCATCATGGCAGCAGCCGGGCACCAGGCTGAAGAGGCGCTCCACGCTGCGGTGAAGAAGTATGAAGGTAAATTCATTTGTGTTGTTGAAGGTGGAATCGCAACCAAATTCAATGGTGGTTATGGAAAGGTGGCCGGAAGGACGTTCCTGGAGATTGCCAAGGACATCGTGCCCAAAGCTGCCGCAACAATAGCTCTGGGAACCTGTGCCGCTTATGGCGGTGTACAGGCAGCCAAACCGAACCCGGGTGGATACAAGGGCGTCGGCGCTGCTCTTGGAATAAAAACCCTGAATATTCCCGGATGCCCACCCAACCCGATTAATTTTGTTGGAACGGTTGTGAATTATCTACTGTTGGGCAAGCTTCCTGCGCTGGACGATCTTGGCCGGCCCCTCTTTGCCTATGGAAAAACCATTCATGATCAATGCCCCAGAAGATCTCATTTTGAAAATGATGAGTTTGTTGAAGAGTTCGGATCAGAAGAGGCAGCCCTGGGATATTGCCTTTACAAACTTGGCTGCAGAGGACCCGAGACCTACAACAACTGCCCCATCGTCAAATTTAACGATGGTACGAGCTGGCCCATCGAAGCCGGTCATCCCTGTATTGGATGCAGCGAACCGGATTTCTGGGACACCATGAGCCCGTTTTATGAGGAAATGTAGTTGAACGTGAATGATGTAAATTATCCTTTTTAAGATAGAGGGAGGAAACATATGGGCAAGAGAATAACGATAGATCCGATTACAAGAATAGAGGGCCACCTTCGTATCGAAGTCGAGGTTGAGGGTGGTAAGGTCAAAAACGCCTGGAGCTCCGGCCAGATGTTCAGGGGCATTGAATTGATTCTCCAGGGACGGGACCCAAGGGATGCTCACCATTTTGTTCAACGTTCGTGCGGGGTCTGAACGTACACACATGCTTTGTCCTCGGTGAGGGCAGTCGAAAACGCCGTTGGCGTAAAGATTCCGAAAAATGCTAGACTTATTAGAAACCTGCTGCATGGTGCACAGTTCCAGCACGATCACATTGTTCACTTCTATCATCTGCATGCACTGGACTGGGTCGATATCGTATCGGCCTTGAAAGCCGATCCAAAAGCCACTGCAGCACTGTCCGACAATGTCAGCAACGCTCCCTGGGGCGGAGCCAATTATTTTAGAAATGTTCAGCAGCGGCTGCAGACGTTTGTCGACAGTGGTCAGCTGGGACCTTTTACCAATGCCTATTGGGGTCATCCGGCGTATGTTTTGCCGCCGGAAGCCAACTTGATGGCTGCGGCCCATTATATCGAAGCCTTGCGGCTCCAGGCGAGGGCGGCCAGGATGCACGCCATTTTTGGCGCCAAGAATCCCCATCTGCAATCTCTCGTAGTGGGTGGCGTAACCTCCGTCAAGGACCTGACCCCTGATCGCATAGCGGAATTCCTGTATATCACCAAGGAAACACAATCCTTTATCGAAAATGTCTATATCCCTGATCTTTTGGCTGTGGCATCTTTCTACAAGGACTGGGGGGCCATTGGTGGATGCAAAAACTTCATGGCATGGGGTGAATTTCCCATGAATGACAACGAGCCGGAAAGTTTGTTCATGCCCCGGGGTTTTATCATGAACCGCAATCTGGGCGGTATGAAGATGGCTGCTCAGGATAAGGTGACCGAGCATGTTTCTCGGGCATGGTACCAAGAGGGAGCACCCCAGCATCCCTACACAGGCGAAACAAAGCCGTTGCAGGAAGATCCGAAATATCGATCCGGTGGTGGCAAGTACTCCTGGTTCAAGGCCCCGAGGTATGAAGGGGAACCCTGTGAAGTCGGTCCCCTGGCAAGGGTTCTGGTGGCATATGGCGCCGGTAAGAAAGAGATTCAGACACTCGTAGACAGTACCCTGCAGAAACTGGGCGTGCCTGTCCAGGCACTGTTTTCCACCCTGGGCAGAACGGCAGCCAGAGGTCTCGAGACGGTCGCCATCGGCCAGGCCATGCCGGGCTGGGTTATGGAACTGGTGGAAAACCTGAAAGCGGGTGACACCAAGACTTACGAGCCTTGGGAAATGCCGGATTCCGGTCGCGGTGTCGGCTTAAACGATGTTCCCAGGGGTTCGCTGGGGCACTGGATCGAGATCGAAAATAAAAAGATCAAGAACTATCAATATGTTGTGCCGTCCACATGGAACCTTGGACCTCGTGACGAAAAGGGCAAATTGGGTCCTGTCGAGGAAGCGCTCATCGGAACACCCATAGCAGACCCGGCACGGCCGCTCGAGGTATTGAGAACCGTACACTCCTTTGACCCCTGTGTCGCCTGTGGTGTGCATGTGATCGATCCTGAGTCAAACCAGGTGTATGACGTCAAGGTATTATAATTTGAAACGCTCATCTTAGATGATGATCATCTTTCCGGCTTCCCCGTCCAGGGGAAGCCGGAATATTTCTCCGAAGCATGCCCTTCCAGATGAAACACATACCCGTCTTGTCTTTTGCATCCTATTCAGCATCTTTCATTTTGACGGGGTGGTATGGTTTGGCTGGTGGGGTATTCTCGAGGAAACAAACGCATAGGAAGGATCTGGCTTGAAATCACCACATATCATGATTCTGGGTGTGGGCTGTATTCTGTTTTCAGATGAAGGCTTTGGCATCCGGGTCATTGAAAAGCTTGAAGAAACATATATTTTTCCGGATAATGTCTCAGTTGTGGACGGCGGTGTTTTGGGCGTTAACCTGCTGGGGGTCATTTCACTGGCCGACCAGTTGATTGTCGTGGATGTCATTCGCAACAAGGGCAACCCGGGGGATGCGTACCGCTTGTCCGGTGACCAGATACCGGAACGTATCCGGGCCAAGAACTCGATTCACCAGGTTGATTTCCTGGAAGCGTTGACATTATGCCAGGCCCTGGACAAGGTTCCCGAAACCGTCATCGTCGGTGTGGAGCCCCTTGACATCGAGACCCTCAGTATCGAACTGACGCCTGTGACAGCGGCCAAAGTGGGGCCCATGATCGATATGGTGTTATCCGAACTGGATCGGCTCGATACCCCTTACGAAAAAAGGAAAGAGAAGTATGTGTCTGGCAATCCCATCTAAAATAGTCAAAATTGAAAACGGCATGGCAACCATCGATGTGGATGGTGTTCAAAGAAAAACAAGCCTTCTGCTGGTGGAGGATGCCGGCATTGGTGATTACGTGATCGTTCATGCGGGTTTTGCTCTCCATAAAATCGATGAAGCAGATGCCATGGAATCCCTGAGAATATTGAAAGAAGCGGCCGCTTTTGTTGAAAAAAGGGGCCAAGATAATATCGAGTCTTCTTAGCATGCAAGCGGAACGTTCGGTCACGGAAGCAAGAAGGCTCAGCGTTAAGGGAATCGTTCAGGGCGTCGGCTTCAGACCGTTTGTCTATCAGCTGGCAACGACACTCAAGCTGAAAGGCCAGGTGGCCAACACGTCCAACGGTGTCACCATCTTCCTCGAAGGCCCTCTCCATGACATCGAATCCTTTTTACAAGCTCTAAACACCCAACCACCTCCCCTGGCCCACGTTACCCAAGTGGATGTCGCGCATCTCGCCCCAAAAGGCTATGATAGCTTTACCATCCGCCAAAGCCGGGAGGATACCCAACGGCTTACCTTGATTTCACCTGATGTATCCATCTGCAATGACTGTAAAAAAGAGCTTTTTGATCCTGACGATCGGCGATGTGGGTATCCCTTTATAAACTGCACCAACTGTGGCCCTCGATATACCATCATCGATGACATTCCCTATGATCGCCCCAAGACCTCCATGCGCCATTTCCGCATGTGCCCGGAGTGTCAGACCGAATATGATGATCCATTCAACCGTCGATTTCATGCCCAGCCCAATGCCTGTCCCGTCTGCGGACCCCGGGTGGCTCTTTATGATCGTGAGAAAAAAAAGATCGAAACCAAAAATGCCATAGAAACGACCATTTCCCATTTAAAAGCCGGACATGTTGTTGCCGTAAAAGGCTTGGGCGGTTTTCACCTGGTGGTGGATGCGGAGAACCCGGCAGCAGTGGAAACCCTGAGACGGCGCAAACATCGGGAAGAAAAACCCCTGGCCGTGATGTCCGGGGATATTGAGAGTATCCGGCAATTTGCCGTGCTTGGTCAGGAAAATGAAGTCTTGCTGCAATCCCGGCAGCGTCCCATTGTACTGCTGGAGAAAAAAAAAGACTATGCCCTGGCCGGGGGCGTTTCTCCAAAAAATTGCACGGTGGGGGTCATGCTGCCGTATACGCCTCTTCATTATCTGCTGATGAAAAACCATTTTACGGCCCTCGTCATGACCAGCGGGAATTTAAGTGAAGACCCCATTGCCATTGACAATGAAGACGCCTTTGATCGTCTCCAGGATATTGCCGACTATTTTCTGGTACACGATCGGGATATCTATCTAAGAAGTGATGATTCGGTTCTCAGGATCGTGGACAACAAGCAGCGATTTTTACGACGGTCCAGGGGCTATGTCCCTGTCCCCGTTTTTTTGAAAACCCGCTTAAAACCGATTCTTGCGTGCGGTGCGGAGCTCAAAAACACGGTATGCCTTACCAGAGAGTCCCATGCTTTTTTAAGTCAGCACATCGGTGATCTTGAAAATCTGGCAACCTATGCGTTTTTCGAGATGACCATCGCACACCTGAAACGGATATTGTCCATCGAGCCGGAAATTATCGCTCACGACATGCACCCGAACTATCTGAGTACCCAGTATGCCAAAGAACAGAGCCAGATGGTGCAAATTGACGTTCAGCATCACCATGCGCATATTGTCAGCTGTATGGCTGAAAATCATGTTGAGGCGCCGGTCATAGGTCTGGCCTTCGACGGAACCGGGTATGGAAGCGATGGCCGTTTATGGGGGGGGGAGGTTTTGATTGCCCGTCTCGATCGTTTTGAAAGAGCGGCCCATCTTGCTTATACCCCCATGCCTGGCGGCGCTGCGGCCATAAAAGAGCCCTGGCGAATGGCGGTCAGCTACCTTTACGGGGTTTACGGAAAAGATTTTGTGAACCGCCGTCTGCCTTTTCTGGACAGATTGAATGATAGCAGCCTAAAGATCATGGTGGAGATGATCGAAAAAGATATCAACTCTCCCAGAACATCCAGTCTTGGGCGGTTTTTCGATGGTATTGCGGCCATGCTGGGCATACGCAGCCACGTGGCCTTCGAAGGGCAGGCCGCCATGGAGCTTGAGATGGCGGCGGAGACATGGACAGGCGATCTTTATGAATATGCGTGGTCCTCAGAAGAACCTGTCCTGGTGGATCCACATCCCATCATCACCGGTGTTGTCAGGGATATTGAAAAGGGTGTCCCATCGTCCATGGTCAGTGGAAAATTTCATGCCACGCTCATGGCAATGTTCACGGATCTTTGTCAGGTCATCAGAAAAAAGACCGGTCTTTCGCGGGTGGCTCTCAGTGGGGGGTGTTTTCAAAACGCCATTCTTCTTTCAGGGCTTTCAAAGCGTCTTGGTGAAAGGGGTTTTCACGTGTTGACCCATGAAAAAGTTCCGGCCAACGACGGGGGCATTGCCCTTGGGCAGGCGGTGATTGCGGATGCCATTGTCCGGCGTGGTGGATAAGCTTGTTTGCTGGTACGGTTTCGGAGCTTTAACCAAAAAGTAGCCGATGGCGGTAGTTGCTTAAATACGAAGCACGAAATTCGAAATCCTAAACAATACCGAATGATCCAAATTCAAATGATCAAAACAAGACCTTGGAGTTACAAGTTCAAGTACTATGTTTGAACCGCAAAAGCGCGCGCATTCCTCGTCGCTTAAAAAAGATTTCGGTTTATCGGGGCCGAGGGGTTCTTCGATCATTTGAGCATTTGATATTTGAATTTGTTTCGTATTTCGATATTCGTATTTAGAATTTATTACACGTTAAAGGCGGATTATATTAATCCCTTAAAGGGCTGAGTCAGTGCCAGGCCCTTTTGGACCCAAGTATCTGTTCAATAGCGAAAACGTCGCTGTAAATAAAAACCGTGACAACGATTTTATTTCGTGTTTTCGTGATTAATTGGTGTAATATCTGGAGTAAAGATATGACAATAAAACATATGGAAGAATACCGGGATGCGGAGATCTCCCGGGGCCTTGTGGAAAAGATACGGGCCTCGAGCACCCGAAAGATCCGTCTTATGGAGGTGTGCGGGACCCATACGGTTTCCATTTTCAGGAGTGGTATCCGATCCCTGCTGCCTGACACCATCTCCCTGCTCTCAGGCCCGGGATGCCCGGTGTGTGTTACCGACCAGAAAGAAATCGATGCGTTTATTGCACTGGCCCGGTTTAAGGATGTGATCCTCACAACCTTTGGGGACCTTATGCGTGTTCCGGGCACCGAGACATCCCTCCAGAAGGAAAAAGCCGAAGGCTGTGACATCCGGGTGGTCTATTCCACCATGGACGCCATTGATCTCGCCGTAAAGTATCCTGAAAAAAAAATCGTTTTCCTGGGGGTTGGATTTGAGACAACGGCACCCACCATTGCCGCGGCCATCCAGACGGCTAAACAGATGAATTTGAACAATTTTAGTGTGTTCTCGGCCCACAAAACAGTTCCACCGGCGCTTAAGGCTTTGATGTCCATGGAAAACATCCGGGTTGACGGTTTTATTCTGCCCGGTCATGTTTCCGTGATCGTCGGCAGGGACGCGTATACACCTTTTTTTGAGCAATTCAGAACACCCAGTGTCATTGCGGGTTTCGAGCCGGCTGACATCCTTCAGGCTATCTCCCTGCTGGTGATGCAAATTGAAACGGGTTCACCTGAATTGGCCAATGCTTATGGCAGGGCCGTTACCGACAAAGGGAACCCCACAGCCGAAAGATTGTTGCAGGATACTTTTAAGATAAAGGATGTTGCCTGGCGCGGTCTCGGGGTTATCCCCGGGAGCGGAATGAAAATCAATGCCGATCTTGGGGCGTATGATGCGGAAAGGCAATTCGCCATTGAGATTCCAGCCTCTGAAGACCCCAAAGGATGTGCCTGCGGGGAAATTCTAACCGGCATTAAAAAGCCATTCGAGTGCCCGCTGTACAAAACGCGCTGTACGCCCATGGACCCGGTGGGCCCCTGTATGGTGTCCGGTGAGGGGACGTGTGCGGCATACTACAAATATCACGGGTGAAGCTATCTCAAAAATGTCTTTTGGCTCAATCTCTGTGTTGAACTCGCATTTCAACTCCTCAAAATACGACAGTATTCCTGCGGATTGAAATGCTCGTTCGCCTTGACCTTGAACCAAAATCTTATTTTTGAGATACCTTCGGATACATTTAGCTTGTAGCTATTGGCGCGTAGCTGATTCTCATTGCTAAAACAAGGTAAACAGAAAAGGGAAAAAGCAATTATCACGAAAACACGAAATTACTAAAACACTAAATTTTTCGTGGTTTCGTACTTTCGTGTTTTCGTGATTTCTTTTTTGTGACATAAGACCTGCAACCAAACACCAAACACCAAACACAAAAAACCATGAACTCAGAAAAAATACTACTCGACCATGGTGCGGGGGGCAAGATGTCGCATCAATTGACCATGGATATTCTACTGCCCGTTTTTGACAGCCCCTTGCTGAAAGGTCTTGATGACGGGGCGGTTTTTCAAGCAGGTGGTGAACGGCTGGCCTTTTCAACAGACACCTATACCGTGGACCCCATCTTTTTCCCGGGTGGAAATATCGGGGATCTGGCCATCAACGGGACCGTCAATGATATTGCCATGTGCGGCGCCGAGCCGCGCTATTTGAGCGTCGGGCTGATTCTTGAAGAGGGGTTTCCCATTGCTGATTTAAAGGCCATTGTGCACCAGATGGGCAAGTCTGCAAAGGCAGCACATGTAAGCGTTGTCACCGGAGACACCAAAGTGGTTCCCAAAGGGGCTGTGGACAAGATTTTTATCAATACGTCCGGTGTGGGCGTCCTCTATGATGGTGTGGATGTGGCTTGTAAGAACGCAACACCCGGCGATATCGTCATCCTCAGCGGAACCATTGCCGATCATGGGGTGACGATTCTGGCAAAACGAGAAGGCCTGAGCTTTGATGTGAGTGTCAAGAGCGATTCAGCCCCCTTGAATCATCTGACCCGGTGTATGTTTGAGTCCAGCCGGATGATTCACGTTCTGCGGGATCCCACCCGGGGCGGGGTGGCGACATCCCTGAATGAAATTGCACAAACATCGGCTGTTGGGATCAAACTATTCGAAGACAGCATTCCCGTTAAACCCGAAGTGCTGGGTATGTGTGAACTGCTGGGTCTTGACCCGCTTTATCTTGCCAACGAGGGAAAACTGCTGGCCTTTGTGAGGCCCGGGGATGCGGAGACGGTTCTGTCCGTAATGAGGGAAAATCCAGTAGCCAGGGATGCCTGCATCATCGGAGAAGTGATTTCGGACAATCCCGGCCGGGTTGTCATGCAGACACGTATTGGCGGGAGACGCATTGTGGATATGCTGGCGGGGGAACAACTCCCTCGCATCTGCTGATGAGACTTGTGCAAATCATCCCCTTTTGCCCAATTTCCGTGTCAGGTTCTGATTTTAATCCTCGAAATACGCCAAGTATTCCTCCGGGTTAAAATCAGAACCTTCCTTGAACTTGAACAAAATTGAATAATTTGCACAAGCCTCATATTATTATTACTCCGGTAATTAAATATGTTACAGTTTGTCATTCCCGCGAAGGCGGGAATCCAGAAAGACACTGGATGCCGGATCATGTCCGGCATGACGGGGTTTGGCTATTTAGTTGCCGGGTTAATAAGATATAAGCGATAA
>JAHEIB010000091.1:0-5701 GCA_024639645.1 Deltaproteobacteria bacterium
ATCACGCTGGGCGTGGTTGCCGTGCTCCTGTTTGTTTCCATCTCCGGTTCTTTCAAAACCATGATGATCAGCCAGATCACCGATTCCATGCTGGGCCATCTACAGATCCATCGCAAGGGCTACCTGGCCTCCATCGACAGCCTGCCCTTGAACCGGAACCTCAACGCCAAACAGATTGCCAAGATTGAGCAGGTTCTTGCCGGGGAAGATGCTGTAGACACCTATACCATGCGTATCAGGCTGGGCGCCATGTTCAGCAATTTTGCCGAAACCACGAATATCCGCTTGAATGCGGTTTTGCCTGAACAGGAATTGAATACCGTCCCCCTTCTCGCCAAAAGGGTTATCCAGGGTCAGTCGGCCGGATTGATAGAAAAAGGTGAAGTTTTAATCCCGGAATTGATTGCCAAGGGGATGAAAGTCAAGGTCGGTGACGCCATTGTGCTGGTTGCCAACAACAAGGACGGATCCGTGAACGGATTGTCCCTGAAGGTTCGCGGCATCCTCGAGGGTATCTCCGGGCCGGGTGGGCGCGACGGGATCATCCATCTGGAAGACGCCAAAACCCTGCTGCGCATCACCGGTGTGGAAGTCAGCGAGGTCGCCATTCGCCTGAAAAATATGGATCAGCTCCCTCAAACCTATGAGGACCTCAAGACAAAACTGTCGTCCTTAAAAAATCAGCAGGGCCAACCGGTTTTTGAAGTGCACACCTGGGAAAAGCTTTCTCCTTTTTTCAATATCGCCAAGATGATCGACCTGATGACCTTTTTCATAAAAATCATGCTGGTTGCCATCGTGCTGGTCAGCATCATGAATGTGATGATCATGGCCGTTTATGAGCGCATCAATGAAATCGGCACTATTGCAGCTATCGGCACCTTGCCCACACGGATACTGGGTATTTTTGTGGTCGAAGGCTTTTTGCTGGGTATATTGGGTACGGCCATCGGTACGGTTATCAGCCTCATTACCATTGCGGCCATGAATGCCTCCCAGATCAGTTTCGATTTTGGCAGGCAGACCGGCTTGCTTCTGGCGCCCACCATCTCGGCCGATGAGGTGGCTGTCGTTGTGCTAACAGTCATCGGGATAGCGGTGGTGGCCAGCCTGCAGCCGGCATACAAAGCTGCAAAAATGGATCCGATTGCGGCCCTGCGGCATGTATAATAAAGCGACAAAAATTTTTTCAATAACGGAAACACGGATTGGGAGACAAATAAAATGATGAGTAAACAAATCGTTACGGATCATCGGTTATTAGCCGTTTCTTTCTATTTTGTCTTTTTGCTTATATTTGCAATGCCGGCAATTGCCCTGGACGGCAATGCCATCCTGATGCAGGTGGACAGAAACCTGCAGCCTGAATCTTACGAAATGTATCGGAAGCTTATCAACATTGAACCAGACGGGGACAAGAAAGAATTCGTCCTCTACTCGGTGAAAAAGGGCCAGGAAAAGATGGTGGCCCTTTTTCTATCTCCGGCCAGCGAAAAAGGACGATCGACCCTGCGTCTGGGTGAAAATATGTGGCTCTATATCCCGAGTGTCGGGAAGCCTATCAGGATCACCAGTTTGCAGTCAGTGGTGGGGGGTGTTTTCAATAATTCCGACATTCTTCGACTTGATTACAGCGCGGAATATACTGTGACGTCTATCCAGGAGAATGGCAATCATTATCTCCTGGAACTGAAAGCCAAAACCGCTTTCATCGCCTATGACCGTCTGAAGATGCTTGTGGACAAGGAGCGCATTGTGCCCACGACCATAGAATGTTATACTGCAAGCAACATACTGATCAAAACCCTGTACTACAAACAGCCCAAGGATTTCGGAAACGGCATTATCCGGCCGGCTGTCCTGGAAACGGACAGCCCGCTTCATAAAGGGTACAAATCCATCATGATTTATGCCAAGATCAACAAAAAAGAACTGGCAGATGAGATTTTTTCTCTGAACTATCTACCAAAAGTAGCCGAGCTGCGATGACACGCATAAACGGGTACGTGGTTTTCTATTTGGTCTTATTTTATTCCGCTATTCTTTCCCTGTCCTTTTCACCCATTACATGCGCAGACGACTACAGCTTCGACTTGGAGGCATTTGAGAAAAAACCCCTCGAATGGGGGGGTTACCTCGAGCTGAAGTGGGAACACATAAACATGAACCGTGACGGTGCCTTCTACCTGCTCGGTTCCTACGAAGATCCCCGTGAGACATTAGACCGCATTGGCACCACACTTCAGTTTGACGGCAGCTTTCAAAAGGAAACGGCGTCTTTCAACTGGGTGATGCAGGCTGCCGCATGGCAGGACGAGGCGGAATCAGATGAAACCATTGATATTTTTGAAGCTTTTATCAGATTTAAACCGACGCCGCTTGCCACAACCAATGTAGGAAAAAAAACCTTTAAATGGGGTAAGGGCTATGCCTGGAACCCGGTGGGTGTTGTGGAACGGCCCAAAGACCCCAATAATCCCGAAGAAGCACTCGAGGGGTTTGCAGGAGCTGAATTAGACATGGTAAAAAGTTTTTCCGGTCCCCTGCAAACGGTCGCTCTCACCACAGTCTTCATACCGGTCACCGATGCATTGAATGACGATTTCGGTAAGAGTACCGGGAATAATTTCGCAGCCAAACTGTACCTGCTCTACAAGGACACGGATATCGATCTGATCTGGTTCGAAGGGGACAGCCGCCCCACGAAATACGGTATTGACTTTGCAAAGAACCTCGCCTCGAATTTTGAAATTCATGGGGAACTCGTTTATATCCCGGAGCAGGAAAAGAAAGTCCTGTCTTCGAACGGCTCCATCGACACCAAAAAGACTGCCGCCACCAGTTATCTGCTGGGGCTGCGCTATCTCACGGAAAGCGATCTGACGACGATCATCGAATATTATCATAACGACGCCGGGTATACGGAAGCGGAGATGGATCGATTTTTTCAATTTGTCGACAACGCGTATGACGTGTTCAAAACCACCGATAACGATGCCTTGCTCAAGAAAGCTCAAAACTTGAACAAAGCAGGGTACGGTACGCGTCAGGCATGGCGAAACTACTTTTACCTTAAAACGTCCCAGAAAGAGCCCTTTGACCTGCTCTACACAACAGCCGGTCTCACCACCATCATCAATATCGAAGACAAGAGCTACTCCATAAGTCCGGAGATCACCTACACCGGTTTTACGAACTGGGAGTGCCGGCTCCGGTTAACCGCCCTGCAAGGGGGAGGTGCCACCGAATACGGCGAGAAACCAAATGAATTTAAAACGGAACTCAGGATACGGTATTTTTTTTGATTCTTCTCCCGATTGCTTGGGAAAAAGGATTCCGGGGATCGAGAATTCCAGGTTCCAGGTGTTGCGTTTCCGATGACGTGCAATCCCCCGGACTCAGGCTAATCTATTTGTAAAAACCGGCAAACTGTTTTATGATGCAAGCAATCAACGACACCGGGACATTGAAGCGTACCCTGCAGCAAGCTGCAGGGAATGTTCTGCCGTGCGGCAGTGCTTCGCATCTCGGTAACGATTTTATCTATTTGATTCGCTCGCTAACCCCGAAGCAAGCTGCGGGGAATGCGCTCGCTGTTTCCGTTCAAACTGATAGGGAGGATGAAATGAAACGCTTGAAAGGAGTAGTCAAATACGCGGGATTGTTGATAGCGGGATGTTTTCTTTTTGCAGCACCCGTTTCGGTTTATGCTGCGCAATATGAATCTCTGAGCCCTCTACTGATCGATCTCGAGGGCTGGCAGGCAGAACCGGCCGAAGGTATGGACATGGATATGGGCGGTACTAAAATCATACAAGCCATGCGCCAATACGCCCGGAACGGTAAGGAAGCCGATGCCATGATCATGATCGGAAACACCATGATGACCATGGCCCATACCCAGGGAATGCAGTCTATGAACATAGAAACCGCCCAAGACAAAGTCAAAAAAACCACAATTGACGGGTTCCAGGTGTCCATGCACCATTCCAAAGTAGACAACGAGGGGGCCGTTGTCGTTGTGCTGCCCGGCATCGGTCAAGTGGGTGCCATCTTTGTCTTTAACTATAAAGGACTGAATGAAAATGATGGTTTGTCCACGGCCAAACAATTCGACTGGAAGAGCATAGAGCAACAGACCAGAAAACTGATGCAATAAGTTTCATAAAAGGTTCGCGCTAGGTCTGCAGGATCTCATTCATGGCTATAACCGCATCTTTTATGGCTGTGTAGATGAGGTTGGGATGTTTTTTCTCTTTGATAGTTCCTTCAGGATGAATCTCCATATAGGATGGGCTGATGGACCCTCCAATGGCATACACGCCTTTGACACTGGTCTGCAGGTTTTGAGTTAACAACAGTACCTGTTCACCCTCCCTGGCGATTTTACATATTTCTCCGGTGCAGGTAATCTGCTGCAGGTTGAGCTTGTTAAATATAGCCGAAGGACCATGCGTTCCCACGCAGGCGATAACGTTCTTCATCGGGAAGCTCATCCCCTGGTACATAAAGACATCATCTTGTGCATTCGGGCTTGGGGTTTGATGGATATAGAGACGGTCGATACCTTCTGTATCTACCTCTCCAATCTTGGGTATAGCCCCCTGAAGAATTTTTATCTGACCGCCTAAAAGTATTTCTTCACCAAGCTCACGGGCTGTATCCTTGTTTATTTTAAACTTTTTCTTTGTGTGACCCCAGTAGACCGGTTTCGGGTCGCTGGCTTCTCTTTTTACTTTAGAGAGCGCCGCGACAATATCCGCTGCAGCGTTACCACCGCCGATTACCAGCGTTGTCACGCCTATATAATCTTGTGTATTTTCCAAGTTCCGGGCAACAGTTCGGGCTTCACCGTAAACACCAAGATCATTGGGAATGTTGCTGCCAAAAGAAAGAATCACATTTCTGGCGATATAGACGCTGGAACCCGTCTTGATAATAAATTTGGAGTTGTCACGTTCCAGGGATTCAAAGTTTTCTCCAAATTTTATGTTTATCTGTTGTAACTGCATAGATGCCTCTATTTGCTCAACATATTTTTCAATCGGAATCCTCTCTTCAGGTGGCATTAACACCTCGATGGGAAAAGGGTCTCTTTCATTTTTAGGAATTGTGGGATAGACTTTTTTCCCTCTGGGATATGAGTCGATAATGCCCTGCAGCACTCTTTTGCCTTTTTCCAGAACAATATAAGATTTGCCGGCGTCAGCCGCCTTTATCCCCGCACCCAGACCACCGGGACCTGCTCCAATAATCACAATATCATATATATCTGGCATTTTGATTGCTCCCAATAAGTGTTTTGTGTTTTGTGAATAAGATGATACGTCCTGGATTAGCAGTCTATTTGAGGGTCAGACTCTGAACAATTTGTTCGGCTCTTTTATCATATTTCCATGGATGAGCGTCCACAAATATATAGTTGCCATCCTTGTAAGCTGTCACGAGATACGTCCTTATGGGCATGGTATTGTTGAACAACCATTTGATTTCCGTTTGATAGGCCTGTGCGCTGCCTTTCCCTCATTTTCCGAGACCCAGACGAGCCCATTGGGGGGCGCCTTGGACGCGCCATTTATCAATGTATCGAGCCGGGCTTTTTCTCGTGTATTTGCGGGGAGCACCTCAGATGACGAGGCTGCTGGAATGATATAATAATCGAGCAATTATTTTGGCGTAAAACTTTCCCGGCCGGTCAGAT
>JAHEIB010000091.1:5711-12558 GCA_024639645.1 Deltaproteobacteria bacterium
TGCCATCCTTGTAGGCTGTCACGAGATACGTCCGTATGGGCATGGTATTGTTTAACAACCATTTGATTTCCGTTTGATAGGCCTGTGCGCCGCATTTAAGCGTGATTTCCTTATTTAAAATAACGCTGACATTTGTTCCAAATTTTTCAAGTTCATGCACATACCATTTTGGCCCGAAATCTTCCAACTTCACACCCACTGGGATATCACCAACAAATGCGGAAAATTCAAAATCTCCGGGAGCCCTCATTTTCATTATCTGGCCAGGATAAACTGTTGCTGTTTTTTTACTACCCCATGGATATTTAAACTTGAAGGCTGGTGATGCCGTTCTATGAAACACACCGTGCGCTGCCCTTCCCTCATTTTCCGAGACCCAGACGAGCCCATTGGGGGGCGCCTTGGACGCGCTATTTATCAATGCATCGAGCCGGGCTTTTTCTCGTGTATTTGCGGGGAGCACCTCAGATGACGAGGCTGCTGGAATGATATAATAATCGAGTAATTTTTTTGGCGTAAAACTTTCCCGGCCGGTCAGGTCTGCTGTAAAAACCACAACCATATTCTTTTCCGGGACCACGAAAATACGCTGACCTTTATATCCAACAGCCATATAGTATCCGGCAGAATCAACCCACCACTGGTACCCATAGTGATCAAAAAGCGTAGCAGGAATAAGCCCACGCGTAGACCTCTCCACCCATTTAGATGGCAGTATCTGTTGCTTCCCCCATCGGCCCTTATTCAGGTATAACCATCCAAATTTGGCCATGTCATGAGGTTTTAACCACATCTCACCATATCCGATGTCAACACCCTGGGGACTGTTTGCCCAAGCAATGTCATGAATGCCAAGGGGTTCGAATAAATTTTTCTTCGCAAAATCCAAGGTTCTCATTTTGGTTGTATTCTGGATAATAACCGATAGAAGATATGAAACACCATTGCAGTACTCGAATTTTTCTCCAGGAGACTCAGCCATGGGAAGGTCAAGAACATATTGAGCCCAATCAGGGCTGTATCGCATTTCACGCAATCCCTTCCAGCGATAAAGATATGAATCCCTGCATGTCAAGCCTGATGACATCATCAACAGGTTTTCAAGGGTAATGGACCTTTTAAGGTCTCCATAATTAGCAAATGCTTTGTCTGGAAAAAAATCCATGATGCTTTGGTTCACATCGTGAATGTAAGCGTTTTCGATAGCAATTCCCACTAAAGCGGACATGATGCTTTTTGTACATGAATAAATATTATGCTTTTGTCCCTTTGAAAATGGCCAAAAGTAGGTTTCCAAAACGTTGAAACCGTTTCGTACAACGAATATACTATCAATGTTGAAATTGTATTTTTTAATGTAATCCAGCATTTCAGCAAGGACCTGAGATTCCATCCCTTGTTCCTCAGGAGTAGAAACTTGCCAGTTCCCTGCTGGATAGGTGTTAGCCGATGCAGTAGAAAAATAATTAAAAGATATCAGGATTATTAGAGTAAAAAGGACATGAAATGTCGCGTTATTAAAATTTTGACGCAATTTCATAGCTCCCTTCTTTTAATCAGTGAGGGTACGCTTCAATCTTCAGGCAGGTCCATTGCAACTTCTTGCTGTTGTCACAACAAAACCTGCGCATTCCGCTTCCAAGTCTGACGCAGAAGTGTTGTTGGCGGTTCTTTGCCCCGGAACTGCCAATCCCAGGCCTGCTCAATGAAGTAGCCCACAAGGGATGTGGCGGTCGTATATGGATGTCGGACGAGTGCCTTTGCAATACCCCAGACCAGTTTCGGGTTTGTGTATAATCCGCGCCACATCCGCGTCATCCGATATTCACTGGCTATCTTGTAGCCCAATGTTCCGTCAACTTCTTTTTCAAGTGAAAAAAACGGCTTTGCACACACTTCCAGCTGTCCCAAAACAGGATAGTAACCACTGAACCATTGATGCAACAAGCTGAACTGTCTGCGATTCGATCCGCGGGGCAGGCGATACCAGGGTATCAACAAGTCATCCGGATTCAAGGCATGTTTGACATGTAAGGCCGTTGTAACATAGCGGGTGTCCGGCGTGTCCGGGTCCATCACCTTGTGGGCGATGGCAAATGATTCATTGTATATTTCATTCATTTTTCCGGCTTTGACATCTTCGGGTTGAACCCAATGTTCCAGTGAACCATTGGCGATTACACCGTCGAATTGCCCGTGCCATTCTGGGGATTCAAGCAAGTCGCGGTAAGTGCAACAATACACTTGCAAGCCTTGGTCACGACAATAATTCACTTGTTCAGCAGAAACATTTACGCCCACCGCAAGGGCCCCACGCGCTTTTGCTTTTCTCAATAGACGACCATAGCCGCAACCGATCTCGAGCAGGCGAAAACCCGGCTGGCTACAGCCCACCTGATCAAGAAGATAGTTGATTTGCCGATCGATTCCATCCTCGAGCGTCTTGTCATGCGGCCCGTATTCGCCATCGGCCAGTTCACGTATTCCAGCTGTTTCGGCAACGTACATCAATGTGTAGCAGAGTTTGACAGATTTCGAGGGTTTAATTCGTGGATTTGGCTGCGGCAAAGCCATTTGACCGAGAGACCCCGCCTTCGCCCTGCATGGTGTACCATGCGTCTTGCCCTGGACGACAACCATGGCATCCTCTCAATGAAAAGTTATCTTTGCTTGAAAAGTCTTGCAATACTATGAGCTATCACAACAGTTACATGTGCGAAAAGACCGAATCCGCATCAATTCGGCGGCTACCATAGGCCAATACCATAAAAATTGTATTCGGCCTTTTCATCAAGATGTTTTTCGATTTTTTCAATCAGCTCTGAGCGAAGCGGGTTCTTTTTGAATTGCTGCCAATGTTTCAAAGATGTCCACCGGCCTATAACCACGCATTCTTCAGGGCGATCCAAGTTAAAAAAAGTTTCGCCTGAAATATACCCAGACTGCCTGACGGCAAGGGACCTTAATTCTATTATGAGAGGCAAAAGCACTTTTGCATCAACCCCGTGTTTCGTGACACGCTTTATTAAGATTCCAATTGCCATGTTTTTCACCTTTATTTAGAAATAACATCATTCCCGCAATCCATACTGAAACATTTCATAAGATGTATTACCACCCAGCAAAGCATCAATTTTGCCTTGAATCTTCTGCCGCTTTTTGTTCTTAAGCCAGCTTTCCCAATCGGCTGAAGATGCCCATGTGCTTATGACCAAAAACACATCAAGCCTGTCAGTGCTTTTCAAGGTTTCACCGGAAATATAACCATCCTGACCTGTCGCCAATGATCTCATCTCCTTAAACAAATTCAACATTTCCCTGGCTTTTTCTTGCGGAACTGTCCTTTTTATCAAGACTTTAATGCTCATACCAACCTCCTAAATTCAATGGGTTCGTTCCAGATTAACAATGCTTTTGGCAGTGCTATAGGGGTTGTCAAAAAAACGCTCCGTTTGAGGACCGTTTTTCTGCTACAAACCCTTATGCCGCCATCCTATTTTCGGAACAGTATTATGAAAAGCGGTATAAATTGATTCGCAACAAAAAAATTTTATTAATTTGGAATCATTCTTGTCGACCAAGGTATTTGCTTTTTTTACACCAAGATTCCTCAATTGATTAGTAGATACCCGGGTCTAAAGGCCCGGGTATCTGCTGGCCAAATATGGATTATTGAAGAACCTCGCAGCATGCGAAGCACTGACGAACGACAGAGCCTACAAGGAATGTTCTGCCGTTTGGCCGTGCTTCGCCAACCGTGAGGAATTCTGTATAATTTGGATATGCTCGCTAACCACGCAGCTGTCCACGGGGTTGTCGCTCGCTATTACGGTTCAATAGAACGCAAAATTCGATGGGAAACAGGATTCGATTCAGCCATAGAGAACCGCTCCTGGTAAGGTAGAGATAAAAAACAGAAACAAATTACAAGAAAGTATACCCATATCGATGGTGCTTGTCAATCATCATCAAGGCGTTTGACCCGCCTGTTGAAAATCCATCCAACGGTTCCCTGTCATTCTGCTTTTTGATACAGCTGCAATTGTATCCATCAGACCAAGACAATTAATCCCAAAACTCCCTTAACACCCGGGAGAGATCGCCTGGGTCACGAACATCTTTGGCGTTCCAATCGTCAGGGAACATGGATTGATAGTTCCGGGATGTAAAACGGCGGTCGATGAGCAGAACCACCCCCCGGTCGGTTTCCGAGCGGATCACCCTGCCTGAGGCCTGTAAAACCTTGTTGAACCCCGGAAATATGTATGCAAATTCATACCCGGCATTGTATTGCTCGGTAAAATACGCATTGATAAGCTCTCTTTCCAGATTGGGCGGCGGCATCCCCACCCCCACAACAGCGGCCCCGGTCAGACGATCCCCCACGAGATCGATCCCTTCTCCGAATACCCCTCCCATGACGGCAAACCCAACCAGCGTCGATGCGTTATGTCGGCTGAATTTCTCCAGGAAACGCTCTCGATCCATCTCGGTCAGACGAGGCGTCTGAACAAGCGTCTTGAATTCCGGGAAAAGGGCTTCGAAAGATCTGACTACCATGGTCATGTAGCTATAGGAAGGAAAAAATATCAAGTAGTTGCCGATCTTTTGCAAGACCAGAGACTGGATCAGACCCGCCACCATTTCCTTGGTATTGCGGCGGTTCCTGAAAAGGGTCGACACATTGGAAACCGTAACACACAAATTTTCTTGGGGGAAGGGGGATGCCAGAACCAGTCCTGATGAAGCCTCTCCACACCCGAAGATCTTCTGGAAGTATTCGGTCGGTGTCAAGGTGGCGGAAAAAAAGATGGTAGCCCGGCTTTTCTCCAGCACACTGCTTAATGACCCAGAAGGATCTATACAGAAAAGTCTGACCCGGAAATTCTTTGCAAACTTTTCGCAGCAAACCGCGTATGAGGCGTCGAACAGTTCCGTAACCTTCAGGAAACGGGTGACGCCAAAGTAAAGTTCCAGGAGTGCTTCACGAAAAGGAGCATCCCTGTTGAGTGCCAGCCATTTTTCACAAACCTTGATAAAGTCACTCAAGGCCAGCCAGAGATCCTCCGGCAATTCCCGCTCTGCAAACGCCTGGGCTCTGTCCGGGCTGGCCTTCATAAATCGAAGCAGACGCGTGTTTACTTTTCCCAGAGCGCTATATACATCCGGAAGTGCTTTCTTGACCTGGCGCCTGACATAAAGAAAATCCTGCTTCTGAATGTCTGCTGAGAACATTTCCCGGGACCGATCCACCAGGTTGTGGGCCTCGTCCACAAGAAACAGGTATGCCTCACGCGGCCGGGAAAAAAAACGTCTCAGGTTTGCCTGGGGATCAAACACGTAATTGTAATCACAGATGATGCAATCCGCCATTTCAGACAACTCCAGGGACAGCTCGAATGGGCACACCATGAATTGCCTGGCAATCTTTTCGATGACATCCCTGCCGAGGCAGTCCGTTTCAAAGGCACGGGTAATGGCCTCGTCAATACGGTCATGATATCCCTTGGCAAATTCACATTCATCCCGGTTGCATTCGGCATCGTCATGGAAACAGATTTTTTCCTTTGCCGTGAGGGTAACCATTTTCATGCGCAGTCCCTGATCCATGAGGATGCTAAAAGCTTCCTCTGCTACCTGTTTACCGGTAGAACGGGCTGTCAGGTAGAACATCCGGTCAATTTTCCCCTGGGATAGCGTTTTCAATGCGGGCAGAATCACTGCCATGGTCTTGCCGATACCCGTGGGTGCCTGCACGAAAAGCTGATCTCCATCGACAATGACCTGGTAAACCTCTTCCATCATACGCTGCTGCCCACGCCTGCATTCCTTAAAGGGAAATCTAAGGAAGCCGATGGACTGATCACGCAGATTATGAAAGTGTCGAATACCCTCGGTACGCTGAATCAGACGCAATATCAATCGAGAAAAGAACGCTTCGAGATCGGTACGGCTGAAGGTGCGCTGGATCTCCCATGTGGCATTCGAATACAACCGTGCGTAGGTCAGACAGGTGTCAACGGACGCGAGGTCATGTTCCATGCTGAGCATGTAAGCATAGAGCTTCAACTGGGCCCAGTGGTGCGGATTCTCCACATCTTTGGAATCCTCTGGGTTTCGAACGGTCGTCTTGATCTCCTCTATAACCATACGGTCCTCATACCGGAAAATACCATCGATCCTGCCTGATATATGGATCGACCAGGGACCGGATTTACAGGTGTGAGAAATGACAACCTCGGGTTCATAAGCCTCCGGTCGCGACCGTTGGATTCTCTGGTGAAGAGCGATGGCCGCTGTGGCCCGGTCTGGAATGAAAACACCGCTGGTGAGATCACCGGCACGAACAAAGCGTTCCACGAGATCTCGTACCGAGATATAAATGACTTTGTTTTTGGGGTTCATTGAGCTTGTTGGGTTTATTGGGTTCGTTGAGTTCATTGGGTTTGTTGAGTTCATTGGGTTTGATAGGCTGTTAGGAGTCTTTCGCCCACTACTGTCAGCCACCCTCCAACCTTCGTATCACCCTTGTATCACCCTCGGACCCTGATCTTCTATACGCTTTTTCTCTTTTTATCAACCCGGTTCACCGGAGCGAGGGGTTTCACATGATCCACTGTCAGGGTGGTTGCGCCCCAGTCAACCGCTACTTTTCCTTCCAGCACATACGGACGGTTACGGTCGACCATGTGGCAAAACCGCTCATAGGTTTTTGGGAAAAAAGTGGCTTCCACGATGCCCGTTTCATCCTCGAACGTCAAAAATTCCATGGTATCGCCGTGCTTGGTCTGAACCCGTTTCCCGGTCACCAGCCATCCGGCAAAACGAATACGCTTATCAATAAAGC
>JAHEIB010000008.1 GCA_024639645.1 Deltaproteobacteria bacterium
AATATCATCAGTACCTACCGATGGAAAAAATCACGTAAAACAAAGGGTGAATTCTATAACAGTCTAGGCATGGAAATGGATGCCCTCGAGACCGTTTTCAAGAACGGTGGCTGTTCACTTTTGGGATGCTGCGCCAGGCTGCTGAATGAAACCATCAGTCGGGTTCACGACAATCGTTTGACCCGGCAGCAATATGTCATGTTTGCTCTGGCAGACCTGATGACCCATGTGGAAGTCGGTGCAAGTCTGGCGAGAAAAGCGGCCGGTCTGACAAAAAAAGGACACTCTGAAGCGGAAAAATTCCGTGCCATGTCCAGAATTTTTGCCAATGAAGTGGCCCAGCTGGCAGCTAAAAATGTGCCCTTGACACTCATGGGAACCGGTGTTTTTGGTCAGGAGGATATGACGGCGATTTTACAGGATTTGAATTATGCGGCACTGATGCCCGGTTATGACAAGCTCATCGTGGAAATGGATACTGTTGCGGATATCCTGTTCGAGAGAGAAACATGACACAGGATAAAAAACGCATCGTGGTTATTACAGGTGGCTCGCGGGGTCTTGGGAGAGCTGTTTGTCAGGCCTTCGCAGGTCCCGACACCCATATCTGTTTTAATTACCATGCGTCGGAAGCAGGTGCTCAGGAAACAGGAGAACTGATTACCGCTGCAGGTGGAAGCTGGGACTCAGAGCGTGTCGATATTACTTCTTTGAACGCGGTCAGCACCTGGTTCAAACGGATTGGCACGGCATTCAATAAGATTGACGTTCTTGTAAACAATGCCGGGATAACACGCGATGGCCTGATTGCGATGATGAAGGAATCGGACTGGGACGATGTTCTGGAAACCAACCTGAAAGGCGCCTTCAACTGTATCAAACCGGCAATTCGTCTCATGATGCGCAAGCGTTACGGTAGGATTATCAATGTCACATCTGTTGTGGGCGCCATGGGGAACCCGGGTCAGGCCAACTATGCTGCATCAAAGGCCGGCATCATCGGACTCACCAAATCGGTTGCCAAAGAAATAGCCACAAGGGGCATCACAGTAAATGCAGTAGCGCCCGGCTATCTAGAAACCGACATGACCGCATCGCTTCAAGACAAGGCCAAGGAAGCCATGCTGGCCTTCATCCCCATGGGAAGGGCAGGAACATTATCGGAGGTTGCGGCAGCTATCAAATTTCTTGCTTCTGATGATGCGGCATACATAACGGGTCAGGTACTGCATGTCAGTGGGGGGATGTACACCTAGAGGGTTTGAGGGTCCGAGGGTGATACAAGGGTCGCTGAAAACGATGAGCGATAGGCAGCCAATAGTCAACAGCCTATACCCCTAAAAGGCTATTGAAGGTTTAAAGATATAAGCGGTTTATTGTTTACACTTTGTGACCCAGAGAAAATAAATAAAAAATACAACATGTTGTCGGATGATACCGACAGATTAAAAGGAGATGTATCCAATGTCCATCGAAGATAAAGTTAGAGAGATTATTGCGGAGAAGTTGAGTGTCGATTTGGCAGAGGTTATCCCTGAGGCTTCCTTCGTCGATGACCTGGGGGCGGACTCACTGGACCTGGTGGAACTGATCATGACCATGGAAGAAGAATTCGACATCGATATTTCCGATGAGGATGCGGAAAAGCTCGAATCGGTCAAGGATGCCATAGACTTTATCAATGCCCGTTGATCTAAATATAAATTCGAAGTACGAAAGTCGAAATCCTAAACAACTCCCAATGATCTAAATTCGAATGTGCAAAACTGGCTTATTGGGCTAATTTTCATATGCGATGTCTTCGTCATTTAACCACTCGATATTAGGATGTTTTTCGTATTTCGGACTTCGAATTTCAGACATTGAACATAAAAGGAGCTTGCTTGAGTAGACGCGTTGTCATTACGGGATTGGGCCTGGTTACACCTATGGGCATCGGTGTTGAAGAATCCTGGGAGGGGCTGTGTGCCGGAAAATCCGGCATCGGAGAGATCACACGATTCGATGCATCAAATTTTTCGACACGCATAGCAGGAGAGGTAAAAGATTTTCACCCCCAGGATTTTCTGCCCAAGAAAGAAGCCCGGCGGACCTCCCTGTTTATTGCCTATGCCATTGCTGCCACGCGAATGGCGATGGATTCGTCCGGTTTGAAGATCGACGAACACAACCAAGACCGTGTGGGTGTGCTGACCGGCTGTGGTCTGGGCGGGCTCTCCATTCTGGAAGACATCACCCGGGTCGTTGACAGTAAAGGGCCCAACCGGGTAACGCCCTTTTTTATTCCAATGATGATCGGCAACATGGCACCTGGAATGATATCGATTCGTTTCGGGGCCAAAGGACCGAATGCCTCGGTGGCCACTGCTTGTGCGGCCGGATCCCATGCAATTGGTGATGCCTTTAAACTTATCAAGAGGGGTGCTGCCGATGCCATGATCGCCGGTGGTGTTGAATCCACAATTACACCCACAGGTATCGCCGGTTTTAATGCCATGAAAGCCCTTTCAACGCGAAATGGTGATCCACAAAAAGCGTCAAGACCATTTGATCGGGATCGCGACGGTTTTGTTGTGGGAGAAGGGGGTGGGATCCTCATCCTGGAAACACTGGAAAACGCTCTTGAAAGGGGTGCTCACATATACGCTGAGGTGGTAGGATACGGGATGAGTGGAGATGCTTACCACATTACTTCGCCACCGCCGGACGGTGGGGGCGCGATCCGGTGTATCAAGGCCGCGCTGACCGATGCAGGTCTTAGCTACCGGGATATCGACTATATCAATGCCCACGGCACATCGACGCCTCTCAATGATCTTTTTGAAACAAGGGCGATCAAGGCCGTGTTCAAAGACAGGGCTCACATGATACCGGTGAGCTCCACCAAATCCATGACCGGACACCTGTTGGGTGGTGCGGGTGGTGTTGAAGCGGTTTTTTCGACACTGGCCATTCATGACGGTATCCTTCCACCCACCATCAACTATGAGAATATCGATGAGGAGTGCGACCTGGATTATGTGCCGAATGTTGCCAGGAAGCTAAAGATCACCACCGCCATGTCCAATTCTTTTGGTTTTGGTGGTACCAACGCCACGCTGATATTCAAGAAATATCCATCCTGAGACATGCTGTTCAGCATAACAACCACTTTATACCGCTTGTCATAAGAATGCTCCGGAAATAGGATGGCGGCAAAAGGGTTTGTAGCAGAAAAACGGTCCTCAATCGGAACGTTTTTCTGACAGCCCCTACAGAACGCAAACAGTTTCAAAGCCATTCAGGGATCACCCATCAACCTAGAGGCCCACCATTTTTTGGTTTATGGCTAGGTTTTTTTTGCTTGCGGTAATCCATTAATATCGATAAAGAATAGTTGACCTATCACATCAACGATTCTTTATTTTTTTATAATTGTGGTGTGCTATACGCTTTTGGTTATGAAGGCAATGGTCAATCGTATAAAAGACCAATGGTGTGCAGGAGATCGAAATCGCAAAGCGATTTTATCAAGGAAGGAATTTTAGTGAAAAAGGAAACCATTGTCATCGGCAGTGATCATGCTGCCTACCAGATGAAGGAAACAATTAAATCTTATCTGGAGATTGAGGGCTTTGCGGTTGAAGATGCCGGTACCCTTGGGACGGACTCCGTGGATTATCCCGATTTTGGTATCAAGGTGGCATCCGCCATATCTTCCGGAAAATATAACCGGGGCATCCTGATGTGCGGAACAGGTCTCGGAATGTCCATGGTCGCCAATCGATTTCCAGGTGTCCGTGCGGCACTTTGCGGTGATATGTTTTCTGCAGTCATGAGCCGGCAGCACAATGACGCCAATATCCTTGTCCTGGGGGGGCGGGTTATTGGTGACGTGCTGGCCAAAGAGATCGTGAAAGCCTGGCTCAAGACAGAATTTGATGGGGGGCGACATAAAAACCGCCTGGACAAGTTTGACCGGATAGATTTCAGTCGCTGCAGCGGTAAATAGAACAATATCAGCCATATTCTTCCAGCAGTGATTTAAGGGGGGTATTTGTTGGATTATCAAATGATAAGAAAGTCGGATCCTGAACTGGCAGGGGCGCTTGAAAATGAACTGAGCCGCCAGCAGTTCAACCTGGAGCTCATCGCATCGGAAAATATTGTCAGCCCTTCGGTCATGGCGATACAGGGAAGCGTCCTGACCAACAAATATGCGGAAGGATATCCCGACAAGCGTTATTATGGTGGCTGTGAATTTGTAGACCAGGCCGAGGCCTTGGCTATCGAACGCGCAAAAAAACTTTTCCAGGCAGCCTATGCCAATGTGCAGCCACACTCGGGGTCACAGGCCAACATGGCGGTTTATTTTGCATTGCTGAAAACCGGGGACACTCTCCTGGGCATGGATCTGGCACATGGGGGGCACTTGACGCATGGCAGCCCTGTGAGTTTTTCGGGACGTCTTTTTCATTTTGTCCATTACGGTGTACACCCGGATACAGGCATCATCGACTATGAAACCGTGAAGAAATTGGCTGAACAACACCGGCCAAAAATGATTGTTGCCGGAGCCAGCGCTTATCCCCGCATCATTGATTTCAAGCGATTTTCCGACATTGCCGCTTCTGTTGGTGCATACCTGATGGTGGACATGGCCCACATTGCCGGTCTGGTGGCAGCTGGTGTTCATCCTTCCCCCATTCCTTATGCCGATGTAACGACATCGACAACCCATAAAACGCTTCGGGGCCCAAGAGGGGGCTTGATTTTGTCAAAAGCTGATTATGGTCGACGATTGAACAAGGAAATATTCCCAGGCATTCAGGGGGGGCCCTTGATGCATGTCATCGCAGCAAAAGCCGCGGCTTTTCAGGAGGCCTTGTCGGAGGAATTCAAAACCTACCAGATGCAAACCGTTAAAAATGCACGGGCATTGTCCGAACATTTGATGGCTGGCGGTGTTCGTCTCATTTCTAACGGCACGGATAATCATATGCTTCTGGCGGATTTACGCAATCTGGGCATCACCGGAAAGAATGCCGAGGCCGCTTTGGGTCTAGCGGGAATCACGGTCAATAAGAACTCCGTTCCGTTTGACACCCTGGGGCCGTCCATCACCAGCGGTGTTCGTATCGGAACACCGGCCATTACCACGAGGGGTATGAAAGAGCCGGAGATGGCCCTGATTGCCAAGATGATACTGGATGTGTTCGAAAATATTGACAGCCAGGACGTCATTCAGAAGGTGAATGACCAGGCAAGGGCGCTTTGTGAGGCTTTTCCGATATATCTTTAACATAGGGTTCAAGGGTTCAAGGGTGATACAAGGGTTCGAGGGTAGGTGACAGCTTTATGCGGACAGCAGCATTATAGCTTCCGAGCATCCTAGCGTCCCAGCGTACGAGGGATCGTCAAGAAATGTTTTAGGTGTTAGGTTTTAAGCTTTAAGTTTCGCTGATAGTCCTTGGCTGGTTACAACAATGAATGACACGCGCAGCGTTAATTACGCGCAAAGCGCAAGTGTCGAACGAAGTGTATATGACGCCCGCAGGGCATAATGTCGCACGAAGTGCTATGACATCCTTATGGGACTGATGATGGTCACGAAACGATTTTATGGGATGAAAATAATACAATATGTCTGAGATCACCGAGCGCCCATCGTGGGAAGCCTATTTTATGGAAATTGCCGTGCTTGTGGCCAAACGTTCCACCTGTCTGAGACGTTCGGTGGGTGCGGTGGTGGTAAAGGATAGACGGATGCTTTCCACCGGTTATAACGGTGCCCCGACAAATGTGCGTCATTGCCGGGAAACCGGTTGTATCCGGGAGCAGTTGGACGTTCCTTCAGGAGAACGGCACGAGTTGTGCAGAGGGATTCACGCGGAACAGAATGCCATCATTCAGGCAGCTTTTCATGGGGTTTCCATCCGGGATGCTTCTCTTTACTGTACCAACCTGCCTTGCTCCATCTGTGCAAAAATGATTATTAATGCGGGTATTAAACTCATATATTATTTATCGGGCTATGCAGACACCATGTCCGAGGAGATGCTGACAGAGGCGGGTGTTGGAATTGTTAAGCTCGACATCTGAAGGTCTCACCGATACCACATAAAGGGGAGAATTATGAAGTGTCCATTTTGCGGCGAGATTGACAACAAGGTTATTGATTCTAGGGTAAGCAAGGATGGAAATGTCATTCGCAGGCGGAGAGAGTGTCTCATGTGCAACCGGCGATTCACTACCTACGAGCACATCGAGGACATTCCCATCATGATCATTAAAAAGGATGGGAGAAGAGAGGTTTTCAATCGCGGCAAGGTACGCTCCGGACTCAAGAAAGCCTGCGAGAAGCGTAATATCAGTATGAACCTCATAGAAGAATATGTGGATGAACTCGAACGGGATTTAAGGGAAACCGGTGAAAAAGAAATCCCGTCGTCTGTTCTCGGAGAAAAAATCATGCATATTCTTCATGAAGTTGACGATATTGCCTATGTTCGCTTTGCATCTGTGTATCGTGAATTCAAGGATGTAAACGACTTTGTCGCAGAGCTGAAAAATATTCTCAGCAAACAGTAAGCCAACAGATTTGTGAAATGCTGGGGTCGGGCATGCCTCCGTGCGACGTAATTTAGCGACCCATTAATCAACCCTGAACGAAGATGCTATGCAGGATGACGAACGCTTCATGAAAAAGGCCCTTGACCTGGCGTCAAAAGGTCAAGGAGAAACATCACCAAACCCCATGGTGGGTGCGGTCATTGTCAAGGATGGCAAGATTGTCGGTCAGGGTTATCATGTGTCCGCTGGAAAAGCCCATGCGGAAGTCAATGCCATCGATGATGCAGGCATCCATGCAGAAAAGGCAACACTCTACGTCACCCTCGAACCCTGCAACCACCATGGTCGAACCCCGCCCTGTACTGAAAAAATCCTAAAATCTGGTATACAACGCCTTGTGGTGGCCATGGAAGATCCCAATCCGGATGTCAAGGGTGGCGGTATGGCATATCTTGCTGACAGAGGCATCATGGTTTCGTCGGGTGTTCTGCGGGCGGAAGCAAAAAGTCAGAATGAAGCTTTTATTAAATTTGTGATGAAAAAACAGCCCTTTGTGACATTGAAATGTGCTGCAACGCTGGATGGACAGATTGCCACCCGGACCGGTGATGCCAAATGGGTTACCGGAGAGACCGCGAGGCATTATGTGCACTGCCTGCGGCACTGGACAGATGCCATTTTAGTGGGAATCGGGACGGTCCGGAAAGACAATCCGCATCTGACCACGCGTCTGCAGAACAAAGTGGGCAAGAACCCCGTCAGAATTATTCTCGATACAAATCTCAGTATTTCAGAGGAGGCGGACATCGTCCAATCCACCTCTGAGGCTGAAACGTGGGTAATCTCAGGCAGGCATTCTGCCAGCACCCAGGCCAAGCGGGATCGTCTAAAAAAAGCAGGGGTCCGATTGATGGAGGCGCCCCTTAGACATGGTCGTGTGGATCTAATTCAGTTGATGCGGCTGTTAGGGCGTGAGCATATCACCAGCTTGCTTATTGAAGGGGGTGGAGACATTATTGCCTCGGCTGTTTCAGCCGGTATTGTGGACAAAGTCATATTTTTTTATGCGCCCAAACTGCTGGGAGGAAACGATGGTGTTCCCATCTGCCGGGGCAAGGGGCCGGAGCTGATGCATGACGCGTGGCCGGTCAGCGGAATAAAGGTTCGAAGGTTTGATGACGATATCATGATAACAGGGTATCTGGCAGGGCAAGCTGTGCAAAACACGTGATTGCATAGCGATTTTTCCTGAAATTATGGACAAATCGACACCTGTTGGTTGCTTGTCGGATCAACAATGCATATAATAAATGTTTGTGGAGTCTGTCTGGAAGATGAACATCCAACATCGAACGCTGAACATCGAACATCGAATGAAGACGAATATTGAAAAACCTTCCTACAGGACAAGAGGATTTTGAGACCGTAAAGAATTACTGACCCATTCAGATTCACTCGCTGTTGTGGTTCAATTCCGGCGCCTGTTGCTTCATATCTCAAATTCAACATTCGATGTTGGGCGTTCGATGTTCATTTCCGTTTGGTTTACAGTCTCGGAATTTATGGCTAAGAACTAATTTGTAACAACGCAGGATTTCATGTTTACAGGAATTATCGAAGGGTTGGGCAGTGTTGTGGGAATGCGTCCGTCCGGGCTTGGCAGACGTTTAACCATTGATACTGATTTTGACCTGGGGGATACCAAAATAGGAGACAGTCTCTCCGTCAGTGGTGCCTGTTTGACAGCCGTTATTGTTGAAGCCCGGCGATTTCAGGCGGATGTGTCACCCGAAACGCTTGACAGGACAACCTTTGTAAAAACAAAAGTCGGAGACCGTGTCAACATTGAGCGGGCGCTGATGTTGACCGGCAGGCTTGACGGGCATCTTGTCTCGGGCCATGTGGATTGTATCGGAACCATCAAGGAAAGGAAACCGGTTGGGAATGCAACCGTCATTGCCATCGAAGTGCCACCGTCCCTGAGTCCCTACATCATCGAAAAAGGTTCCATCGCCGTGGACGGCATCAGTCTTACCGTCAACCACCGCACCCGGACACATTTCCATGTCAGCGTCATTCCACACACCGGCATATTGACGACCATCGGTCATAAACAGGTTGGTGAACAGGTTAATATCGAAACCGACATGATTGGCAAATATGTGGAACGGTTTTTATCTCACTATCAAAACAAAACAGAGGAAACCGGCGAATCTTCCATAGATATGGACCTTCTGACAAAGACAGGTTTCCTTAATTCGGGACCATAGGAGTTTTAGAATGCCCCATTTGAGTACCAAAGAAGCTATTGAAAAAATTAAGGCCGGCGGGATGGTTATTCTCGTAGATGACGAAGACCGCGAGAATGAAGGTGATCTCTGTATGGCTGCGGAGGCTGTGACACCTGAAGCCATCAATTTTATGGCTAAATTCGGCAGGGGACTGATTTGTCTCCCCATGACGAGCGAAAAGTGCGATGCTCTAAACCTGCCATTGATGGTCAATGAAAACACATCGCGTTTTCAAACCGGTTTTACTGTTTCCATCGAAGCCAGAAAAGGCGTCACAACGGGGATTTCGGCGGCAGATCGTGCCACGACCATTCTTGCGGCGGTTGCGGATGAGGCAAAACCGAGTGACCTGGCGCGGCCAGGGCATATTTTCCCATTGAGAGCAAGGGATGGCGGTGTCATGGTCAGGGTCGGTCAGACAGAAGGCTCCGTGGATCTGGCCCGCTTGGCTGGTTTGAAACCGGCGGCGGTAATTTGTGAAATCATGGATGAAGACGGCACCATGGCCCGCATGCCGGCCCTTGAAAAATTCAGTGACAAGCACGGGATCGGTATTTGTACCGTAGCGGACCTCGTGGCCTACAGGACGCGTACAGAATGCTTTGTAAAAATGGCGGTTCAGACGAGCATTCCGACAGCCTTTGGGGGTGACTTTAACATTCTGGCCTTTGAAAACGATATAGACGACCTGACCCATATTGCGCTGGTAAAAGGAACCATTGATTCGGAACAACCTGTTTTGGTTCGGGTTCACTCCGAGTGTATGACCGGAGATATTTTCGGATCCATGCGATGTGATTGCGCTGATCAGCTTCACATGGCCATGTCGATGATTGAGGCGGAAGGATCCGGTGTTATCGTCTACATGCGTCAGGAAGGACGGGGTATTGGACTTGTCAATAAATTGAAGGCCTATGAACTCCAGCAAAACCATGGGCTTGATACTGTTGAGGCAAACCAAAAACTTGGCTTCAAGGACGATCTCAGGGAGTATGGTATCGGAGCGCAAATTCTGGTGTCGCTTGGCGTGAAAAAGATGCGTCTTTTGACCAATAACCCCAAAAAAATGGTCGGTCTCGAAGGCTACGGCCTCAGCGTCATCGAACAGATCCCCATCGAAATCGAACCCAATATGCACAATAAGGGTTATCTTGAATGCAAGAAGCTGAAAATGGGGCATAATTTGAGTATGTGTGAGTAAAACATCAACCCGGACAAGCCGGTTGGACCAAGGGGAAAAGGCGGGTTGTCGTGGGAAAAAAATTCGATTTCATCACGAAAACACGAAAGGTTGAAATCACGAAAAAGAGCATGGAAATTTTCGTGCTTTATAAATTTCGTGTTTTCGTGATATTTTTTTGATTTTGTGACCAAGATGGTAAGGACATCTTAACTATGGTTACATAATTGAGCGTTTTGTCGAGGTTAAATCATCAATTCGGAGGAGAAAGATGCCAAAAATTGTTGAAGCCAATCTAATTGCAGAGGGGAAAAAATTTGCTCTTGTGGTGAGTCGATTCAATGATTTCATTACAGAGCGACTCGTCGGGGGCGCCGTGGATGCCCTGGTGAGATGTGGTGCCAAGGATGATGATATTGATGTCGTAAAAGTACCGGGTGCTTTTGAGATTCCCTTGCTCGCAAAAAAGATGGCACAGAAGAAAAAATATGATGCGGTTATCTGCCTGGGGGCCGTTATTCGCGGTGCGACACCCCATTTTGATTATGTAAGTGCGGAGGTATCCAAAGGTATTGCCGTTGTCAGCATTGAATCGGAAATTCCGGTCATTTTCGGTATCATCACAACCGATACCCTGGAGCAGGCCATTGAGCGGGCGGGAACAAAATCCGGCAACAAAGGTTTCAGTGCTGCCATGGCAGCGGTGGAGATGGCCAATCTTCTAGAGACCGTCGGTTAGACATCATGACGGGAAACCGGCGAAAATCAAGGGAACACGCCATGCAGGCTCTTTTTTATCTGGATATGATTGGGGATGAATCCGGGGAGAGCCTGGATGTTTTTTATGGCAATTTTTCACCCGCCAAGCAAGCGGTTCCCTTTTTCCGAAAACTGGTGGAGGGTGTACGACAATCCCAACGCGAGATCGATGCCACCATCGAGCGTTTTTCCAGCAACTGGAAACTGCATCGCATGCCGCATGTCGACAGAAACATATTGCGGATTGCGGTGTTCGAGATGCTGTATTGTGAAGATATTCCCATCAAGGTTTCAATCAATGAAGCCATCGACATCGGAAAAAAATATGGTACCCACGAGTCTGGGCCTTTTATCAACGGCATCCTGGATTCTCTTCGAATCGCCATTCAAAAAGGAGACTTGAAAATGAAAAAAGCCGATGACAAGGATTCCCTGGAACAGCGATGTCCTCGGCTTGGTGGACCGGTTCCCTTCAAATACTGCAGAACCACCGGCGAGGGCGGTATGCCCTGTTTCAAGATCATGGATTGCTGGTGGGAGACCTTTGATGTTCGGACCTATCTGGAAAACAGCCTGTCCGAAGCAGAATTCAAATCAATTTTAGAGGCTAAGCCACCAGACAAGATTGCGAGCCTTCTCGATCTTATCGAGCAGGCCAAGCAAAGAAAACAGAACTAATGTGTAATTAGGAAGGAGGCACCATTGATCATAAAGGACCTGACTGTCGGACCGATTATGGCAAACTGTTATATTGTGGGTTGTGAAGAAACCAAGAGCGCGGCAGTAATCGATCCCGGAGACGAAGCCGACAGAATTTTAATGGTTTTGGCGGAGGACGGTCTGACGGTAAAGACGATTATCAACACCCATGGTCATTTTGACCATGTGAGTGCCAACCAGCGCATGAAAGAGGTCACCGGGGCGGAGCTGTTGATTCATGAACTGGATGCACCCATGCTGTCTCAACTGTCGGCGACGGCTGCGGCGTGGGGTATGTCTTCCGATAATTCGCCCCCTCCGGACCGCATGTTAGCCCATGGCGATGTGGTGCAGGTGGGCAATATCGCTTTGACGGTGATTCATACCCCGGGGCATACCCAGGGCGGTATTTCCCTGCATGCAGATAATGCCGTATTCGTCGGGGACACCCTTTTTGCGGGATCCATTGGACGGACGGACTTTCCAGGCGGGGATTTCGGCGTGCTAAAGGCGAGTATACAGGAAAAGCTTTTTACCCTGGATGACGATGTCACGGTTTATCCGGGTCATATGGGACCCACCACCATCGGTCGGGAAAAACGAACCAACCCGTTTGTGGGGCTTTAAATAAAGTGGCTCTTCTCCCAATTCGTTGGGAGAAAGGGTTCCAGGTGTATAGGATTCCAGGATTCAAGTGTTTGTTTCCCAGAATTTTAACTCTTTATAATTCTTAAGCATTTAGCTGGTGCCCCACTTCATCTCACTTGAACCCTGGACCCCTGGAATTTTTGAATCCTCAATTTGGATCAACGCATTTGGAGATGATCCAAATTTTTAATCATCCCCCGGATATGGGTATATACATGCGTACAAAATCACCTGAAAACAAAGCTTTAGACTCTTTTACCAGGGTGCCGTCCACGGTAACGATACCCACTTTTTCCCTGGAAACAGCCAGGTGATCCATCAGGTCGCCGACATTCGATCCTTCCGGTATTTCAACCACCATTCCTGTAAGACGATTATGATCGGGAAGATGGCTCCCCAATGTACCGTATAATCTAACTTGGATTTTCATTTTTAAAATTCAAACGTCCGGTCCATGTCTTCATCACTGATAATCACAACCTTGTTGTGAGGTGGCAGTGGCTCCTTATAAAACATCTTCGGCAGTCTGTCATCCTTGTTGGTAAAGCCGGCATTGCGATTAAATTCTCTCTCGGCCTTCAGGATGCGTGTTCCTAACGAGGTCCAGTCATCTTCGCTGAATGGTTTACCCAGTTTTGCAGCCACCATTTTGCAGACATTGCCCAGTCCTGCCCCGAAACCGCTCTGGGCAAAATCACAAATACCGACCGTGTCTACAGCCGCCATGTGAATCTGGGCGTCTCTGGATGCCTCGACTTGTCCTTTGGCTGAAAAACGATCCAGGGTTCCGCCAAATTCTTCCAGGTTCTGATCCACTATCCATCCGGCGGTATGGTCGCCACCCATAGGTGTCGTGGCATAGGTAACCGCCATCCCCTGAATAGCCCTGGGGTCATAGGCCGCGATGCTCTGATTTTTGACCACCGGCACCCGGTCATGATTGAAATGTTTGCCGACTGCTCCCGGGCCATTGCCGATAATCAGACCCATTTCGGTTCCCTCTGCCACCGCTTCCACCATCTCGATGGCCGCCTGGGCATCCCCGAAAGGTTTGTATCCGGCATCCATGGCAACGGCGACAGCAACCCCCGTGCTGATGGTGTCCAGCCCGATGTCGTCACACAGAAAATCCAGTTTGGCGATCGAATCCAGGTCACTGTTGCCCAGCATACCGCCCATGGACCAGATGGTCTCATACTCCAGTGAAGAGGTTACGTATTCGCCATCTTTGTCGACATAATCATTGGAACAGCGGATAATGCACTGGGCGCAACCCATGTGCGCGTTTTTCCCACCACGCTCCTTGATCACCTCAGCCATGGTTTCTCCGGTGATTTTTTCCACTTCCTCGAACTGGCCATCCCGTGCATTGCGAGTGGGAAAGGCACCAACGGCATTGATGGGTGCTACCAGTACAGCAGACCCCAGTTCGGCCAGGTCCGTTGTAAAATCATCCTCCCGGACCGCTTTGGCATACAGTTTGGCAGACGCCTTAAAGGTGTCGACATCCACGAGGGCATCGGTCGCTTTCCCGCCCCTGTCCACAATAACGGCTTTCAAACCTTTTGAACCCATTACCGCCCCCAAGCCGCCACGACCGGCCGCTCTACAGGGCCGTCCGTCTGTGTCAGTCGTCTGGATAGATGCCGCACTCAATAAAAACTCCCCGGCCGGACCGATACAGGTGATGCTCTTTTCTCCACCATAGACCGCTGTTAACTGCCTTACCAGTTCATAATTTCGCAGCCCTTTATAAACACTGCCATCCAGGAGTTCTACACCACCATCCGCATCGATCTTGAGCAGATAGCACGCATCCCTAGCGGGTTTGCCCTCTACGATAATGGCAGTGATTCCCAGATGGGCAAGGTCAGCAGCCACGGTCCCACCGACATTGCTCTCTTTAATCCCTCCGGTCAGGGGGCTCTTTGCGCCAATGGACAAACGGCTTGAATTGACCAGAACCGTTCCACTTAAATAACCGGGGGAAAAAATAAGTTTGTTTTCCGGCCCTAAAGCGTCGCATCGGGCGGGAACATCTTTGTTGATCATAATGGATGTCAGACCGCGCCCACCGAGCATTTGATACTCTGCAGGAACGTCTTCAAGATGTATGGACTTGTCCGTCATATTCACACGTATAAATTTCATGGTTTCTCCTTTCCATTAACATGATAGCTCTCTTCTTTAATATAATTGAACAAAAGAAATCTTAAATCAATATCTATCTGGCTTTATCGCTCTTAGGTGGCCGGGTCGCAGTTCTCCACTTTCGAGGACCACATTCATGCTGCGCCAAATTTCCACTGATCGATCCGCATACTCACGTCCCAGTTTGGCCTCCATTTGAGGGTACAGATCCCCTTTCATCTGTTGATACTCCTCTCCTGAAATCACGCTATACCAGGCATTGCGATCGCGCAGCTTTATATCGACAAATCCAGCCTTTGCGAGAGATTTTTCATAGCGCTCCGGGGAGCCCATTCCATAGCTCAGACCTTCCATCTTTATGTAATGCATCATTTCAGGCGAAGGTGGGTTTTCGTCACGTCTCATCCAATCGCTGGCAACGAACAGACCACCGGGTTTAAGAATCCGATATACATCGTCAAACAGGGATTCCTTATCAGGAATGTGTATCATGGCATCTTTGCTGAATACCACATCGAAGCTAGCCGGTTCGAATGGAAGCGGTCCGGGTTTAACCAACTGATAGGTGATCCTGTCAGAGAGTCCTTCGTTCTTTGCTCGGGCAATGGAGTGATCGAGAACGGGCTGTTCGATGTCAACGCCGACGACACTGCCGGCACCATAATCCCGCGCCAACAGCACATCAATCCCGCCTATGCCGCAACCAATATCAATGATTTTTTTATCTTTAATATCTTCTCCGGCCAGCAGAAGTGCCACTTCTTCGGCACCTCCCGGTGAAAGAAAGCCTTCTCCCCAGATCATCTCCAGCATCGTGATAAGTGATTCATGATATTCAATTTCTTCTTGTTCTGTCATACAGCCCTCCACATGAAGTATTGGAAGATATCTCAATTGATGGTGTGAGCGATTGCTTAGCTATCGCGCTCTTCCCCATCTATGGTCATTAAGGTCTGGTACATATCCGGCCGTCTGTCCCGAAAAAAACCCCATGCGCTCCTGCACGTTTTGATATCTTCCAGATCCAGTTCAGCAGTGATGACTGTTTGCGTTTGCCGGTCGGATTCCGCCAGAAGTTGTCCCATACTACCGGCAATAAACGATGAACCGTAAAAAGTGATACTGGAAGCCCCGCTGGTTTCGGTGCCAATGCGGTTGGATGCGACAACCGGGGTAAAATTGGCTGCGGCATGACCGCGCATACATATCTGCCACGCATCTCTGCTATCTACCATGGGATCCGATGGGTCAGATCCAATGGCCGTGGGGAAAAATAGAATTTGCGCTCCCTGCAACACCATGCTGCGGGCAGCTTCCGGAAACCACTGGTCCCAGCAAATACCGATACCGATATTTGCATACCGGGTTTCCCAGACACGAAATCCCGTGTTACCGGGATTAAAGTAATACTTTTCTTCATAACCGGGGCCATCAGGAATATGGGTTTTTCTGTATCTGCCGAGAATACTGCCATCTGCATCAATAACTGCCACCGTATTATAATAGGCCTGGTTCTTATTTTCAAAAAAACTGATAGGTAAGACGACCTCGAGTTCTTTGGCCAGCTGAGAAAAACGATTCACGGCAGGATTCTTTTTCAGCTCTGTTGCCAACTGAAAGTTCTCCTGATTTTCGGTCTGACAGAAATAGAGCGTTTCGAATAACTCCTGCAGTAAGATGATCTTGGCCCCTTTAGCAGCTGCGGCCTTAACCAAACCTTCGGCAGCGGAAATATTTTTATCCCTATCTGATGTACATTTCATTTGTGTTGCAGCAACAACTATGGGTGACATAGTTTCCTCTTAGTGGATATCGGGGCTGATGTTCTTGTAAGGCATGTCAGAGCCGTGACACATCCGGGATCTCCTTACTGCTGCAGTTTATTGCACCACCAGCATTTGTCTGAATCGTTGCCTCTATAGGAATTACCTCATAATCCGGCAGCGCTCTTTGATAGATTGCAAGAGCTTCTTCATTGTATTTTTCCAGTCCTTCCTGATCAAATACGGTTACCAAAATGCGTTGATTCATCATTAGGCTGTTGGCATAAAGTGCCGTATGCGTATAATCGCCCCCTGGAAGCCGATGATCAAACCCTTCCGGGCAGGGGATATGGATAACGTCATAACCCTTTTTTTGAAACAATTTGCTGAGATTATCCAAATAATGGTACAATTTTGTTCCGGTTTTGTCTGGTCGCCCCACGATGATCTCTGTCGGGCTTATAAACTTAAAGTGGTTAATGTGACCAAGAAGGTCGTCGGGTTCCTCGTCCACAACGATAATACGACTGGCCCCCAGCCATGCTTCGAGTTTGGCATAGAGGTTCAGGATACCCTGGTTATCGCGCAATATCCTTCTGGTCATGACATAGGTCCCATGACCGTCGGTTAAAAGGGCACCGCCATCCAGCATTATTTCTGAACGATAGATGTTAAAACCCTCTTTCCACAAAAACCGATCGTCTATTTCTACAATAGATCGATTCTGATCCCGATATTCAGGCCAAAAAGCAGCAAAAGTAAATTTGTGGGCAATGGGTTCACCGCTGTAGATATTAACACCATAGAGCGGTGAGTAATCCCTGGTCCAGCTATCGCCTAGAGGGCCGGGAATTGGGCGGATAGTCTTGAGGTCTATACCACTGGCTTCGAGCCACGCCAGTACGGCAGCCCCAAAATATCCTTCGCCAATTCTAAGAAAGATGGTGACATGATCCAATGAACCAATCATCTGTCTGAACATGTCCCATAAGGGCGGGAATAATGTTGGCCAATTGAACAGCACACCAGCCATGGGTTCCCACTCAGGAATCATCCTGAAGCCAGGGGGCGGCACATCATATAATATGTCACCACCCCACTGGACAAGCCCCTGCTGTTCCAGCTTCGCAAAGGACACCAGATTTATAAAATTTGCTGCCACGGCTTCAGCATTGACAGCGCCGTCATCCACACCGATATCGCGCAAGAATTCTACTGCGCTATTGCTATCATGGGGAGGCACATAAGCCCATTTGAAGGGATAATGGTTCAGGAAAGTGCGATCATCTCCTTGTAGGTCATTTGCATACTTAAAAAAGAATTCCTGATCCATGGCCCAAAATGGGTATGGCACATAATTCTTGTATTTCTGCGAGTTTTTCATTGCTGTTTTAACCTCTCAAGACGTTGTTACTGCTGCAATCCCAGCTAACTTCAACATTCTGGCCTTCGGGCATTTGCAAACGATAGCCTCTGCCCCGGGTCAAATGAACCGTTATAAGCATGTCTGTTTCCTTAAGAGCAACCGTGAACTCGCTAAAATCTCCCTGGTAGAACACCTCATTGATTTTACCGTGAAATATGGTTTGATTGGCGGGATCGGACGGGGATTCATCTGACGTTTCTGGCTTAAGATGAATAAGTTCCGGATGAACAGAAAACCCGACAACCGGATCGCTGGTATTATTTTCCGGCTCAGGGGCAAATACCCTTAACCCCTGATCTGTTTCGAGCTCAACTTTGCCATCTTTTTGGGAAACCACCTTGCCAGAAAAAATATTTGTAGCACCCATGAAAGAAGCGACAAAAATCGAACCAGGTTTCTCATAAATTTCATCCGGTGTTCCAATCTGCAGGAATGCACCCTCATTCATGATACCGATTCTATCGGAGACACTCAGAGCTTCCTTTTGGTCATGGGTTACATTCAAAAAGGTTGTACCGACTTCCCGTTGAATTCGTTTCAATTCAATCTGCATCTCCTTTCTCAATTTCCTGTCCAATGCAGCCAGCGGCTCATCCAAAAGAAGGACAGCGGGCTCTAAAATCAAGGCCCGCGCCAAAGCAACACGCTGCCGTTGTCCACCACTCAACTGATCCGGACGCCGGTCCTCCATGCCACCCAAGGTAACGAGTTCTATTTTTTCGGCTACTTTTTTCTTGATTTCAATCTTTGAAAGTCTTCTCTCCACCAGACCAAAACCGATGTTTTCGGCCACTGTCATGTGGGGAAAAAGGGCATGATTTTGAAAAACAGTATTGCAATCTCTTTTGTATGGTGGCAGTTCATTGACGTTCTGACCGGCAATGAGCACATCACCCTGGTCCTGGTTTTCCAGGCCTGCCACAACACGCAACAGCGTTGATTTACCGCAGCCACTGGGTCCCAGGAATGAGAATATTTCCCCTTCCTGAATTTCCAGGGTGACATGATCAACCGCGGTGACACCCGGAAATTGTTTGACCACATCCCTTATTTCAAGACAGATATCCGGTTTTTTATTACCGCGCTGAGTATCTGAACCACTCATGTTAAATACTGTCCTTTCATTTTTCAGCTATTGCTTTTGCCCATCTTCTGTACAAAGTAAACAAGCACCATTCCCAACATGGTAATGGAGACAAAAAGGGTGCCGATCGTGTTGATCACCGGTGTAGCACCAAAGCGTAGCTGGGAAAACACATAAATGGGCAGGGTAGTGCTGCCCACCCCAGCCACGAAATATGTGATCACGAAATCGTCGAAAGACCAGGGAAAGATCAGCATGGCCGAGGCCATGATGGCCGGCAGAAGCTGCGGACCCGTGACTCGCAGAAACGTTCGAAAGGGGGTGGCTCCCAGGTCCAGAGCTGCCTCTTCCCAGGACCAGTCAAAACGCTGCATACGCCCCAGAATGATGAACACCGCCAGGGGTGAACAGAAGACAATGTGGGCGATGATGATGCTGGGATACCCCAGGGGGATGTGTACCAATCGTGTGAAAAAAACCAGAAGGGCACTGCCGGTAACCACCGAGGGAAACACGATGGGCAGCAGGATGGAAGTCCGTAAAAACTGTTTGCCCCTGAAATTGAGTTTGTAGAGCCCATAAGCCGTGATGGTGCCGATGAGGGTAGCAACCACCACGGTCACCCCTGCAATGATCAGGCTGCGCATGAGGGCATCCCTGACCTGGTCGTTGGTGAACAGCTTGACATACCATTTCAAGGTAAACCCTTCCCAGGATGAGCCGTATTTGTTGTTGGAAAAGGAAAATACGATGATCAGGATCATGGGCGCCCACAGGAAGATCAGAGTCAGACTACTCAATACCCACAGGATTTTCGATGCGATTCGTTTCTTTTTCACAGAGCCTTCTCCAGTGCCTCTCTCCCGCCCCATTTAATCGTGAGGTAGAGGATCAGGACCAGCGTTGCCGCCAGCATGATAGCCAGACTGGAGCCCTGGGGGATATTGCCCACAGCCGTGAATTTGTGAGCCACCAAGGATCCGGCCATCATGATTTTGGAACCGCCGAAAATACTCGGCACCAGCCATTCACCCACGGTAGGAATGAATACGAGGATGGAACCGGCCAGAAGTCCGCCCCGGGTCAATGGCAGAGTCACCCGGAAGAATCTTCGAAAAGGTGTTGCCCCCAGGTCGGTGGCCGCCTCCAGCACCGAGCGGTCGAGACCGTCAAGGGCGGCGTAAATGGGCAGAATCATAAATGGCAGCCAGGCAAATACCAGGGCCATGGTGACGGCAAAATTTGTGTATAGAATCTGAATGGGTTCGGAAATGATACCCAGGTTCATCAGAAGCGTATTGATGGTCCCCTTGGTTCCCACCAGGGTTTTAAGGGCATACAGCCGTATGAGGTAGGAGGACCATGACGGTACGATGATCAGGAAGATCCACAGTGTTTTCCACTTTCCCCCAAACCGGGTGATGTAATAAGCGATGGGGTAACCGAACAGAATACAGAGCAAATTGGTCTGAAGGGCTAGGTAGATGGACTGCAGGAAGACCTTGCCGTACCCACCACCCAGGATGGCGCCAATGTTCTCGAAGGTAAAGGTATATACGATCTGGCCGTATGGCCCTGATTTCAAAAAGCTGAAAAAAAGGATAATGGCCAGGGGGGCAAAGACAAAGACGACCACGATGATGATGATGGGGAATAAATAGGCCGCAATATTCAGGGCCAGTTTGCGCTTTTCCCTTTTTTGGGCCTGAGATTGGGACACGGAAATCTCATCCATCGCTCGCATGGTTAACTCCCCGCTTGATCACAGTTGGAAAGCGTTTATACCGCTTGTGACAATAATGTTCCGAATATAGGATGGCGGCATAAGGGTTTGTATCAGAAAAACGGTCCTCAATCGGAACGTTTTTCTGATAACCCCTATATCACGAAAACACGAAATCCTGAACCGTAACAGCACGCACATTCCCCGTGGGCTATGTCGTTCGGCAGTGCTTCGCATGCAGCGGGGAATACGATCGAAAAACCTCGCAGCTTGACGAAGATCCCGATTTATCGGGTCTGCGAGGTTTTTCAATAGAACGCCATTGGTTTGTATTCTGTCAGTTGTGCTTTCGTGTTTCCTTGTTTTCTGAAGGCTTAGGTTATTTCTTTATTTCTTCCCAGAGCTTGTCACGCAGTTCCTTGCCTTTGCCCTCAATCAGTCGCATTTCAAATGTGTCACATTTGCGTTGGTAAGCCTCGTCGATGACAAAACCCGGCCAGGCTTTCATCTCGTCACTCATGAATTCCATGGTGTGCTTGTGCACCGGCGGGTATCCAATCCATTCCACTAACTGCACGTTGACCTCGGTACGGAAAATATAGTTGATGAAAAGATGGGCTGCCGCGGTATGTTTGGAGCCCTTGGGAATAAAACCAGTGTTGCCGGCATAGTAGGTGCCTTCTTTGGGCATAATCCCCTTGATTTCGGGCTTTTCGCGTGCAAGCCACCAGGCGTCACCGATCCACAGATGAGAGAGCCAGACATCCTCGTCTTTGAGCAGACGACTGGGCCAGGAGTCGTAGGCTGCCAGTTTGGGCTTTTGAGCCATCAGCAATGCCTTGGCTTCCATAAGTTCTTTTTCATTGTCACTGTTGTAAGAGTAGCCGAGATATTTTAAAGCCGCTCCGAACGCTTCCATTTGATTGTCGATCATGGTCATCTTGCCCTTATACTTGTCACCCTCAAACAGGAGTCCCCAGGATCCCATCAGTGGGTCGTTTTCATCGACATATTTGGCGTTGTAGGTGTAGGTGGTGTAGAAAATGGAGTCTGGAAACTGAAATTTGTTGCCCGGATCGAAAGGCAGGCTCTTGTATTCGTCTTTCAAGTAGGCGGACATGTTGGGAAGCCAGGCATGGGTCAGTTCCTTGAGCAGTTTCATCTTGTGCAGCCGTACGGCGTCGGATGGTCCGGCGCCCAAAATGAGATCATAAGGCGTATTGGGGTTGAGCTTGAGTTTGGTCACCATCTCCTCGGTGTCGGCATAGTGGTCGCGGACGATCTTGACACCGAACTCCTTGGTAAAATTTTCAAAGAGTTCCTCCGGCCACCACTCTGCCCAGTCATAGATATACAGTTTGTTGCCCTCTTTTCTAACTTCATCCATACAAGACTGTGGCACCTTATAATCCTTGTACTTACCGGCCGCAGATGCTTCCGTAAAAATCGCGATGGAGAAAAACAAAAGAATAAAAAGGACGATAGCTGTGTTGAAAAAATAATTTTTCTTCATGTTGATACTCTCCTTTCGATCTTGGTGTTTTCATTATAAACAATTGTTACGGGGGGCTTAATGAGTCCATGTGACAGGGTAATTTTCCAGGGAATAGAATTATGCAGCTGTTTAATAAATTCCATGGATGACTTAATAAATCAATAGTTTTATGTACAAGCTATCTTGCTACGATTAGCTCAGCACCTCCGTGACCGCTTCGTCAAACGCCCCAATGGCAAAATCTGCATCCTTGTCCGTATGTGACGCAGAAATAAACCATGGCTCATGCACACCGGTATCGGGCATGACCCCCTTTTCAAGCAGCTTCCAGATGATCTGCTCATAGATAGCATGATCTGTTGCGGCCACATCTCGGTAATCATAGACCGCTTCTGCTTCGGTAATAACCATGGCAGGCATGGATTCAGGGCCCTGTACAAAACCGTGTAGTCCCCTGTGATTGAGTATCTTGGTGATTCCCTGCATCAGACGCTTTCCATGGGTGGACACCTTGTCCAGCGCACCGGCTTCGATTTCATCGAGGGTGGCACAGGCTGCCGCTGTGGCCACTGCATTACCGGAATAGGTGCCACCATGGGGTATTTTAAGAAACCCAATATCACCCATCACTTCCTTTGTCCCGCCTATGGCGGCGATTGGGAATCCGTTTCCCAGGGCTTTGGCGTAGGTCGCCATGTCTGCACGAACGTTGAAGTACTCCTGAGCCCCTCCCTTGGCCACCCGAAAACCGGTTTTGACTTCGTCAAAGATAAGAACGATACCATACTGGTCACATAACTTTCGCACAAATTCCAGGTATCCTTTGCGTGGCATCACCGAAGCACAGTTACCCATGATGGGCTCCATAATAATACAAGCGATGTCTCCGTAGTTATCCTTGATCTTTTTTTCCAGCTGCTCCTCATCATTAAAGGGCAATAATACAACATTCTGGGCGGATGACGAGAGAACACCGGAACCCTGGCAAACCTTGATGGGCGCATTCCGATAACCCACGGATGCAAGTGGTGGAAAGGTGCTCCACAGAACCTGATCATGAAATCCATGATACTGTCCTTCGAATTTCACGATTTTATCCCGACCGTTGTAGGCACGGGCAATACGGATGGCGTGCATGGTTGCCTCTGTTCCCGAGTTGGCATATCGAACCAGATCGACACCCGTGAGGGCCTTTATTTTTTCAGCTGCTTTAATTTCATATTCATGTGTCAAGGCAAAGACATTGCCCATATTCAAGGCCTCTTTGATTGCCTCAAGCACGGCAGGAAAGCCATGACCCAGTATGACCGGCCCGAAACCCATTCGATAATCCAGGTATTTTTTATCATCCTGATCCCAGATGTAAGCCCCTTCACCCCGTTTTAGAACCAGTGATTTGTCATCACCCCAGTAGCGATAGTTGGATGTCACTCCTGAGGGCATACATGCCTTTGCGCGCTTAAACATCGCTCTCGTTTTTTTACCGGTCTGCATTCTAATTCCTCCCCATTTAAAATTGTATGGACGATTTTATTGTATATGGCTGTGTCGCCTTATTTAGTGCCCATCCACAAGGGGTCTTTTTCCGCGATATCGGCGTTGGACGCCATGATTTAACTCCTCAAAACAGCACGCTATTACTCCGGGTTAAATCTGTCGCCCGAATTGATCTCACGAAAAAACCCGCATTTCTGGACGAAAAATAGCTAACGATCTATAGCCGATTGAATAATTTTTATTATCTCTTTTTGCTGTGTTTCTGCCAGTGGATGGGGTTGATGATGCGCTAATATCCTATCCAGTTCGTTTCTCGCGGCTTCTATGGAATCAAGAAAGCGATCATGTCGGGAATCCCATTGATGAGAAATACCGGGATTCCACAATCCGCGTATTTTCTCAATCGTGTAACCGGTACTGAGAAAATGCCCGCAAGGACCTACCGCTGCTATTTCATCAACCGCCAATGTGTCACTATCGACCTTAAATCCTTCGGTCATGGTGTGAATATACTGGACAATATCATGATCGAGGACCAGCTTTTCCGGGTGCAGCCGTGTGTACGTTTCCATCATACCGAGACAGGGGGCCATGTCGGCACCCGCAGCACAGATATAAAATGCATCCACAGCCTCGTCTTTGCCCACTTGCCAGGAATCCGGTTCACAAAGATCTGTTCCACCGAATGTAGACATCACCGGAATGTGATAGTAATGACCCATCTGGATCGTGGCCGCATAAAAAAGAAATTGATTCTTTGTTGTAACAGCGCAACCCCCTGTATGGGGGTTCATCACGCCTGAAAAAAAAGGGTATGTAACCGGTGCTCCGGGAAATGACAGCTGAAGCATACAGATGGCACTCAAAATCTCAGCATTGCCGAGCACTATTGTACCGGCGATAGAGGCCGGGCCTGTTGAGCCCATGACCGGCATGGTCGCAAATCCTACCGGCAACCCGGCTTCCGCAAATACCAGCGCCGCATCCAAAGCACCTTTATCGTTGTTTAAAGGAGAAATGGGGCTGACAATCAGCGATAACGGCGAACGTGTTCTAAGATTTTCAGAGCTCCCAGCTATAATCTCCGCTATCCGAATCGCAGACCGCGCTGTTTTTGTGTCAACACAACTTGCGCTGATGACATGTTTTTCCGTGTTGCTGAAAGCGGCTTCTAATTCGTGAAGCGCTTGTACCCCGCGTGGTTTATCCAGTGGCGCCACCATGGGCCAGTAAAATCCTATGGATGTAAGGTAATCTGCCACGCGAGCCATCATGGCGGCATCTTTCTTGGTTGAAGGGCGCTGCATACCGGTCTTGTAATCGACCGTGGTGATACCAGTGCCTGCGGTGCCGCAGTACGTTTTTGTTCCATCCATTACAGCGTCGAGATCTCTTGTTCCCCGGGACCCCATGGTGATGTTCCTGGGTATCTTGTCAAGAGATGCCAGGAGGATTTCCGCTGGAATTTTTACGATTTCGCGTTTAAAATCAACATCTGCACCCGCCGAGGCAAAAATATCCAAGGCTCTTTTTGATGGAAACCGCACACCCGTTTCAGCAAGAACAGTTAATGTTGCCTGATGCAGCCGGTCCAGATCCTGCCGAGACAAGGTTTGTATCTTCATTTCCGGTTTGACGATAACCGGCTTGATCCTTTGGTCAGCGTTGCTTCCTTCATTCATAAAAAGTTATTTTCCTTCAGGCTCTTCTCCCAATTAATCGGGAAAAAGGGTTCCAGGAGTCAAGGATTCGAGGGATCAAGGGTACTGAGAGCTTTTATACCGCTTGTCATAATAATGTTCCGAAAATATAATGGCGGTATAAGGGTTTGTAGCAGACAGCAGGCTCCAGCCTTTAATCATCCTCGCTTTCCAACATACCGGGGGTTTAGGCTTAGCTCTTTACCCTTGGCTGGACTTAAAACCGAACACCTAAAACTTAAAACGGTCTGTTTCCCCTCGAACCCTTAATTTATAAACGCAATTTTTCCTTAAACAAGTTGACCGAATTGATTTGTATGTCCAGGAGCTCGGCTATCTTCCATTTGGCCGCAATCCCTTTGGCACTGCCGGCAACGGAGGTGATAATCCCGATGTCCAAATCTTCCCGTACCTGACGCATGACTTCTTCATTGGTAAGGTCTATTACATCGATGCCAAGTTTTTCAGCGACATATGCTTTGGCTTCGTTAATCTTCATTCTGCGGCTCATTTGCATCCAGGCTACCAGATCTCCAGCAGTCCGGATTCCGCCCATGGCCGATGCCATAATATGTGCTGTGGGCATACCGAATATATCGCCTGTGCCCACCTACAATCCATCCGCTTTACCGATCAGAACCAGTGCCTTGGATGTCCTTGTCACGGCATCGATGGGTGGCACCTCGAACATGGGAACACCGCACACCCCCATGCCCACATTGGGGTGAACCGGAATATTGGCAACAGCGACGCATTCCTTGACAAAGGTAACCGATCTGGCCAGGTTCCAGGGTGTGGATTCACCGACGCTGACATTGATGGCAGGACCAAAAATATCCGCACCCGCCGCCTCTACGACCTTTACCTGCTGGTGTGGATACATGCCGGCCAGAAGCTGCCCGTCAAAAGTTATATCACCATGCATCCCCATGACAAACTCCGAAGACATGCCTACCTCGATGGCCATGTGCTGCGTCTTTTTTTTCAATTCAGACACAGCTTGCAGGGTCGCAAAAAAGTCGGCATCACCTGCTGAAGCGGCTGTATCAAAATTGATACCTTCACAACCCACATCGTACATCTGTTTGCTGACATAAACCATGTCTCTTGTTAACTGTGCGGCGGCGTCCTCTTGCGCATCCAGGGCCTCTTTGATTTTTCCGGCTGGAAAAAGATCTGCAGGATTGGGAAAAGGGCCGTCAGGACGAAAATATATCCCCATGTTCGGTTGTGAACCATAGAAAAAGGGCGCCGTGGTCATCAAGGAAGTATTGTAATAATCCTGTTTTTCGAAATTGACAATCGGTTTGACCTGCTTGAAGGTGTAATCAACATGCCCGGTGGAAAGCGTATCTGCACAACAGGCGCGCTCATAGGTTAGAATAGACTGCACCCGGCTCAAGGGTAGTCCCTGACCGCAGTTTTCCTGGTCCAGATAGAAAAGTGTGGCAACGGCATCATCGCTTACAATAACCTCTTCTCCCGGAGCAACACCAACAATCTTGGCTGGCTCGGCAAATATTTCAAAAAGAAGTTCCAGATCGTCTGGGGTGAGCACCGGAATACCGGCACGGTCTGCGGCATCATTCGTTCCTGCCAAAAGATCGTCTTTGATTTTTCCGGGCGACATCGCAATGCGTTCTCCATCACCCATACGTGTGAAAATACGTTTTCCCATGCTTCCTCCCCTTGCGATGCTGTTTTTAAGATAGCTTGTAGAGCTTATCTCAAAAATGTCTTTTGGTCCAAGTTCTCTATTGCGATCACTTTTTCGTTTCGGCGCTCTGTACGATTCGTTTGAGCTCTTTGGCCATGTCTTGGGGCAGTGGATCAGGTTTGTGTGTCCTTATCAATTCTGCCGCCTTTTCATTGGCTGATTGAATGATGCTCTTTGAACCCATACCCTCCCATTCTTCCCGTACGCGTCGATCGATGACCGTGGACTGAACTTGTTCACTTCTTAAATGATCGAGGGTATGTCTTTCCGATAAAAAGTGACCACCGATACCGATCTCCTTAATAAGATCCACACCCATCAGTGAATCTTCAAAATCGATACCTGAAATAACCCGTTTCACCATGGCGGCGATCTCATCGTCGATTACCAGTTGGCCGAAGCTGAAGGTCATACCCATCTCGAGCATGCCCGGACCGTAGATCAAATTTGCTCCAGCCAGCGCAGGAAGAAGAGCACTTATCGTCTTTTCATGTCCTGCCTGGGCATCGGATAGCTTTGAATCTGCCTAGCCACCTGCAACATAACTGGGGAGACCATAGAAGTTGGCAAGATCGGCGGCGGCGGCACTGATCATTGCCATCTCCGGCACACCGACCACCGCTGTTCCAAAGCGCATATCAAAAGTCGTGGAAGAACTACCATATATAACCGGTGTGCCCGAGTTGGTCATTTGTGCCAGAACAATGCCGGACAACACCTCTGCATTGTGTGTAACCAAGGCACCGGAAAGAGAAATCGGGCTGGTTGCGCCGGCCATAACCATACTGAGCACATTAATGGGTACCCAGTGTTTTGCAGCTTCAACAATAACATCCGCGCAGGTTTCAATAAGCTGCAGTGGGCTTGTGGGGCAAGCACACAGAGAAAGCAGAGGGCGCTGTTTCAGGTTTTCCATCCCGCCTGCCACTACCGCCGCCATTTCTATTATCTGATGTGCCCGTTCACCATTTTCAGCATCACAGTCATAGTGTTTGGTGCAATTCAGGAGGGCTGCCTCATACATATGCAATTCAAAAGAAGCGTCCGGCTTGTCCCTGGCCGCTACAGGCGAAGACAAAATATCCATGTGTTCCAAAGCATCGGTAAGCCGGGCAATACGGGCGACATCCCCTTTGGTGGAGTCCCTGATTTTTCCGGTCTCCAGATCCTCGGTTTGAACGCCGGTACCGAAGGTGGTGAAACCCACGGCTCTCCCACCCATAAGAAAATCATTTTCCTTGTTACGACCGGCCAGCAATAATTGACTGGGGCACATGGATAGGGCTTGCATGACCAGGTGATCAGGGAACTTAACAACAGCCGTTTTCTTATTCACCTGACAACCACCTTTATCAAGAATACCCAGAGCTTCTTCCGAATCCACCCGAACGCCCGTGGATCGCAACACATCCAGGGTGGCAGCGTGAATTTTTTCAAGAACATCCCGTGAGAAGGTCTTTAAACCCCAGCATGCAGCCAGACCTTTCTTTATATCCAAATTATTGACCATCGCGTTCCTCCTATTTTGCAACCCCCATTTGTTGAACAGGAAGTAGATACCCGGGTCTAAAGTGACCGGTTTTGTGATTTAAGTAAAATATGCTGAAGCGCCGGTATTTCCTGAAAAATCAGATAACTAATCCACTTTTTTTTGGATCTTTCGCAACTCTTGTTCCACCTCGCCCCCCAGCGGCAAGGGTTGATATGCAGACAGGATCTGATTCACTTTGGCATGCGCTCTATCGAGGATATCGGCTTTCTCTGATTGGCTCGACTCTTCCAATCCTTTAAATGCTTCCAAACGACTGATATACATTTCGTCTCCGCGAACGGCTTCCAAGGTCGTGGGATGGTCGATAAAATGAGCTCCGGGCTCTGTCTGCTCCATAACATCGAGCATGCATTTGTCTTTTCCCGAAGCAATTCCCTGACGAGCCCGTCGGCACATCTTAAAAATATCCGCATCGATCAGCATCTGTTCAAGGCTGAGAAGCATGCCGCCACCCATCACCCCCGCACCGACCATGATATCCGGAAATGAAAGCATGGAAATAAGTGCCGTCAATGCCGTTTCATAACCTGACTGAACATTGAGCTCAAATCTTCCCGTTTCCAGACCAGATGTTTCTGATGGGAGTCCGTAGTATCGGGCCATTTCATTGGACGCTGCGGAAATCAAGCCCTCCTCAACACAACCGCTTTTTACCAAACCTGTCCGGGGATCCATCAACGAGGATACCGGTGCATAAATAACCGGTGTACCGGGTTCAGAAGCTTGAACCAGACAAAGAGTCGCAAGTGTTTCACAGTTGGCCATGATGATTGTCGATATCAGACTGGCTGGTGCCGTGGCTCCCATCAATGGCATGGGCATGATGGCCACGGGGATACCCCATCCACTCAGTTCCAGATAGGCATCTGTGTATTTCTGATCAATCATCAATGGTGACTGGGGGCATAGCACAAAAGAAAACGGTTTGGTTTTTTTAATCTCTTTTTTCGAACCAAACACAACCTGTAATACTTCCAACAGCCAGCGGCTCTTTTCTATTGAATTGGTGGAATCCTGAACATGTTTGGAAAAGTTGCGAAACAGATGGACCAAATAGTCTATGTAATCGCCGCAATCATCTCCTCTGTCGGTAGTTTCCACAATTTTCCAAAACATACCGACTTCATCCAAAGCATCTGCCAGTTGTGTAGCGATCAACCAATCTTGAAATGTTGAATTCCGAATGTCCCCGCTTTCCCTATCTATAACATGGGTTCCCTCACCACTCAGGAGGAGCGTACACTCTCCGTTATTCATTGAAAGATCCCAGCCGGGTCTTCTGGCACCCAAACTGAAATTTTTTGGCACCATTCCAATGGACATCTCGACAAGATTTGTCGGGAAACATACAATATCGTCGTTTTTATGAACCACTGCCCCGGCTTTCTTGAGAAGCCCGCGTCCTTTCTCAGTCCCTACCCGAACACCTGTTTTTGACAAAATATGCAGTGTCTGTTCATGTATTGTGACTTTTTCATTTTCAGAAAGAACCCTGAACTGTGTCTCCATCATGAATTCCTTTATCTAAACAACGACCCGCTCTCGATAAAAAGAAAGCGCTTTCCGTTGGGGCGCATCCATTTCTCTGGCAGCCAGATGCCCTGAATAAATAGCGGCTGCGATGATTCCCGGGGCCAGGCAGTCACCGATACGGGTAACCGACTTAATACCCTTTTCCTTCATTAATTGGGGATCTTCCATGATTTGCCGGTAAAGGCCATCGTTTGTCTTCCTTGCCGTCACCGTTACCATGGATGATGCTGAAAGGTGTGTGCTTTTTCCGGTATAGATACAGTTTATTTCCACTGAGCTGTCTTGAAAACCGCTTACGACCTTGCCGGTTAAAATGTGAATCCCTAAAGCAAGTATTCTTCCCTGGGTTCGGGTTTGTTCATCTGTGTACTGGCTCCATTCACTCACATAGCCCGACGGTGTAACCAGGGTCACGTCTTTTCCCGCTTGTTTAAGTTTCTCAGCCAGAACCGGCCCCATGTAGTAATGGTCATCGTCATAAAGAACGACCGGACCTTCAAAATCGACACCCTGCATGAGGTCATCCGGTGTATAGATCTCTTTTGCACTAAATGCCTCAACCGGCTGGCTATGCCAGCGACCCAAACCGTCGTTACGCCATTTCGAGCCGGTAGCCAGAACAATTCGTTGGAAATCAAAGCCCATGATATCGTCAACCGTCAAGCGACTGCTAAAATAGATATCAACGTTAGACAACTGTTTCAATTGCTGGATACGATAGTCAAGGACGCGACGCCATTCCGAAAGGCCCGGCAAACGGGATTCAGCCAGGACCCGGCCACCGAGTTCGGTGGTTGCTTCGGCGAGCGTTACCGCATAGCCTCTCTGCCCTAATGCACGCGCCGCTTCCAGCCCGGCCGGTCCTGCCCCCACAACCAATACCTTGTCATGAGACCCTTTTGCAGGAATTTTCTCCGGGTGCCAATTCCTGCGCCACTCCTCCCCCATGGTCGGATTCTGAGTACAGCGACTGGGGACACACTTGGAATTATGGGCATAGCAGATGTTACAACCGATGCATTCACGTATGTCATCAAAACGCCCCTCTTTGATCTTTGTCGGTAGAAATGGATCCGCGATGGAAGGTCGTGCTGCACCGACAAAATCGAGCCATCCTTTTTTTATCTGTCTCAGCATGGCCTCCGGAGAAGTGAAACGTCCTACACCCACAACCGGTTTGTCGGTAATATTTTTTACATATGAAATATATTCTTCCTGAGCCGCTTCCTTGATAAAACGGGAACTGCCCATCTCTTTTGTGTAATCCGTGATGTTAATATCCCACATGTCAGGTAAATCAGCCAACATTTCCAGCATTTCCCGTTGTTCGCTGTTGTCTATGATACCGTTCCCACTACCCGAACCATCTGCTGAAAATCGGACCGCAACAGCACAGCGGTCGCCCACTGCATCCTTGGTATCCGCTATCATTTCCCGCACCAGCCGGACGCGATTTTCCAGTGATCCGCCATACTCATCGCTCCGCCGATTCCAATCCCGTGACAAAAAGTGCGACAGGAGATAATCGTGTGTTGCATACACATACACGATGTCAAAACCTGCCTGTACCGCCCTTTTCGCTGCCATGACCTGCCAGCGTCTCAGGTCACGGATATCCTTTTTATCCATTGCCCGGCATTGAACAGGGTCAGGCTTTAACGTCGATGGATAACTGTCAACGTCAATAGCCACTTCACGTGACATCAAGTTGGATGCTGCCGCACCACCATACCACAACTGGGCCCCTGCCAGGGCACCATGTTCGTGCACTTTTTCGACCATCAACGTGTACGTTTTTATGTCATCATCGTCCCAGAGGGCCGCAAAGGGAAAGGGCGAGTCATCTGATGTTGGGTGAATGGAGCAATACTCTGTGCAAACCACCCCCCAGCCACCTTCGGCCTTTACTTCACGCATGGCTGCATGGGTTTTCGGCAAAACATACCCCATGCCATTGCAGTGGGGTACCTGATAGAATCGATTTTTCGCTATCTTGGGCCCAATTTTTACAGGTTCAAATAAAACATCGAAATTTGGATATCCGTTCATATTGTTCCTTTTCCTGTATTACCCGTCCACCAGTTTTTTGCCCAATTCCTCAGCCTGTTTCATCAGGGTTGTGTTGGATTTGATTTCACCAGGTTCCTCGGCGCTGCCGTATACCATACCGACGATCTTTGCCCCGGCATACCTATAGGCATCCTGAAAACTGCGCAATGCATTTACACATCCCGAGTTGAAGACATCGGTGTCTCCGTAACTCATGACAATGGCAATCCGTTTTTTAAGAAGCCGGTTATTTTCTTCTGTTTCATGAAACATGGCCATACAACGGTCCATAAACAATTTGGTCTGCGCCGACATGCTAAACCAGTATACCGGGCTTGCAATTACCCACCTGTCTGCTGCCTGCAATTTCGGATAAACAGCCTGCATGTCATCATCGACAGCACAAGCACTGTTCTCCGGCTTCTGGCAGGCGTAGCAACCCTGGCAGGGTTTAATGTTCAGCCCGTTTAAATAAACCGACTCCACCAGAGCTCCCATGGATTCTGCACCATGAATGACCTGTTTCGCCAGGGCGGTGCTGTTCCCTTTTTTCCGGGGACTTCCCAAGAGTACAACAACTTTTTTTTTAATTGGCATAGCGGTACCCCCATTTCATGAACCTGAAGTTATTTTCCATTGGTGAGAGTGTGAATCGATAATCACCCTGTCTCTGCTTGAAACAGACTGGTTTCTACGATCTCCTCTACGGTAATGCCTAGTCCGGCAGCTTCTTTCAGGTAATATTCTATAGCGCCTGCGTCCAGGACTTCCGGCGGAAATACACCCGTTAGATTGATTTTGTCGTTTACAAACAGCTTTGTAAACAGAAATGCCGACTGACCCGTAAGAAAAGATTCGTGGGTAATCCCGTATTTTTCAAAAGACTCGGTCAACCCCGGAGCATTTATGTAGTTATCTATGCAGACCGATTTGCCGTTTTTTTGTCCCTGGACCCTAATAAGGGAGGCGCCTTCTTCCAGGGCCATGCCTTCGGAAAGCGCTTCCTGGATCGTTTCAGGATCCGATGGTGCCGGTGGTGTCAGCTGACACACCAGATCAAGGGGGACGACATTGACACCCTTGACCTCCACAGGCTCGGTTCCCAGCAAACCCATTTTGTAAAGGGATTCGGCAAGCTCGCATGCAGGTCCCCCATACTTGAAATTGGCCCGCTTCAGCCCCGTGAAAAATAGGCCAAACGTAACCGGCTCTTCATGCTCATGGTCAACCATTCGACGCGGGCCCAGACCCCTGAAATCGATCATTTCCGGATTGTTGAAGGGTGGGACACGTTTGTATTCACCCTTTTCGAATGTTATGGGCTCTGCTGCCATATCGCCGAAAGCGGTTTCCGGTGACCACCAGAAGGGTATAAACCGGTTTGTCCATATGCCGTCATAGATATAGATGTCGATGGTTTCAAGAACATCCAGTTTGTCGGCAGCATTCCTGGCAATGACATTTACCAGACCGGGTGCCGATCCCGTGTTGATCAACGCACTCAGCCCAGCCGCTTTGAATTTTTCATCAAGGTCCAGCTGTCGTTTGACGGCACCCACAAAATCGATGTCCTCCACCGGACCCGATGCCATATCCTGATAGTGCATCTTATTTTTCAAGGCTGCCTCCATGACATTACCATTGAAGTCAGGTGGTAGACCATTTACGATCAGCCAGGCACCCCTGGATGCTTCCACGATCTCGTCTACGTTATGTGCATCGACCTTGACCGCCACAGCTTTATCGAGCATTTTTTCATACCTGGTGGCTGCCTTGAGGTCATAATCGGCACAGATGATTTTTTCGACATTCGGTTCATCGTTCAAACGCATGGCGATGGTTCCACCCTGCGCCCCGGTTCCCATTACTATCACTGTTTTTTTCATCATTTTTCCAACCTTTAAATTTTTAGATTTTTCTCCCTAGACAACCTGACGGTTGTCGGCTGTTAGCTCTTGGCTAAACCTAAAACCTAACACCTAAAACTTAAAACGATCTTCTTCCCCTCGAACCCTTCATTTGGATCATCTCTTTTGAAGATGATCTAAATTTAATTTATGCTGAAGCAAACAATTCAGCGACTTCCGTCAACGTTTCATCCAGCTTTTCAAGGATAAGATCAATGGTTTCGTAGCTGATAATACCGGGGGGTTCTATGCGGTTGACCTTGGCATTGTTCAGGGTACCACCGGTCATCACACCTCTTTTGAACAAGCCCTTGGAAACTGCCCACCCTATTTCAGGTGTCGGATACTCTAGACCGATCAGAAACCCTTTTCCGCGAATATCCACCAGGATGGGATGCTTTTTCTGTAGATCGAAAAGTTTTCCCATAAAATAATCGCCCTTTTCCCTAATCTGCCCTGGAATATCATTTTCGATGGTAAATTTTATGGCTGCAATAGCCGCAGCACAAGCCAGCGGGTTGCCGCCAAACGTGGGGGAGCCCAATATCCAGGGATTTTCCTTGAGTTCATCGGTCCAGAGGTGAGGCCGTGCGATAATACCGGTGATGGGCATCACCCCACCACCAAAAGCTTTTCCAAAGGTCATGATATCCGGTACCACCTCATATCCTTCACAGGCCCAGAGTGTTCCGGTGCGTCCCATGCCGGTCTGAATTTCGTCAAAGATCAGAAACACACCGTAGCGGTCACAAATCTCCCGTAACTGTTTTAAATATCCTTCCGGGGGCAGAACAATTCCGGCTTCTCCCTGGATCGGCTCCACGATCATACCGGCCACGGTCTCACCTACCGCAATCAGGTTTTTTATGGCGGCTTCGGCCGCTTCTGCGTTACCGAATTCTACATGCTGAACCCCCTGAATGATGGGCAGGTAGGGTTTTCTATAGGTGCCCTTGCCGGTGGCGGAAACAGCACCAAGGGATTTGCCGTGGAACCCGTTGACCGTGGAAATGTAGTAGTGCTTTCCCGAAGCGAGCCGGGCCAGTTTAAGGGCCATTTCCACAGCCTCGGCCCCGCCGTTGCAGAAAAACGCATATTTCAGATCGCCCGGTGTACACATGGAAACAAGTTTGGCAAGATACCCCCTCAGGGGGTCCACAAGCTCCTGACTGTGCAAGGCATAGCGTTTGAGTTGGGCTTGAACCGCCTTTACAATCTCAGGATTCCTGTGACCGGCCGTGTAGACACCGAAACCACCCAGACAGTCGATGAATTCGTTCCCATGCGTATCCTTGAAGGTTTCCTGAGAGTCTTCCCATTCCACAAATGTGGCATCGGTAGAAACAGACTTGCGATACTCCAGCCACCCCGGATTGACATGATCGTTAAAGTTTTCAATAGAATCTGCGATGATGCGATCTTTTTCATCTTCCGCCAATTCATCTTTCAGGATGTAGTCCAGTATTCTTGACGATTCTTTCAAAACATCCTTTTTGTATGCAGTCATTTTTTTGTCCTTTCAATAAAACCGTAAGGACGATTTTATTAAACGCGACCTTGTCGCTTCTTCGAGAATGGTTTACCCGCTTTTTTCTAACGGACTAAAATATCTATTCTTAATTCGAATCAACGCTTTGTGAGATGCCATATGTGACACCAAATGAAACATCTCTGTATACGGTCCGGCCTTCAAACAATGTCATGAGTACGTTTGTATCGGCAATTTCGTTGGTCGGAATTTCGAAAAGGTTGTTTTCCAGGACGATCATGTCGGCCTTCTTGCCTGTCTCGATGGATCCGGTTTCATGTTCCAGAAAATTGGCATAGGCGCCATTGATAGTGAAGCCGGCAATCATTTCCTCCAGGGTCATGCGCTCCTGAGGGCCGAGAATTTCATCCGGATTTGTCTCCCCCGGTTCACAGCGGGTGATACCCAACATAATACCCAGTAATGGTGGGCTGGGTACCTGCACGGGATAATCGCTGGCCGAAGCAAGCAGGATACCGGCTTTTGCCATGCTCTGCATGGGGTAGCCATTTTCTGCACGGTCATATCCCAGGTACTTGGCTTCGATACTCCGGAAATAATCTCCTTTGACGTGCCAGAAGGGTTGAGGTACGCCGATGACATCCAGAGCGGCCATGCGAGGAATATCGGATCGTTTAACAATATGCAGGTGGGTGATCAGGTGTCTTGAGTCCCTGTTGCGGTTCTTTTCTCTGGCATGCTCCAAAGCATCCAAGGCCATTCGAACCGCGGCATCACCAATGGCATGAATGTGTATTTGGAGTTTTTCACGATCGGCGGCTGCAAACAGATCTTTAAGAGCCCCTGGCTCCCAGAGGGGCTCACCACAGGTGTAGGGCATGTGTGCATAGGGCTCCAGGAGAAAAGCTGTGCCGCCTTCCACGACGCCGTCCACAAAGACCTTTATCCCTGTCATTTGAAACAAGGGGTGTGTCTGATGAGCGCAGGTCGATACGATGCTGTGGATCTGGCGGGTTGGCGCAGTAGGGTCCGTCAAAACAGACCCTCTGATCCGAAGGCTGAGTTTCCCATTTTGGGCCATCTCTGAATATGCCTGAATGTTGTGCCGGCTCGCACCAAAACCATTCAACTGCCCCCTGGCATCGGGCAATATCATCAGGGGATCGTGAGCCGTTGTGATACCAACCCTGCCGGCTTCTGTCATAAAATTTTGTATACTGCCCTTAATCTGATCGACGCTGAAAGGCGGCAGAACATTCTGGATTAAGTCTCTGGCGGTCTCACGTATGGTGCCACTGGGTGTGCCGGTTAAAACATCCTTTTCGATGATACCCCCTTTTGGACTGACGGTATCCTTTGTAACACCGGCCATGGCCAAAGCCATGGAGTTGACCCATGCAAAGTGACCGTCTTCAGACATCAACAATACCGGCCGATCTGAAATGACGGCATCCAGATCTTCCTTGACAGGCCCCTGTGGCGGGAACAAGTCATTTGCCCAACCACTACCGTAAATCACTTCCAGGTCAGGATGTAGCACTGCAAAATCTTTGACTGCCTCAAGATAGGCATTCAGGGAGTCGAGGTGAAACATTTCCAGGCTTGCCGATTCGTTTGTCGTACTTGATACATGCGCATGACTGTCGATAAAGCCCGGCAGTGCCATCTTGCCCCCCAGATCGATTGCTTCAGTGCCGGGGCCCATATGTTTAACAACCACTGAGTTGCTTCCCACAGCAATGAAGCGACCCTTTTTTATTGCAACCGCTTCGGCCCAGGACCGATCTTGGTCCACGGTATAGATGCGGCCATTGATAAAAACCCTATCGGCAATCTGGTTGCCGTTTATCTGATCAAAGTGAGGCATTAGATTTTATAGCTGATGTTAAGTGAAGGTGCTTTTCGATGATATTGGGTAACCTGACCCTAAAATTATGTCAAGAAAATTCTTGACAAATTAATCGAAA
>JAHEIB010000009.1 GCA_024639645.1 Deltaproteobacteria bacterium
CTGTTACAGCAGAGCAGGCTGAGCAGTTTATACGCTCACGTAGATCCATCCGTAATTTCAAACGCCGGCCGGTTGAGCGTCATAAACTGGAAAAATTGATTGAAATGGCCTGCTATGCACCTTCGGCCAAAAATAACCAGCCCTGGTATTGGACCGTTGTAGAGAACCCGGCCGATGTCAGGCGATATGCAAAAATGGTTATTGATTGGATGCGGACAGTTATAGAACAGTTTCCAGAACAGGCCGAGATCCGCGGATTGCCCAGAGTTGTGAATGCCTGGGATGGCGGGCAAGAACGCATCTGCCGGGGGGCGCCACACATTGTTGTGGTTCATGGCGACAAAACATACGGGTTTGGTGCCGAAGATTCCGCTCTGGCGTTAAGCTATTTTGAACTGTATGCCCCCACGATTGGACTGGGATCCTGCTGGGGGGGCTATTTTTATTCGGCGGTTAATGCGCACCCGCCTCTTTTCAAAGACCTGGGACTGCCGGCTAAACACAAGGCCTTTGGGGCGGTGATGGTGGGATACCCCCAGCTCAGGTATCAACGATTGCCCCTGAGAAATGCCCCAAGGATGAACTGGCGATAATCCAAGACTATACCGCTTGTCATAATAATGTTTCGAAAATAGGATGGCGGCATAAGGGTTTATAACAGAAAAACGGTCCTCAATCGGAACGTTTTTCCGACAACCCCTATAAACCGGTGCTGCTGTCTGGCTCTGACACTGTATAATTTGCAGAATAGATGGCAGGGAAGCCAAGGACCCATAATGATTTAAGAAACCCACAGCCAGATAGTAAATGAGCGTTCGCTGTTCCGGTTCAGTTTGATTCGCCGGCTGTCGGTGTTTCAATTTTAACGACAACTGCCGTAATGTCGTCTTCTCTTTTCGCACCTTGCTGAAATGTCTCGAGGCGGTCGAAAACAGCCTGAAGGATGTCCGGAGCACCTCCGGCGGCATGCTCACGAATAACCTCATAAATAGGATCTTTGCCCATGCGTGTACCTTTCCGATTCTGTGCCTCCCAGATACCATCCGTTCCAAGCAGAATAATCTGCCCTTTGGACAGACCCTGCAGCTGATCCACTTCATAACACCCGTCAGCCGTCACCCCCAGCGCTATGCCGGGGCCAACCAGTTCCTGAAAGGAATCATTTTCCGGGGTATATATCATGGCCGGATCGTGGCCCGCACGCACCCACTCAAGCCGGCCCCGCATGGTATCTATCACCAGGAAAAACAAGGTCATAAAGTCCCCTGAATTCGCCACGTCTCTGGCAAGCTGAAAATTGACATCGGATATCATTTCTGCGATCCCTCCCGGCAGAGAAGCGCGTTGCCGCAATGATGCACGTACCGTGGCCATGAGTAAGGCTGACGATATGCCGTGGCCTGACACATCACCGATGGCAACGCCTGTTTTCGTATCACCCCGGCCGGCCATGGGAATAAAGTCATAGTAATCACCGCCGGTTTCGTCACAATAGATACTGCGTCCGGCCATATCCAGGCCATTGATCTTCACATTCTTCCTTGGAACAAGATTCTGCTGAATCTCCTTGGCCATGTACAGGGATTGTTGAATCCTGTCCCGCTCCATCAGGCCGTGGGTCATTTCATTGATGGTATCACCGGTGTACCCGATTTCATCATTGGAGGTCACCTGGACCCGGCTTGTAAAATTTCCTTTTTTTATGTTCTGCAGCACCTGGATGATATTTTTAAAAGGCTTGGTCAGGTTGCTGCTCACCAGAAAGACCACCCAGATACCGACACAGAAAAATATCAGAATTTCCATTTTGATAGCCTGCTCCAGCTGGAAGATATTCGGATGAATTCCTGTTCCGGATGAGTATATTTTGGAGACATCCCCATAGATCGCCATCATCGGAACGATATTGATGGCCAGAAGCAGCGCCAATAGACGTGTCCTTATTCGGATCCGAAAGGTTTTGACCGTGGCTGACAGCCCGCCTTTGGGAAAGAAGTATTTCACCACCCGCCGCTGGAAAATGAATTCCAGCACAAAAAAGGCAATGGTCACGGTGATAATCCCGGTAAAAATGTTTTGAAAAAAGGCTTCTCCGATGGACTCCCGGTCGGCACCATTTAACCAGAATACCCCTGAGTAAAGACATCCAGCCGTGAGCCAGATGATAAAATCCAGGGCAATTAAAAAAATCGGCTCGTTTAAAAGCCTTTGACGCGCTATGAGGGTGAATTCTTCCGAAACAGGTTCATTTCGATACTGCATTTCCAGATAGCGGCGGATGGGCTTTTCATAACCAACGGTGATAGCAATAGGTATAATTAAGGACAACGGCAGAAAAAACATGTGGATACGGTTTGCCAGCAGTATTACCTCGGGTGCAATCAGGTCACCCGCCCGCCTGAGTATTAAAACAATTACCAGGATACCGAAAGTATTTGCGACACAATTGGTAAAGAGCAGGGCATTCTTGATTCGAAAAACATTTATCTTCGTCATCATGTTGACTCCCTATGTGTGGGAACCGCCTGTTGAATTGCAGTTGTAAGCCTTAAGCTATTAGCTATAAGCCAGATTAAGGATTACCGCTTACAGCGCATTGCTCCCATAAACAATATGCCAACTGGTAACCCAGTACAAGACCCATTTCAACATACATATTGCAAAGTTCTGATGAATGCCTATGTTGAAGACTGATTTTTTCCTGGGAAACCGGATTAAAAACCTTTATAACCAGACTATTCCGAATACTGTAAACGGACAAAAACATGAACCCTGCAAAACCCGCAGTATCCCCATTTGCTTTAAACAATGTCCGCATGTTCATTGCCTTCAGGGTCTTTTTCAATGCCCGGTTCTACTACCCGGTGTTCACGATTCTTTTTCTCGACTTCGGTCTCACCATTTCCCAGTTTGCCATCCTGAATGCCGTCTGGGCCGGAGCCATCGTCCTGATGGAAGTGCCGTCCGGCGCCCTGGCAGATATCTGGGGGCGCCGGAACATGCTCGTTTTTTCCAGCCTGCTGATGATTGTGGAATTGTTGCTTCTGTGTGTCGTTCCTCTGGGAAACCCGACCCTGTTGTTTGCCATTTTTCTGGTCAATCGTGTTCTGAGCGGCACTGCCGAAGCCGCTGCCAGCGGCGCCGATGAGGCCATTGCTTTTGATTCATTAAAGGAGGCAGGGCTGGCTGGAGAATGGAGCAAGGTTCTGGCCATGCAAATGCGTATGCGCGCTTTCGGGCGCATTTTTGCCATGGCAGTGGGTGCGGCTGTCTATGACCCGGTATTCATGCAGCGTCTAATGGACTGGTTGGGATGGCAGGTCTTCCTGACACAGGATGTCACCATCCGATTCCCCATTTATCTGACCCTTATTATGGCCCTGCTGACCTTTTATTCGACATTTCGCATGACAGACTCGCAATCGTTTATGGTGAACGACGAGTGTAGTGCCCTGGAAACCTGCGGTCTCACCATCAGGGAAATTTTCTTGCAGACACTGGGGGCCGGCAAATGGATACTACAGACCCCCTTTGCCATGGTCATCATTGCCGCAGGGTTCCTTTTTGACAGCGTCATCCGCATGGCAGGCACACTCGCCAGTCAGTATTACCGGTTGATTGAAATACCCGAAGCCCTGTTCGGTATCATTGGTTCCGGCATGGCCATTCTGGGTATTGTCACACCCCGCATCTGCATGAAAATGGTCACGAAACACACGCCCAGGTTCAACCTGCTGGTGGTCAGCACCACCACCATTGTCGGTCTTTACGGCATGACTGTTTTCAAACCGCTCTACGGGTTGATTCCAATCGTTGTCCTTTACAGCGGTGGTTACATGATCGGATTTTTTGTTAGTCACTACCTGAATCACATTACGGAATCGCATCAGCGTGCCACGGTTTTAAGTTTCAAGGGGCTTTTCATGAATCTCTTTTACGGTATGATCGGCATGCTCTACGCATTCCTCATCACCATGCTGAGACCCGGAATTTCGGAAAAACACCCCCATCTGGCACCCGAACTCCTCGAAAACCTGGTCTTTATAAAATCCTTTCAATGGTTTCCCTGGACATTTATCTTCGGGCTGCTCATTTTTCTGGCTTTTGCCAACTATAAACTGGGATCCTCTGGGGATGGAGAGCGAATTCATTGATCGGTCCGGAAACAATGGCAATCGCTTATGGTCTCAGCTCCGCCATCGCCTGGGGAGCCGGGGATTTCAGCGCCGGTTTTGCATCGCGAAAAAGCGGTGTCGTCAGTGTGGTTCTTTTTTCACAACTTATCGGGGCCGGATTTCTTTTACTGCTGGCAATGATTTTCTCCCCGTCACTTCCACCACTGCGTGATATGCTTTTAGGAGGACTGGCAGGTGTTTTTGGTGTGCTGGGTCTTATGGCTCTGTACGAAGGTCTATCCCGGGGCCGGATGGGTATCGTCGCACCCCTGTCTGCCATTGTTACGGCCTTGATCCCCATCGGTTTTGCGTTCTTCAATGAGGGCCTACCAAGACTCTCCCAGATTCTGGGACTGGGTCTGGCGCTTTTTTCAGTCTGGCTTCTCTCTTTTACAAAAAGTGAAGAGAAGAAGCACCGTTTTACCGAGTTTACCCTGCCCCTGCTGGCTGGAATCGGCTTTGGCCTTTTTTTTATTCTCATCGACACGGCTATTCACACATCCGTTCTGTGGCCCCTGGTGGGAACACGCTGTGTGTCCCTCCTGATGATGTCAATTCTTTTTATAAGCAGTTCAAGTGCGCGTGTCCCACAAAAAGCACAACTCTCCTTTATTGCCCTGGCAGGTATCTGTGATGTCCTGGGCAACATGTTCTTTGCCCTGGCAACCAACATGGGTCGTCTTGATATCGCCGCCATGCTCTCCTCTCTCTTCCCGGCAGCCACCGTTACCCTGGCCTGGCTTTTTCTCAAGGAAAAACTCAATCGTCACCAGTGGTGCGGTGTTGTGGTTGCATTGGCGGCCCTTTTTCTGATTTCAGCATAAAATCGGCTAGAAGTCATCTTAAAAAATTTTGGTTTTGGTTCAAGGCTGAGAAAAAATTTAAGCGGAGTAATATAGTTAATATTTCGAGGATTTAATTTTTTTCGAAAATGCCGAAATCAAGTCAAAAGACGTTTTTGAGACAGCTTCTAATGATTTTGTTGATTTGTTTTTATTGATATATCTAAAATTGGTTTACTTAAAGTCGCTGCCATAAGTATATTCCGTTTGTCCTTATTTGCCACAGCAGTATTGGAACGATATTTCGGCAGATTCTGTATTGGGGGATTATTTAGACATGCAAATCAAAAACAAAAGAATGATCCAGATAGTTGCACTCCTGGTCGTCAATTGTACATTTCTCTGGGGCTGCACTTAAATGCGATGATCGCTTGGATGGATTGCGTCTGATGAACTCATCAGCATCATAATCGCAGGCATCAGGAAAAAATCCGCTGCCAGGGCGATCAAGATGGTGATCCCCGTAAAAAAACCAAAGTTTATCAGGTGGTTTAAGGATGCGAACATAAGGATAAAAAAACCGGTGCATAGAACCAGTGATGTAATCAAAAGTGCCCGCCCTGTCCCCAGCAGGGTCTCCCGCACCGCTTCATACGGATTTGAGGTCCGTTTATAATATTTCTGGAAGTTATAGATGAAATGAACGGTGTCATCCACAACGATACCGATGGCAATGCTTCCGATCATCAGGCTGTTGATGTCCAAGGGAATATGAAACAGACCCATGATTCCCATGGTCGTGAGAATCGGGAGAAAATTCGGAATCATACTCACCAGCCCGAGTTTCCAATTCCCGATCAAGACGACCATCAGAATGGTAATGGCAACAAACGCCACCAGATAGCTTTTTGCCATGCTGTAAATAGCTGCGCTGATAGCCCTTGCCAGCAGTGCCATCAGCCCTGTGGCATGTACTGACGCGGAATCCTGAAATTGATCTGACAGCCGTTGCTGTATTTTATCGATAAATTTCTTGCACACCACGGCATCCACCCAGGGTGTTTTGATGGTGATCCGTGTCTGACTGAACTGGTTGTCCACAATGCGCTCCAAGTCGTCTGACCCGCTGTTCTCAAACAGCAGAAACTCCTGGGCCACAACGCGACGTTCCCGTGGGATACTGTAATAAGCGGAATCATTCTCGTTCAGTGCCTGATGGATTTCCTTTAAAATATCCGTGATGGAAAAGACCTTCCCAACGGCGATACCATCCTGGTGAAGCGTTTCCGCCTGCCTGCCGAATTCCTCGATCCGGTTTAAAATCTCAACCGTGTGCAAGCCATTTTCACGATGCGTATCCAGCACAATCTCCAGAGTAATGCTCCCCTTCAATCGTGTGTCGATAAAGTTAAGATTCTGCTTGTATGAAGAGCCATCCGGAAAATATGACACGATATTGTGAGAAAATTTTAGCAGAAACACTGCCGGGAAAAAAACAAGAAAAACCAAGCCGCCGATCAGCAGGATTTTTTTTTGGTGGGAAGTGGATATTACGGCAATTGCTTCGAGAAATCGATCCATGGTCCCTTTGCGGTTGGACATGTCACGTTTTACGGTAATCCGCGTCAGAGCCAGCAGTGGCGGCAATAAAACGATCGTGTAAAAAAATGCCAGAACCACCCCGGCTGCAGCAAAGATGCCGATTTCTGCAATGGCCCTTAAATCTGCAAAGAGGAAAGAAAGCACGCCTGCTGTGGTTGTCAGGCTTGTCATGACGATGGGAATCCCCGAGTGTCCCAGGGCGTGTGCAATAGCATCTCTTTTGCTCTTTCCCCGGTCAAGCAATCTGTAGAAAATGGCCAGCACATGTACAGAATCGCAAACACCCACAGACAAAAGAAAAGCCGGAATGACAGTCGTGGTAATCTTGATGGGAACCCCGGTGAGAGACATAAGACCGATGGTGGAAAACAGGGCAGCATTGATGATGATCATGGGCAGGAACACACCCGAAGCCCTTCGGAAGAGAAGCCCCAGAAACAAGGCCACGGATACTAGGGACAGCAAAATACACCTGCGGATATCACTCATGGTGGCACGGTTAAAAGCATCCACCACTACCGGACCACCGGAAACCGTTATGGGAAATTCGTCCCTGCTGTGGCGATTCACCACCCGGTTAATGGCTGCAACCACTGCTCTATTTTCTTTTTCCGAAAAATAATGCGGTTTTTCTGCCGGCATCGCCGTTTCAGAGATCGTCTCATCAAAGGCATCCAAAACATCTTCGGTGCTGAAAGTGTCATCTGTCACGGCCGCTTCCGTCTCAACAATGATAGCGGTTATCTGGGCATCCTCGGATATGAGGTAATTGAGATAGAAAGGATTCGACAAGACCTCCATTTTTAACCGTGCCATATCAATAGCGTTTCTGGGCAAGTCTTCCAGGAGATCCTTTACGATGAGGCTATCCTTCTCCCCCCGGGTTCTTCGGGCGTTGATGAGGCTGGTGACTTCCCTAAGATAAGGGATCTCCGCTTCAAGATCCTGGTGGAAGGTTTGAAGGTTTGATAAAAAGGCTGTGCTGAATATTTCCGGTGATTGAATCGCAATAACAATTAATTCCGCCCGTCCAAACTGGTCCCGGAAACGGTTGTATTCCAAAAGACTGGGATCTTCTTTCTTGAGAAGAGCCTCCGATGAGGTATCGATGGAGATGGAAGGAATCTGAAACACAAAAAATCCCACCAGTAGACATGTGGTCAGCAATACCTTGATGGGGTTGTCATACAACCATGCACCCAGGCGTTCAAAATGCTTCTCCATGGTATCTCTTAATCCAGACATGACAGTTAGCTCAAATGTAGGAATGTTTTTCCAACAACCCAATTTAAATTATTTAATGTGGATATTAACTTTCAACCGTGTTCAGGGCAGGGAGACTGCAGAACCGTTTCTGCCCTGTTTTGGGTGTATGGAATTTTATGATTTCCCGGTCATGGCATTTCGCTCTGCGGCAAGCTCCTCAAGCAGCTGCAGGATACTCCAGTTCTCCGATACAGGCGTCAGCGTCGCCCACAAGGCATTCATCATACCGGCTTTCTTGCACACCGTCATGAGGCTGATGAGCTCATTTTGTGAAATGCCCGCAACAACGATCGCACGGGGAAGATTCGATAAAACAGACGCACCGCTGTTGTCTGGAAGTTGCAAAAGGGCTGATAACGCCATATCGCCCTGATCATCCGACACCCATATTTTTGAAACGTTCCCCAGACCGACCATGTCAAGAACGGTTTCGAATTTTGGCTGTGCGACGGCTGGAAATCCGCACAACAGCAGTTTCCGGGGACCATAGAGCGGTTTTTCCGATGTCGTGACTTTTTCAAATGTAGCATCGACCATCTCAATACTCCTTGTTATAAAACAGTGAACCGAAATAGCGAGTGAATCTAAATTAGACAGAATTCCTTACGGTCGAAGAACCTGGCAGCCCGCTGCGAGGTTCTTCAATCCAATTATTTCTATTTTCTACAACAATCTGTCAAAAGCACCATATTTTGGTATGTCCCCAATAAAACATTGGGTAGCAATGGGCAACATAAATGCAAAAACAGGTATCTGCAATCACCTTTTTTATCGAAATGGGCGCTATTGCGCTGGATGATGAAGGTTTTGCAGAGCAGGCTGAAAATGCCTGCATCGGGTGTGGTGTTTGTGCCAGATTCTGCCCGGATGCGCTATTTCACTCAAGGAATGATTGCGGAAGGTCTATGTACAGCCGTCCCGAATACGGGAGAAAAGATAATGGGGGTGGCAGCGCAAAAAATCCCCGAAGGTCTGCGACGATCACCATTTAAACGGCGGCCCTTCGTCGCTGCCGTTCCCTGACGATAATTTCGAGTTCCTTGCTCATCTGACCGGCAATGGCCGTATTTTCCTCCGCCCGCCGCGCCAGGTAAGGCAGCGTCGATGCGACCGGGCCAAAGGGCAGATACTTGGTTACATTGTAACCGGCATCAGCCAACTTGTAGCTGATGTGGTCGCTCATACCGTACAGCTGCGAAAAACAGATGTGCGGGTGGTCGCTGGGAATGCCCCTTTCGGTCATAAGGTCTGTCAACAATCTGCAGCTGTTCTCATTGTGGGTTCCGACACAAATTTCCACCACATCCATATGATCCATAAATAAATACAATATTTCGTCAAAGGCCCGGTCAGTAGCCGGCTTGTCCGGATGAATGGGTGATGGATACCCCCGCTGCCTGGCCCGCTCCCTTTCCTGCTCCATATAGGCGCCTCGAACTATTTTAACACCCAGCATAAAATTTTCTTGCCGGGCATTTTGGATCAATCGTTTAAAATAGTCGACCCGGTCTGTGCGGTACATCTGTAAGGTCGTGAAAACAATGGCCCTTTTCTGATTGAAGTTCAACATCATCTCTTCAGTCAGATCATCAACAACACCCTGGATCCAGCTTTCTTCAGCATCGATGTAAATGGGTGTGGCGCTTTCCCCGGCCAAATTGCAAATGTCAGCCAAGTGTTGCTTCAACCGCTTCCAGGCCGATTCATCTTTTTTTGACATGGCTTCACCGGCCGTCATTTTTTCGAGCAGGGATTCGGCTACGATACCCGTCATTTTCATACAGGCACAGGGAATGTTCTCATCCAATCCTGCTTGTTGAATGGTCTGCAGGATCGCATTCTTTGTTTCTTCGAAACCGGTCTCGTCTCCACCCCCTTCCACAGAATAATCAAGGATGGCGCCGATACCTGCTTTACCCAGTTGATCCACCACTTTCTGATATTCCCTGCGGTTCTCACCACCGCAGAATTGTCTGAAAACCGTGGCTTTGATGAGCGGTTTTACGGGAAATCCCATGGTCAGGGACAGTTTGGCAGCTCTAGACAGAAATTTTACCAGAAAGGGGTGCTTGGTCAGAAGGAATATCAGATACGACAGCAACAGATCCCTGTCTGATTTATGTTTAAACGCAATGGATGTGTCCTCAAAATGAATCGAAACACGTGACCCTGAATTGTCCATTAACTTCACCATGATTCATGCCATTCAAAAAAGAGCGATAATGTCGCGTTTGGTAAAATCGTAATTAGGATTTTATGGGGTGAAATAGAAACGGCGGCACTGGGATATCCATGACCGAAGCCGTAGCACGTAAAAGCTCCGCTTCCGGAATCGAGACTTTCTTATCATGCAAAACACACCCGCAACAGGCATTAAAAATAATGCGTTTGAGGTTTGGAGCGGCCAGTACCAATCGATCGAGAGCAATATCCACCTCCATGAAAGATACATATTCCAACATGGATTCCTTTTCTGTAACACCTGCCGCTCTTAGCTGTTCAAAGCCTGCAGTAAACGCTTTTTTGGCCTCTTCAACACTCTTGTTGCCTGATTTTGCAAGCATGGACAAGAGCTTGACCATCTGCGGCAGCAAAGGGTCTATTTGTTTAATCATCTTCTGTCTTCCGGCATGATTATAAATCATGCCTAGCTGGTGTGACACTATTTTTTCCAATACAAACTCGAACAGGGTCAGTTTGCCGTCCGCTTCCACCAACGCCTGAATATAGCGTTTCATCCCTGCAATCTGTGCCGGTGAAAGACGCCTCAGTGTGGGGATAGCCAGTTCCAGAACAGGAAGGTAAAAAACAGGCTTAAGCCGTATTATCTCCTTTTCGAGTATCAGCAATTGGCGGACCACTTCACCCGGTGCCAGTTTGTTCATCACCTTTAACTGCCGCTCTCTTTCCTTTGGGTCTCTATCCAGCAAAAGACCACAAACAATGGCCGTGGCCCCCAGCGGGTCATCCAGCTCGTCCCGTATCCTTTCCGGAAGCGTAGCCAGGAGCCGGGCGCTGTAGTCTACGTGTCGGGGTGTGATGTGGCCGATGGTTTGCCGGGTCTCCGCTGCATCGGCGGACATCATGGAAACGGAAGCATCGAATCGGTCTCCGGAAACCGTCTTGGAACCCGCACCGGTTTCACTTATATGACCGGAATACCCGGGATCGAGCCTGCGAATTCTTTCATCCAAGGGCGGATGGGTTGCAAACAAAGATCGGATGGCCATGGAAAAAAACAGATGGCTGGCTTCATGTGCGTTGGGAGACACGATTCTGGAGCCGTTGTTGAATCCACCAATTATTTTCAAAGCCCCGGCAATGCCACCCGGGTTCCGCGTATACTGAACAGCAGATGCATCAGCAAGGAATTCCCTCTGCCGCGAAACAGCACTCTGGATAATCCGGCCAAAAATCTGACCGACATAGCCGATGACCATCAAGGCCAGCGCCAGCAGAATGGTCTGACCACCCCCCTTTTTATTGCGCGACCTTCCACTGCCCCGCAAAAGGCCCCGTCCCACAATTGCAATCACCATGATGCCATATAAGAATCCGATGAGGCGTATGTTCAACCGCATGTCGCCATTCAGAATATGGCTGAACTCATGGGCGATCACCCCCTGCAGCTGCTCACGATTCAGCGACGAAAGACATCCGCGTGTGACGGCAATGGCGGCATCTCCGGGGGTGTATCCTGCTGCAAAGGCATTGATGCCGGTCTCCTCCGCCATAATATAAACCTGTGGCACGGGCACACCTGATGCGATGGCCATTTCCTCCACCACATTGAGCAGTCTTTTCTCATCCTTGTCGGCAGACAAACGCATGACCCGTCTACCCCCCAGGTTTTCCGCTACATAGCTGCCCCCTTTTCTCAACTGCAACATCTTGAATAGGCTTCCCAGGGTAATAATGCCCAGGGTTATGCATGTCACCAGCAAAAACATTTTAAAATCAAACCAGGTGAAGCCGTTCCTGTAAATACCCGACTTGTCCATGGATAGATAGAAAGCCAGCTGCACAGCAGCATAAACAGCCACGGCAACAAAAATAACCGCCAGTACAAACAAAAAAGTCAGGTAAAATGACCGCTTCCGTGATTGATCCTGTCGGGCAAAAAAATCCATCCTAAAAAGATACCTTGACCGGTTTTCGTTCTTCCGGAGATTCCGTTGATTCCAAAAGTTCGGCAGGGTGAAAACCGAATGAGCCGGCAATGAGATTGGCGGGAAACTTTTCACACCGTGTATTAAAATCAGTGACGGCATCGTTGAATGCCTGTCGGGAAAAAGCGACGCGGTTTTCTGTAGACGTCAGTTCTTCCTGGAGCTGGATCATGTTCTCATTGGCCTTGAGATCCGGGTAGCTCTCCGCCAGAGCAAAAAGACGACCCAGTGTTCCAGTCAGGGCTGCTTCCGCTCCGGCAAGTGCTTTCATGGCTGCTGGGTCACCCGGGTTTCCGGATGCCTGCTGATTGGCACTCACGGCACTGTTACGAGCTGTAACGACCGCTTCCAGGGTCTCCCGTTCGTGTTTCATATATCCCTTGGCTGTTTCTACGAGGTTGGGAATCAAATCGTAGCGTCGCTTCAGTTGTACATCGATTTGGGAATAGGCGTTTTTAAACCGATTTCGCGCCGTAACCAATCCGTTATAAACCCCGACCACGATGACAACCAGTACCAGAATGATACCGCCGATCACAATAAGTGTTATCATGTTTTTCTCCTGTTTTAACCTTTTAGCTTTTTAGGTGTTTAGACTGTCACCCTTGAACCCTCTCTTTTCAAGATCTATCTGCCTGACACTTCGCAAGAAAGGTTTTAGCGATATTGCTCGAATAGACCACGATCTGTTTCAGTAAATCCATCAGTTCCATGTGGATTTCGTGGGTTTTGGCAGAAGCCACCTGTTCCTGGCGGATACGCTCGAGGTGCCTTGCGCGATACTGCTCTTCCAGGTCCAGATAGACGTGCTCGCTGGACATGATTTCTCGGGCAGCATCGAGATCCATTTCCATAAAAGACTCTTTAAGGAGCTCAATCCGCCGGCAGACTTTCTGATGATAGATCAGAATCTCCTCTTTGCCCTCTTCTGAAAAATCAATCATGAGATCTTTCTTTTTGGCAATCAGAGGTACCATATTGCGGTGTATGAGATCAGCCACACTCTCTATGTCGCTTGCGATGGAAATCATACCGAATGCTTCGTTGGCTTGCTCAGGGGCAACACCGCGGGCTGTAATTTTAAAAAGATATTCCCTGATCTTTTCTTCTATGAAATCGATTTTTTCTTCCCGCATGTCAATTCCCTGGAGCAGCGTCAGGTCAGACCGCCAGGCATCTATCCTGGGAATTTCCCGGAGGAGAAAATCCTTTTCCTCCGGGTCTGAAACCTCTTTTTCGATCAGTTTCTCATCTGACATGAAAGGGATAATAATAGATGCAAGCATCCTCCAGACCAGCTTGGCCATCCTGGCCACTTCCGCACGGGCCAGGTCCAGGGCAATGGCCGGTGTGGAAATACTCTCCTCGTCCAGATACTTGGTGGTCATAATGATGTCTTTGGGTTGCTCCTCGAGAGGAAGAATCTTTAAAACAAGCCTGGAAAAGTGTTCGGTGAAAGGCAGGAAAATCAAGGCCAGGGCAACATTGAAAATGGTATGGGCATTGGCTATCTGGCGCGCAGTGCCGGAATCAAATCTTTCGGCGATCATGCGGATAAATTCCGCAAACCACGGTATCCAGAAAACAAAAAGGAGTACGCCCGCCAGTTTAAATATGACATGCGCCAGGGCCACCCGTTTGGCTTCACGCGAAGTGCCGATGGAAGCCAGCCCTGCCGTGATGCAGGTCCCGATATTGGCACCAAACACCAGGGGAATACCCGCATCGAGGGTAATGAGCCCTTGCTGGGCTAGAACAATCACAACACCGGTAGTGGCACTGCTGCTCTGAACCAGGGCCGTAAACAGGGCTCCGATTAAAATACCGAGGAAAGGATTTTCCATCCCCCGCATGGTGTCGATGAACACGGTATATGTTCTCAGGGGTTTCATGGCATCGCTCATGAGTTTCATACCAAAAAAGAGAATACCGAATCCCAGGATCACATCACCAATATTTTTGGTCGTGTTCCTTTTCCCAAACATATGCAGGGAAAAGCCGATGGCGATCATCAGCAAGGCATAATCCGTCAGCTTGAAAGCGATCAACTGTGCTGTAACGGTGGTGCCGATGTCGGCGCCCAGAATAACCCCCATGGACTGGACAAATGTCATCAAACCTGCCTGAACAAAACTGACCAGCATCACGGTTGTAGCACTACTGGACTGAATCACCATGGTGATAAACGCGCCTACAAACATCGCAATAACACGGTTCTTAGTCAGGGCCGCCAGAATGGAGCGCATTCTGTTGCCTGCAGTCCGTTTAAGACCGGTACTCATTTTTTCCATGCCGTATAGAAACAGTGCCAATCCACCGAACATACTGATAAAGAGAAAAAACCAAGAAATGCTTTTCGTTGCTGATTCTGCAGCATAAAGACAGGGTGTATAGGATAAGACAATACCACCCCCTATCATCCAGGGGATGGTTCGCCTAGGACCGTGAAACAAGTCTTTCATGAATAACCTTTCAACATTTGAGTGTAGACAAGAACAAACAACGGGATTGTCTGATGTAAGGTTTATATGTCGATGCGGGGCATATTATCATGGGACACAGATTTCTGCAATTTTCTTATTTAAGCTCTAAGCTATAAGCCTTGAGCCGCTAAATGCTTATTGCTTATAGCTTAAAGCTAAAAGTCTGCTTGATTTCACTCTAGCAGCATGCCATAACCATCGCAAAAAAAACAACAGGGAAAAATTATGCCAACGAACTTCGACATGGAGATAGACCGCCGCCATACCGGTTCCGTCAAATGGGAATTTGTAATGGACCCTGAGAATCCGTCCGCCAAAAAAAGAATTGATGCCTGTTTCGGCAAAAACCGGATCCTGCCCATGTGGGTTGCGGACATGGATTTTCCAAGCCCTGAACCAGTTGTCAAAGCCCTGCAGGAACGTGCTCGACATGGTATTTTCGGTTATACACAGCCAGACCAGGCATACCTTAAAGCAGTAACCGGTTGGATGAAAAGACGACATGCATGGCAGCCGGAAGAATCGTGGATCGTTCCCACACAGGGAGTGGTTCCGGCACTGCACCTGTTGGTGCGGACACTTACCAGACCTGGAGACAAGGTTCTGATTCAGCAACCCGTCTACTATCCCTTCTTCAGTGCCATCGAAAAAAACGGTTGCCAGATTATATCCAATGCCCTTGTCTTGACCGACGGCCGTTATCACATGGATTACCATGACCTGGAAACCAAGACAGCTGACCCGGATGTCAAGCTGGCCATTTTATGCAGCCCTCATAATCCTGTAGGCCGCGTCTGGACACGTGAGGAACTCCGGCACTTTGGCCACATCTGTCAACGCAATCATGTACAGGTCATTGCAGATGAAATTCATGGGGACCTGGTCTATCCGGGTGTGACGTTCTGCCCATTTTCCATGGCGGACAACACCTTTCAAGAAACCAGCGTTGTCTGTACCGCCCCAAGTAAAACCTTCAACCTGGCAGGCCTTCAGACCTCCAACATTTTTATTCCAGACAAAAAGATACGTCAAAAATTCAAAGAAAACCTTCTTGCCAACGGCTTGTTCGGAGTCAATCCCTTTGGCACAACAGCCTGCCGCGTCGCATACGACGAAGGGGAACCCTGGCTTGAAGATCTTTTGCGCTATTTGACTAACAATCTCCAGACCTTGATCAATTATTTTGAAAGGAATGTCCCGGAAATAACGGTTATTCAACCACAAGGGACCTATCTTGTCTGGTTTGACTGCCGCTCCCTTGGGCTTGACAAACATGAACTCAGAAACCTTTTTCTAAACCAGGCCCGTGTTTTTCTGGATGATGGCGGCCTCTTCGGACCCGAAGGAGATGGATTCCAACGTATCAACATTGCCTGCCCGCGACCCCTCCTCATGGAGGCGCTTGAGCGCATTATAGCCGCCGTCAAAGGGATCCCGACAGCATCAGGCTGAGGTTGGCCAAATGAATGATTGAACCCTTCCAAGGTTTCCCGCCGTTACGGCTCCGTCAAAATACCACCGGGGCAGATCTCCCTTGCAATTGGAGGGAAATGCCTTATCTTATCTTAACACCTGAAAACTGACATCACCTCAGGTGATGTCCCGTGCTTGTCAAAATGACGTTCCAATGGGATCCTCTTTTGCCGATTATTGGTACGGAACACCTTTTTGACAGCCGGTAATTCCATATGGAGGAACGTGAAATGAATACAAACGACACATCCCAAGAGCTGTTCGTCAAGGCTATGAATGCCTTTGTTGAAGAGCGTCTTGATAAAAGTATCGAATTCCTTGACAGTGTTCTTGAAAAGGATGCCGATCATGTAATGGCCACTATGACAAGGGGATCTGCCTATCTTAAACTAAACCGTTTAAAGGAAGCTTTGAACGACTTCGACCGGGTCGTTAAGTGCGACCCCGCTCATGCTGGGGGGTTCCATAAAAGGGGCCTGGTCAAAGAAAAAATGGGTCAATATACCGAGGCAATGCAGGATTTCGATAAAGCCATCGCTTTGGAACCAGAGTACGGCGCTGCGTACTACAGCCGGGCAGCCTTGCACGGTAAACTTTCACAAGAAGATGAGGCACTTAAAGATATTGAAATGGTCACACACCTGGGAAACCGTAATTTGGAGACCTTCATGGGTGCCAACAATATATGGCATACGCAGCAGATGCGTGTTGAAGATGCCACAGAAACCGAGTTGAATCGATGACAGACACAGGGAGGTACCTCATGAATCAAACAGATTGTAATTCAGAAAAAATATCCAGCCGAACGTTAGGGGTGATATTTCTACCGCTGGCACTGCTGCTAGGCTTTATAGGTGGTCTTGTATTGCCAGTCGTGGGTTTTTTCTTCGCCCTGCCTCTCCTTATAATTAGCGGTGTTTTTCTTTTTGCGCCTGAAAGCAAAACGTGCCAGCTGATCAGGGGAAAATCGGCTTAAGTGAATATACCATGAAAATGTTGGGATAGATAGTTATCAGCCGCAAGGGCTTAAACACAAAAAGCATTCCGGGATCACAAGCGGTGACCGGGAGTGCTTTTTGTTTATTTGCACGAGAGTACAAGGATCCAACGCATGCCAGTGACACCTGATCAGAACAGTAAATTGAGAAATATTGCCATCATTGCCCATGTCGATCATGGCAAAACAACGCTCGTGGATGCCATGTTTCGCCAAAGCGGCCTTTTCAGAGACAGTCAGGTTATGGACGACAGACTCATGGATACCATGGATCTTGAGCGTGAACGCGGCATCACCATTGCCGCAAAAAACTGTTCGGTTGTGTGGAAGGGTGTGCGAATCAATATCATCGACACACCCGGTCACGCCGATTTCGGTGGTGAGGTAGAACGTGCCCTCTCCATGGCGGACGGCGCCATTCTGCTGGTCGACGCGTCCGAAGGGCCCTTGCCCCAGACCCGCTTCGTTCTCAAAAAGGCACTGGCAGCGGGGCTCAAGATCGTGGTTGTCATCAACAAAATAGATCGTCAGGATGCCCGCGCCCATGCGGTTCTCGACGAAATCTATGATCTTCTCATTGATTTGGAAGCCACGGATGAGCAGATCGACTTTCCCCTTGTTTATGCAATTGGCCGTGATGGCATCGCCATAAAAGAACCAGATGAAACGGGCCATAATCTGGACCTGCTGTTTGACACCATTGTTGAGGAAATACCCGGTCCTTCTTACGATCCCGGAGCGCCTTTTCAACTGCGTGTTTCCGATCTCAGTTATTCCGATTATCTTGGAAGACTTGCAGTGGGAAAAATATTCAATGGCAGGGCCCGGGCCCGGGACAGCCTGGTCTGTATGGGAGAAAATGGGAAACAGGTTCCGTTGAAAGTTTCCAAACTCCAGATCTATGAAGGCATGACACTCACCGTTGTGGATGAAGTCCAAACCGGCGACATTGTCGTCATCGCCGGCATCGAAAATGTCAAAATCGGTGACACCATCTGCCATCACGAACACCCCAGGGCACTCCCCAGAATCAGGGTCGACGAGCCCACCGTTTCCATGAAATTTTCGGTTAACACCTCTCCATTCGGAGGCCAGGAAGGCAAATACGTGCAGTCGAGCCGTCTCCGTGAACGGCTGGTAAAGGAAACCCTTCTCAACGTGGCAATTCAGATGGCTGAAACCAATGACCGTGACAGCTTTCTGGTCAAAGGAAGGGGGGAATTTCAACTGGCGATTTTAATTGAAACCATGCGGCGCGAAGGTTTTGAGTTCTGCGTAGGACAACCGGAGGTCATCTTTCGGCATGAGAAGGGGAAAAAGCTGGAACCCATTGAAAAGCTTTTCGTGGATTGTGAAGAATCGTTCCTGGGCATTGTGGTGGAAAAACTCTCCCTCCGCAAAGGTAAAATGATCAACCTGGTCAATAATGGCAGCGGCCGGGTGCGCTTTGAGTTTTCAGTCCCTTCCAGGGCTCTGATCGGTTACCGGGATGAGTTCCTCACCGATACCCGTGGCACGGGTATCCTGAACTCTATTTTTGACGGATACGATGAATACAGAGGAGACTGCTCCAGCCGCTTCACCGGGTCCCTTGTTGCGGATCGAACCGGGACGGGGGTAGCCTATGCACTGTTTAATCTCGAACCCCGGGGGAGGCTCTTCATCGAACCGGGAGACCCGACCTATGAGGGAATGATCATCGGTGAGCACAACCGGAGTCAGGACATCAATGTGAATCCCTGCAAGGAAAAAAAACTTACCAACATGCGTGCCTCGGGTAAGGATGAAGCGGTTATCCTCTCCCCCATCAAGCCCCTCACCCTCGAATTTGCTATCAGTTTCATTCGTGAAGATGAATTGCTGGAAGTAACCCCCCGCTCGTTACGTATGCGCAAAACCATTCTTTCTGCCTCAAAACGTCATACCGCAAACGCATCCAAATACAAGTGATCATTTCCTCCTTATCTCTTTACAAATCCTCTGGATTCCGGTAGATGAGCCTGCAAGCAGTCTATCTGGACCAGACGGATCAACAACATACGGCCTGTCATCTCAGGCTGAAAGACCGGGAACCATGCTCGCAGACACCGCCATCACCACCATCGCAAACGAACTTGACATCAAAAACCAACAAGTGAGCGCCGTAGCCGCACTCCTTTCGGATGGAGCGACCATTCCATTTATCGCGCGCTATCGAAAAGAAGTTACCGGAAGCCTGGATGAAGTTGCCGTAACAGTCATACGGGACAGACTCAACCAGCTACAGGATCTTCGGGAAAGACAGGCAGCCATTCTAAAATCCCTTGAAAAACACGGGCACCTGACAGATGAGCTCCACCAAAAGGTCCTGGAAGCACAGACCATGGTGGTGCTTGAAGATATTTATCTGCCTTTCAAACCCAAACGGCGCACAAAAGCCGTCATAGCAAAGGAAAAAGGGCTGGAACCCCTGGCGCATCTGATTCTGGAGCAAAAAGGCATTGACCCATTCAAGGAAGCGGTGCCTTACATCGATCCGGAAAAAAAGGTTGATACGGTAGAGGACGCCCTTTCAGGCGCCAGGGATATTATGGCCGAAATGATCAATGAAAATGACGAAACACGCTCTCGGCTGCGAAACCTCTTCCTTACCAAGGCCGTTATAAAAAGCCGGGTGGTCATCGGCATGGAGGAGGCGGGTGCCAAGTTCAAGGATTATTTTGACTGGCAAGAAACGATTGCCAAAGTCCCCTCTCACCGGATGCTGGCCATGCGGCGTGGAGAAAAGGAAAATGTGCTTATCCTGGACATTTCGCCTGCAGAAGAAGACGCCATTACCATAATTGAAACGTTGTTTGTCAAAGGGGAAGGGGAAGATTCGGCACAGGTGAAATTGGCAGTTTTTGATGGATACAAGCGTCTCTTGTCGAATTCCATGGAAACAGAGACCCGAATGTACACGAAAACACGTGCCGACAACGAGGCCATAAACGTTTTTGCGGAAAATCTCCGGCAGCTGCTATTGTCGCCACCTTTGGGAGCCAAGCGTGTAATGGGGATCGATCCGGGATTCAGAACAGGATGCAAACTTGCCTGCCTGGATCGGCAGGGCACGCTTCAGCATCATGATACGATCTTTCCACACATGTCGCAGAAACAAGCACAAGATGACAGCGCCAGATTAAAATCCCTGAGCAAAAAATTTCAAATTGAAGCCATCGCAGTGGGAAATGGTACCGCCGGAAGAGAAACAGAGGCTTTTGTCAAGGCAGCCCTGTCATCGGAAAAAATACAGGTGCTCATGGTCAACGAAAGTGGTGCATCGGTCTATTCTGCATCAGAAGTTGCCCGTGAAGAGTTTCCGGATCACGATCTGACAGTGCGCGGGGCCGTGTCCATCGGGCGACGGTTGATGGATCCCCTGGCTGAACTCGTGAAAATCGATCCAAAATCTATCGGTGTCGGCCAGTACCAGCACGATGTCGACCAGACATCCCTTCGACAGTCCCTTGATGATGTTGTAATGAGTTGTGTCAACAATGTGGGTGTCGATCTGAACAGGGCCAGTGCCCAGCTTTTGACTTATGTGTCAGGCCTGAATACCGGAATTGCAAAAAATATTGTCCAACATCGCAACACCCATGGCCCATTCCTGAACCGCAAGCAACTCCTGAAAGTGTCTCGACTGGGTCCCAAGGCATTTGAGCAATCGGCTGGTTTCCTCCGTATCATGGATGGGGAAAACCCCCTCGATGCCAGTGCCGTACATCCCGAAAGCTATGACATCGTGGATACCATGGCAAAAGACCTGGGCCTGTCTGTTACCGATATGATGAAAAAAGCTGATCTGCGGCGTCAGATCGATCTGCCGCGCTATGTAACCAAAACGGTCGGCATCCCCACATTAAATGACATTCTGGACGAACTGGCCAAACCCGGACGCGACCCAAGGGAAACATTCGAGGCTTTTTCATTTACCGACGGCATCGATAAAATAAATGATCTGCGTAAAGGCATGCAACTGCCTGGTATCGTGACAAACATAACGGCCTTTGGTGCGTTCGTAGATATCGGTGTACACCAGGACGGCCTTGTTCATATCAGCCAGATGGCGGATCGCTTCGTGAAAAATCCAGCTGATATCGTGAAAGTTCAGCAAAAGGTTACTGTAACCGTACTCGACATCGATATGGATAGAAACCGCATATCCCTTTCCATGAAAAATGCCGTCGACCCCATGGAAAAAAATACGCGAAAGGCGGAAGTACGGAAAAAGAAAGATCTCCCAAACAGGCCAAAACCGGAAAAAACTCGCAAACCCAGAAAAAGACCTGCCCCCCAAGGGTCCCTGGCAGAAGCACTGCTAAAAAGCGGATTGAAATAACCCACCATCGTCATTTTTATTAATACCTAACAGAGTTAGGGACGGGTATTCATATATTACTTTCTCTAAAAACCAGTAGTAAAAAATCATAGTAATATATGAATACCCGTCCCTAATTCTTAAAAGAGATTAGAGGTGGCGTTCCAAAATAATTGCGTCGCCGATATATCCTTTGAAGGTTTTTCGATACAACTGATCAAAGCCTTTTTTTTTCCAAAATGTAAGGGCGCGCGTGTTACTTTCTATGACGGCAACCCGGAGGGTGCGGCAATTCCATGACCTTGCCAGGGTATGAATATGGGTCAGCGCTTCGCGCCCAAAGCCGCGTCCCTGATACTTCTCTGCGAAAATCAACAAACCGATATAGGCGATGTGAACTTCCGGGTAACCCTTGCAGACATCGGCAAATCCCACCATCTGGTCGTTGTACATAAAACCAGCTACCAATTTGTCCGACACGGACAAACCAGTAGGAAGGTCATTAAAAACATCTCCCGCATCTGTGGGTAAAGGCGGTCGCCCCTTTACCAGATAGCTATAGGCAGGGGCGTCTTCGAGTACCTGCCGAAGAGCGGCGACATCGCCGATTCGATTGGCATGTAGAGGGTGTAGCGTAAGCACCATGGCATCATTTCCCACGATCAAAACGCCTCACCATTGCCTCCAGATAGCGCGATTTCACCTGCTGGGTGGCCAGAACCCGGTCGATAGGCGACAAACGAAGAATTGCGCCCAAAACAGCGGCCAATGCACGGTGGTGCCAGAGTACGTGGTTATCAAATATAAGATGTTGGAGCTTGCCCCTTTCAAGAGCCATCACCACTGCCCGATGCGTACCGTTCAAGGGTGTGATCACACGACGGGGCCTGGGCATTAGTGCAAGAGAATTGCTTTTCGTACAAGCCCTCAGACATACGCCACAACCCAGACAGCGTTCTTCGTCGACACGGGCTATTTTTTTCTTGGGTCTGTGTGGGTCGTTGGCAGACACCAAGGTCATGGCTTCCACCGGGCAAAGTACCACGCACTTACCACAACCGTTGCAGGTGTCCTCTTGCACCTGTGGCAGGAAGTTGGTGGTGTGAATGGGATGCATGACGGCAAAACGTCTTGCTGCAATCATGGCTTCGCAGCAGCATCCACAGCAGTTGCAGATGAAGTTGACCCCCTGGCGAACATTTTCGCCAAACTGAACCAGATTGGATTCGTAAGCTTTGGCCAGCAGTTCCAAACCTTCGGAAGCATCCACTGCCCGTGCATGACCATGTCGGATCAGGGATTCAGCTGAGGTGTTGAAAGTCATGCAGATGTGCATGGGCGCACCGCAGGCCTGGTCTTTGTGCATCATCTTGTGCCGGCAGTAGCACATGCTAATCCCGCGGTGGGTGGCGGTTTCGATTACACTGCTGGCCCGTTCATAGTCAAGGACATGCAAGGCGCCATCGTTCGACAGCACAGGTTCGTGAACAAACGTTCTGCCCAGCTGTGTTTCTCCCCTGGTAAATAGTTCCTTTACAAAATCCTCTTCAACGTTGAGATACTCGTAAAAAAGCTCACCCAACAGTTTCTGATCGATGTCTTCACGCACACGCATCATGGAAAATTCAAAAAACCCAGCCATGGGCGGGGGCAGTACGTAATGCATCTCTCCGGCAACTTCAAAATCTACTAGTAAGGCCTTTTTTGATAATTGATTCAGGAAGTTACGTGACTCCTTTTCAGAAATCTTCCAGATACGTGCGGCCTTTTGGGCGGTGAAGGGTTTGATGGGCAGCAGGGAAACGAACTCAGCCTCCTTTTCCTCGAACAACACCATCAATATTTTGGTGAGCAGTTTGGATGGGGGCGCCCCCTGAGGGAAGCGATTCAATCGTTTGGTCAGGCGCCGGTATGCAGATTTTGCTGTTGAATGCCCCATGGTTTAGAACCCTTTTCTTTTGTTGGCGCCCATCCATATGAGGCGCCAAAAAAACGCAGGTGACGACCCAAAAAAAATGAATCCCTAATCCTACGTACGCCACCTTAAAGCATGCATGCAGGATTAGGGATATGCTCAGCTATGCAAAATGTAGTTCTTTTTCCGTTAGTTGATCCAACGTGGCACCTTGAAACTTGAACCGGGATACGCTGTCAAAGGCGGATCCGTAAAAATCGGCTGCAATTCCCCGTTTTGTACCTGATAATGAACGACCGGCGCCCCTTTCTGGGCACGCAGCACGTTGTCTTTATCCCACTTGATCAGACCCAGCTCTCCCACGTAGCCATTTTCCTGGATATACTTGTTGACCGCTTTGAAATCATAGGCATCGCCTACCTTGACAACCGCATTGGCCCATGCCTTGACAGCCGTATAGGCAATCCAGGCACCCGCCGGTACCTGATGCTTATAAAGACTTACGAATTTGTCTACCCAGGCTTGCCCGGCAGCATTGGGTGCCTTGGGTCCCGGAAGTCCGCTGGGCATCTCGCCCACGATGCCGTCGGCCGAATCACCCAACGCGTCCACCACTTCACGTGGGGTAATACCCCATCCGAGGCTAATGATGGCGTTGGTGGGTTTTTTCAGAAACTGCTGAATGAAGGTAATATTCTCCTGTCCGCTGGGTATTTCCATATGGATGAGGGCCGGTTTGATGCGTCGGATTTGTGACAGAATAACACCCCACTCGTTGGTACCGTAGGGCACGGTTTCCCGTTTTGAAATCTTCCAGCCTTTTTCCTTGAAGCTTTTCTCCAGGGTATCACCAACTTCAAGGCCCCAAGAATCATCCGTATTGATGATCACGACTTTATTGTTGGGATATTTGTAGGGCAATCCCATGAGCGCACGGAACATGCTCTTGGCCTGTTCGACGCCAACGTCGGTCGTTTGATAGATGTTATAGTATTTGGCCGGATCTTCTCTAAAGACGTCCACGGCCGCCTGGGAGCCGTCATCTGCAAAAAACGGCGCATCGTATTTCCCATAGGAGCGAACATCCTGACCCCAACCGGCCCAGCCGGCATGCACCGAAGCCACATTTTTCTGGCCACAAAGGTAATCAGCTGCCTGCATGACCACCTCCGGTTCAAATCCTTTTGAGTCAAAACGGATTATTTCCAGTTGTTTCCCCAGGAGCCCCCCGGATTCGTTGATCTCGTCAATAGCCATTTTGATGCCCTTGAAATAATCCGCGCCGGAGCCAGCAGCCCAGCCGGTCATCGGAATGGGTACTCCGACTGGAATGGTGTTCGCTGCCATGACGGCTGGGACCCAAAATAAACAAATCACGACAAGCAAGGTAAATAGTTTGATTCTTTTCATAGTGCGCCTCCCTTTGTGTTAAAAGTAACCCTAATTACAATCTTTTGTTCATATTCTGAACATCTTAGCCCAGACACTTACCAAAGAGTGGTGGATATCATTTACAGTCACATGGCAGGATATCCGTTGAACCTCATTGAGGCTATTTTTTGGCTCCCGCGGCTATTAACCGCTTGGTGCGCGGTCTGACGCGCGTTTTAAAAAGAAACCCATGACCCCGTTTGGCAGGGCCAGTACGAGTATCACCACCAAAGCCCCCATGGTCACGGCTCGATAGGCGCCTAGTGGGGCCATCAATTCGCTTCCGGCAACCACCAAAAAGGCGCCAATTATTGAACCGGGGTAATGGCCTAGACCACCCACCAGCATCATGACCATCAAGATGCTGAATAGATCCAGATCCAGCATGCGGAAAGAAAGTACCCCATAGAAATGACCGTAATACGCCCCGATAATACCTGTGAGAAATGATGTCAATGCAAAGACCATCAGCTTGTATTTAAAAGCACTGATCCCCAAACTCATGGCAAAATCCTGTGAATCCTTGAGTGCCAGAAAGGCGACGCCCCAGTATGACTTGATTACAAACATAATAACCAATGCGCAGGCCAAGGACACCAGCAGGGTCAAATAAAACGTGGGAACAATATTGGCGGAACTGAACGAATAGCCGAAAATATTGATTGGCGGGATGGTCAGCAGGCCCACGGAACCGCCAGATCCCAACGCGATGCCGATCTCACCGCGCAGGGTTGGCTGCAAGGCCATATGCACCCCAAAGGTTACCAGGGCCACATAAGGGCCTGCCAGCCGGAGACAGGGCAGCCCCACCAGTACCCCCATGCCCGCCGTAAACAAACCAGCGATAAGGATGGATAGCACCGGTGTCACATGGTGCTCAATGGCCAGGATGCCGGAGCAATAGGCACCCATGACGAAGAATGCCACCTGCCCGAATGAAAAAATGCCGGCAAATCCCATCATGACATCCCAGCATGAGGCCACGACAGCCCAGATGAGACACATAATCAGGATGTTCATTAAAAACCGAATGTCTCCCACCAAAAGGGGTAGCAAAGCCATGATCCCGTAAGCAACCCCGATAATTATTGCCATGTGTTTTAAGCGCATGTCTTAATCGCCTTTTCCCATTAAGCCTTGCGGTCGTATGACCAATGTGGCCAACAACAGAATAAAGAGGGCAATGATACTGTAACTCATGCCAAACAGCCAGCCCACAAAAGCTTCCAGAAGTCCGATAATAAATGCTGCATAAAGCCCGCCACGGATGGATCCCATGCCACCGAATGCGGTAACCACCCAGGCCTTGACCATGATGGTTCCGCCGGACATAGGATTGATGAACCATTTCTGGCTCAACAGGATACCGCCAAAGCCGACCATGACGGTTGATATGGCAAAGGTGGAGGCAAAGATACGTTCTTTGGGAATACCAACAATTTTTGCTCCTATGGGGTTCTGCGCCACGGCTTTAACAGCCATACCAATGCGGGTGTTGTTGAGCATCCATCCAAAAACCATGATACCGCCAATGGACATCACAAAAATCAGGATGTCCTGGTAGGAAAACACCAACTGACCCACCTCCAGGGTTCCCTCCAAAATAGGGGGCAGCGATTTCATGCGAACCCCAAAGACGACAGTATATAGGCTTGTCAGAAACAGTGCCAGGCCCAGTGTCAGCATCATGACCTTGTTTTCCCAGTCCGCACGCTTTCGCAGAGGCGCCACCATGAGTTTTTCCAATGCGTACCCGACCAAAAACATGAGTGGCATCACCACAATTAGAACCGTTACATAACCACCAAACTGAAAGCCGATCCCAAACATCAGTATCCAGGCAAAGTAACCGCCCATATTGAAAAAGTCACCATATGCGAAATTAAATGCCTTGGTGACGCCATATACCAGGGTCATACCCACGGCCATCAAGGCATACACGGATCCGGTGGACAAGCCGGCAATGAGCACATCGGTAATTTCGTAGAGCAATAAAATGGTATCTTCGCTAAACATACACTCTCACTTTTATTATCAGGCTGAACCAATTACAAAACCAAGAAAAAAATATCACGTTCACAATCCTCGAGCTCTTGTATGCTGGGAAGCTAGGATGTCCGGAAGCTGGGATGCTGCGGTCTGCTGATAGCTATTAGCTACCCTCGAAACCTTGTATCACCCTCTGACCCTTGGACCCTCATTTTTGATCAACTCATTAGAGATGATCAAAAAATGACTACATGCCCAAGAAAATTTCCCTTAGATGCTCATTACTCAGGGCTTCATCCTTATCGCCTTCAAAGGAAATCCGGCCCTCTTCCATAACATAAACTCGGTCTGCCAGTTCCGCGATCTGGGGAATATTCTGTTCAACCAACAGAACCGTTTTACCCTGCTCATTTATTTGCCTGATGGTTGAAAAGATTTCATGCCGCAGGCTGGGTTGAAGACCTAGAGAAGGCTCGTCGATACATAAGAAATCTGCGTTGGACATCAATCCCCTTGCCACAGCCAGCATGCGAGCCTCTCCCCCGCTCATGGTCGAGGCGAACTGTTTCTGACGTTCGACCAAACGTGGAAAAAGATCGAACACCCATGCCAGGTTTTCTTTCTCATGATCGCGTGCATTTTTGGAATAAGCCCCCAGCTTCAGGTTTTCCAGGACTGTCATGTGAGGGAAAAGCTCACGATTTTCAGCAATATATATCAGTCCCAGGTTGACGATATTTTCGGTGGCAATGCCATTGATCTCTTTGCCCTTGTAGGTAATGACACCTTTGGCATTGTCCACCAGGCCGCAGATGGATTTTAAAAGGGTGCTTTTGCCATGGCCATTGGGGCCCAACATGACAACAACCTCACCCTGCCCCACAGATACCGAGACATCATGCAGTACATGCGACTCACCGTAAAATACATTCAGATTACTTACGTTTAGCATCAGGTTCACCCAAATAACATGCGATCACCTGGGGATCATTGACAACTTCCAAAGGATCACCCTGGCAAATCTTTGCGCCGGACTCAATGATCAGCAACTCTTCGGTCAACTCGGTCAAGACCTTCATAAAATGTTCGATAATGATAATGGTGATTTTCAGATCATGATTGATTTTGGCGATCAAATCCATGAGACTTCTAATCTCAGTAGCATTACAGCCGGCCATGGGTTCATCCAGCATCAGAATTTTTGGTTTGGTTGCCAGGGCCGCTCCGATCATCAACTTCTTCTTTCCAAGCAGGTTCAACAGCCCGGTATTCTGGGTGCGCTCATTGTCAAGATCGACAAATTGAATCACGTCATTTACATGGGCTGAGTCAAGGCCACCGGCCGCACCAAAGCGGCTACCCACGGAAATAGCTTTTTGTACAGTGAGACTGGGAAATGTCTGGGGGATCTGAAATGTGCGTGCGATGCCGGCTTTGGCAATTCGAAACGGCGGCATGCCCGAGATATTCCGACCATCGAATTCAATGGTGCCGTTAAAGCTGTAAAAGCCTGTAATCAGATTGTATAATGTGGATTTGCCGGCGCCGTTAGGTCCCGCGATACCGAAGATCTGTCCTGCTTTAACCTCAAAGCTGAGATCGTTAACCGCTTTGAGCTCCCCGAATTTTTTGGTAACGTGTATTACCCTGAGCATCCGGTTGTCCTCTGGTTCGGCAGGTAATCATAATTTTGCGTATTTGCTGAGTACTATCCGAGACCTGTGGCTTCAACGTAATCAACGCATACACGGAATGCAATGGATCAAACCACCGGCAAGAAACTGAGCCATATGGAAGTGAAAAATCACATATTCTCGACAAACTTTTTATATGTCAAAAGCGAGAAAAAAGGCAACCTATTTATTTTAAAGCAGTGGACGGGGTTAGGGTGAAGATGCTTGTTGACGTTTTGCTATCCATTGACGGTATTCTATGGCGTTTGCCGCACGGAGACCGGCCATCTCTAAAATTGGTTTTATACCCGCCATGCTCCGGTTGGCATTTTCGATATCCAATTCATGGTGGGCCACCCCAGAAAGACCATAATCCGGTGGCACCAGGGAGGTAATAACGTTGGCGCCTGCGTCCAATCGCATTTTTAAGCCCGCCAAACCATCCACATCCAGGGATGCTGGAATCAACCGATCCGGAAAAGAAAGGCGTAATACCGCGATGATAAGACACTCGCGCATGGACGCCTCCTCAGTATGCTCTGCCATGGGTGTCCCGGGCTGTGGCACAAACTTCATGACCCGAACCTGACCCACATCAAGCGCGCGCATCACCTGGATGGAATGCGCGATGTCTGAGGATGATTCACCCATACCGCTCAAAATTCCCTCTTCAATTAGAAGCCCCAGTTCTCTGGCCTTACGCTTTTTCTCCAGACGCTTTTCAAAACTTTGCCCTGTTCTTAACCTTTTAAAAAGGGCCGGGTTATGGGTCTCCTGATAACAGGCGTACCAGGTAACGCCGGCAGCAGCCAGCATGGCCAGCACTTTATCAGGAACAACACCAGGGGATACCATGACGGGCAAGTTCGTCACGGCCTTGATATCTTTGACCAGTTGAACCAGAGCATTTAATTCCCCGTTTTTCGAATCGTGAAACCGCGGATCTTCTCCCATGGTCAAGTCCATGAGATTGACCCCTTCCTTTGACAGGTACCTGGCTATGTTTAGAACATCCTGGGTCTTTTTTCGATACCGCTGCGGCCGCTTGTTGGAGCGACGAAAATAGCAGAAGGTGCAGTCGTTCCGGCAGAACGTACTCGTATAGGCAAATCCGTAGGTAAATATTTTATTTCCAAAATTTTCTTTGCGAATGTTCCGGGCGGTCTCAAACAGCATCTCCAGGGCATCTTCATTGTCCAGGCTCAATAATTGGACAGTATCGGAAGTGTTCAATCTGCGTCCATGTTGAACGTCGGATAATAGATTTTTGAGATGGTGTGTCGATAATGTCATAAATCACTTTAGGTGTGCATTTTATAGTGGTTTCCTGAACGCCCGGGTATACGGAACCCAAACGATTACCCCAAGCCCAGATCCCTCGGTTTCTCAGAGCTCGGGATACCTTCTTCATCCCACCCCCGGAGCTGGTAATAATCCTTGAGCATAAAGGCGAGTTCTTCCTGGGTAAGCTGGCTCTCAGCCCCTTTCAGCTTTTGAAACAATCCCGCAGAAAGGGAATCGTCTTGGGGCCGCATGCCCTCTCTGATGTTGAAACGCCGAACCAGATTGGAAATACCGGCAGCCATCTGCTGTAGCCGGGGCTTGTCTACATCGAGGCCGGTGACCATGCAAATAATATCCTGCAATTGTTCCCACAGGTACATATCCCGATAAAACCTGCAGAAGACCAGTGCATCAAAAAGGGTCAAGCGATCCTCAAAATCGATAAACATTTTGGCTTTTCCCTGGGTCTGCTCCGGTGAAATCATACCGGACAGTTCCGGCTTGTAAAAGGTGGCCCGCAAGTGACAGGCACCCCGATCAGAGCTAGCATAGGCAAGACCCATTCCTTTGAGAACACGGGGGTCGTAACCGGCCGGCTCCAGGCCCTTGGCATGTACGGCAATATCTTCAAGATCCCACACCTTGGCAGCGTGCCGAATGCCGTCGGCCAGAATATCGCCGATCCCTTGCCTGTATGCAATTTTTTTCAGCAGGTCGGCAATGGCGTCCACATCACCATACGCGATGACCGTGTCAAGCCGGCCCCGTTTTCCGGCCTCCATGGCAAAGGCACAGAGATTGCCGGCGGTAATGGTGTCCATCCCCAGACGGTCACAGATATCGTTGAGATAAATGATCTCCTCGATACTGTCCACCATGCACAGCCCGCCAAAGGCATAAATGGTTTCATATTCCGGGCCTTCAAGACGTAACCCGGAATGCCGTCCCTCTTTAACACGGCTCAACCTGCCACAGGCCATGAAACATTTGAGACAGGCGCTGGGTTTGACTTCGCATTGATTATGCAGGGCATCGGCGTTGATTCTCTCCCAATGGTCACAGGTACCCGCAGACCAGTAACGTGTGGGAAAGGCTTTGGCGTTGTTGAGCAGTTTGACCATCATGGGAGTGCCCATGCTTTTATAGGCTTTTACACCGGGATTTTCCTTGCTCTCTTTGGAAAGCTCCCGGGAAAAAGACCGCACCTTCTCCGGATCCGCCAGCTGTCGTTGGCAGTCTCCTTGAAACACTATCCCTTTCAGATGCTTGGCGCCCAACACCGTACCCACACCTGTACGACCAGCAGATCGCCAGTAGTCATTTTCAATAACACCAAATTTGACCAGATTTTCAGAGGCCGGTCCAATCACCACGGCACCCGGTCGCCCATAGGTCTCATGGCTCTTCCGGAATCGCTTCACTAGAATATCTTCGGTGTCATAGGTGTCCTTACCCCAGATGTCGGCGGCATCATGAAAGGTCACACCTTTGGGATCAATGGACAAAACCGTCGGTACCGCGCTTTTACCGCAAATGATGATGGCATCGTACCCGGCACTGTCCATGGCCTCGGGTGCTTTGCCCCCCGAATAGGACTCCGAGTATAGCAAGGTCTGGGGCGACTTCGTGAATACACCGTACCGGCAGCATCCCCAAAGACGACTCCCTGCTACAGGACCGGTTGCAAAAACAATGTGATTGTCCGGAGAAAGTGGGTCAACACCCGGCGGGTTATACTTGTAGAGAAGATATGTGCCCAGCCCCTTGCCCCCCAGAAACGTTTCATAAATGGATGCGGGAATGCTGTTATCCTCTATTTCAAAGGATTGCTTTGTCAAATTCACCTTTAAAATACGATTATAAATACCCTGCATCATTATTTCCTCCTGGTTAGGATGCCGCATCACTACATCGATATGGCTTGTGACAATCTGGATGGTTCGATTTATATTCGGCTCGATATATACCTGTGTTACCTATTCGACAATTGCTTCGTCAATCAACTCGAGATCTTCTTGATACCCTTTTCCATGATATCAAGGCCTTTATTCAGCTGTTCATCGGTGATAACAAAAGGTGCCAAAACACGAATTACGTTTCCATAGCTGCCACAGACCAGTATGCTCAATCCGTTTTCAAAACAGGTTGCTGACAAGGCCTTGGCCTCTTCAGGAGCGGGTGAACGGTCTGAACCTTTAATGAGCTCGAGCCCCAGCATGGCGCCCAGACCTCGGACTTCACCGATGATATTGTATTTCTGTTGCCAGGACTTAAAACGGGCCTGCAGTTTATTGCCAAGAGCCACTGACTTTTCAAGCATGTTTTCATCTTCAAAAATATCCAGAACGGCCAGGGCCGCTTCACAAGCCAATGGGTTGGCACCATAGGTGCCGCCAAGTCCGCCCGGATGTATGGAATCCATGATCTCCCGACGACCCACAACAGCGCTCAAAGGCATGCCCGCCGCGAGGCTCTTGGCTACGATAATCAGATCCGGTTCTACGCCCCAGTGTTCGATGGCAAACATTTTCCCGGTACGCCCCATGCCGGTCTGGATCTCGTCACTGACGAACAAAATCCCGTGCTTTCTGCAGATCTCCACCAGTTTCTGAAAATATCCATCCGGCGGTGCAATAAACCCGCCTTCTCCCTGGACCGGCTCCGCCACCACGGCAGCTACCGCCTCGGGGTTGACATGTTTGATAAAAAAGTCTTCCAGTTTCTCCGGACCAACAACATCTCCGAAAGGCATGCGGTATACCTCCGGTGCAAAAGGGCCAAAACCCAATTTATAGGGTTTGACCCTGCTGGTCATGGTCATCGTCAGCAGGGTGCGTCCATGGTAACCATTCTCAAACACAATAATCGCCGGCCGCTTTGTATAATAACGGGCGATCTTGACGGCATTCTCCACAGCCTCGGCCCCACTGTTGATAAAAAGAACCTTTTTGGCAAAATCCCCCGGGGTAATATCACAAAGTCTTTTGGCTAGACGGACCGGTGAACCATACGGGTTCACCATGAAACATGTGTGGGTGAATTTTTCCGCCTGGGTCTTGATGGCCGCCACCACCTTGGGATGGCTGTGACCAATGTTCATCACGGCAATCCCGCCTGCAAAGTCGATATACTCCTTGCCTTCCACATCCTTGATGATGGCACCTCTGGCAGAGGCCACATAGCAGTTTGTACCACTGGCATATCCGTTTGAAATTACCTCACGTCGCATGGTCTGAAGCGCTTCGTTTGTTACGGAATCTGTCATTTCAATTCTCCTTTTATCATAAATAGTCTGATATGCTTACAACAGGTTGGATCGATCTCATATTTCAAAAACAGTCCTCACCACAGATTTATTTTCATACTGAGGGATACGTCTCCTTACTTGCCACTTTTGTCAAAAATTCTTCCAATGGCTGCTGGAGGTGTGGTCTTACCCACCACACCCACCAGCACGATGATGGTCAGAATATAAGGCAGCATAGCCAGAAGACTGGAAGGAACCGGGAAGCCCTTGGCACCAAGATAGATCTCCACCCCTTTGGCACCGCCAAAAAGCAGGCAGGCCAGCATGGCGCCCTGGGGTTTCCACTTGCCAAAAATCATAGCGGCAAGAGCAATGAAACCATGCCCGGATATCAAGGTATTGCTGAAGCGGGAAACCACGGCAATACTCATGGCAGCTCCACCCAGACCGGCAAAAAAACCGGAAGTCATGACGGCGCCATAGCGAATACGGTAAACGTTGATACCCAGTGTGTCGGCTGCCTCGGGATGCTCCCCCACGGCCTGAACACGCATGCCGATCTTGGTCTTGTAGAGTACAAACCAGACCACGGCCACAAGGAAAAAAGCCAGATAAACGGTAGCAAAGCGGTTGAACACCAGATCCATAAACCCGGCGGATTGGAATAGCTTTCCCTCTCCGAAGAGAAAGCTAAAGGGCAAGGGGATCTTCTTTGGTATGGTAAGGGTCTGGGTGGCCCCGTCAAAAAACAGGCGGCTCAGAAAAAGAGCAAAACCGGAGCCCAGGAAGTTGATGGCGATTCCGGAAACAATCTGTTCGGCGGCAAAAGAGACACAGGCAATGGCGTGGATCAACCCAAGCAGTGCCCCGCCCAGACCGGCACAGACAAAACCCAGCCATGGACTTTGAGAGTAGTAAGCAACGGTAGCCCCCACAAAAGCACCGAAAAACATCATGCCTTCCAGACCGATATTGACGACCCCGCTGCGCTCGGTAATAACGCCCCCCAGTGAAGTAAACATCAAGGGGGTCGAGTACATGAGTGTCGTCCCGATTATAAATCCCATGTCTTTTATGATTGCTTCCATCAGTTTTTTGCCCGTCTTTCTAAAATAGTCAGGATCAGCCGTATCAATTTCGGCATAGCCACAAATAGAATAATGGTTCCGATCATGATGTTGATCACCTCGGTGGGTGCCTGCATGGCGTCCTGGATCTTTGAACCGCCGTATTTCAGAGCGCCAAACAAAAGACCGGCAAAAACACTTCCCGGCCCGGTGTTGTTGCCGATCAGCGAGACAGCGATACCGTCGAACCCATAACCCTCCATGGCAGCCAGTTTTGCGATGCGATGGCTGACCCCCAGTACCTGAAAAGCCCCCGCCGCTCCGGCAAGCCCCCCCGATATCAGCATGGAGATTACCATGCTTTTCTTCACATTGATACCACCGGCTTCTGCCGCATGAGGATTGAAACCGACGGCTCGTAATTCATAACCCAGCGTGGTCTTATTGAGTATGTACCAAACCAGAACGGCCAGGAGGATGGCAAAGATAATACCTGCATTGATGGGCGTCTTGAGGATATCACCCAGTACCTTATGGCTGCGGATAAACTCGATACCGGCCTCGGAAATTTTCCAGTCGCTCAACAGGTTGATCCGGGCGGTGGATTGAATGGCATAGGATTTACCGGTCCCTTGACTGCCAAAAACCTTCAATGTAACCACAAAGTTGGAAAAGTATAGGGCAATCCAATTCAGCATGATGGTGGAGATCACCTCGTGAACCCCGAAACGGGCCTTGATGTAGCCGGCCAGTCCACCCCAGATTGCAGCAACGATAACTGCCAGCCCCACGGCCAGGGTCACATGCAGAATTAGTGGCAGCTTGAAGAAATAGCCTGCAGCGGCAGCCATAATGGCGCCCATGATATATTGACCCTCGGCACCGATATTGAACAAACCGGTACGCAGGGCAAATGCCACGGACAGCCCCGTAATGATCAAAGGTGTAGCATAAATGATCACATAGGATATATATTTTGAGCGTGAAAAAATTCCCTTGAGGATAACCCAATATGCTTCCAGTGGATTGAAACCGGCCACCAGCAGGATGATGGCACCCAGCAGGAATCCCAAAACAATGGAAATAAGGGTCAGCCCCAGAGAACCGTTCAGAAATTTTCTTTTCAATACCTCTCCATTCAATTTCATGGGGTGCCCCCTGCCATCATGAGACCTATTTCGTTCTCATCGACACCGATTGCATCGACAATCCCCACGATTTTACCCTCAAAGATGACGGCAATTCGATCGGACACATTCATAACCTCGTCTAACTCGAAGGATATCAGCAACACAGCCTTGCCCCGGTCCCGCTGATTCACCAGAGCGGTGTGAACATACTCGATGGCTCCCACGTCCAGCCCCCGTGTTGGCTGGGAAGCTATCAGGACTTCGGGATCATTGCTCACTTCTCTTGCAATGATCACTTTTTGCTGGTTCCCTCCGGACAGGGATTTCGCAGTCAGATAAGGGTTTGTGGGACGAATATCATAGACCTGGGTGCAGTGATCGGCATACGCATAGATTTTATCGCGGTTCAGCATCCCGCGGACAGAAAAGGGGGTGTCGTGGTATGTTTCCAGAATGAGATTTTCGGCCACATCGAACTCCATAACCAGGCCTCTTTTCTGCCGGTCCTCGGGAATGGTGCGTATGTTCCATCTGTTGATCACCTCCTTGGGCTTCGAGCCCGTAATCTCCTTGCCACGCAGGGTGATGCTTCCCCCGGCAACTTTGCGCAGACCGGTCAGCGCCTCCACAAGTTCGGACTGACCGTTTCCGTCTACCCCGGCAATACCGAGAATTTCCCCTTTGTGCAAGGTCAGGTTGAGTCCGTTAACAGCCGCAATACCCCGGTTGTCCTTCACCACCAGATCCTGGATGGCAAGAATCTGCTCACCCTTTTGCTGGGCTTTTTTCTCCACCGCAAAGGAGACTTCCCGTCCCACCATCATGGAAGCCAGTTCCTGCTCTGTGACCTTGTCCACCTCCACGGTATCGATAAATTTGCCGCGTCTGATAATGGTGCAGTAGTCAGCCACCTGTTTGATCTCGTGGAGTTTATGGGTAATGATGATGATGGATTTGCCCTCCTGGGTGAGGTTGCGGATGATCATCACCAGCTCCTGGATCTCCTGAGGCGTCAAGACAGCGGTGGGCTCGTCCAGGATCAGAATTTCAGCACCCCTGTAAAGTGCCTTTAGAATCTCCACCCGCTGCTGACTGCCGACGGAGATGTCCTGGATTTTGTCCCGGGGGTTGATGGCCAATCCGTAGCGCTCGGAAATCTCGGCCACCTTTTTCTCTGCACGGGCTATGTCGAGGACCCCCATCATTTTGGTGGTCTCTCTGCCCAGGATGATGTTCTGGGTTACCGTGAAGGTGTCCACCAGCATGAAGTGCTGATGAACCATTCCGATACCGAGCTGGATCGCCGCATTGGGATCGCTGATTTCAACCTCCTGTCCCTTGATGCGGATCCTTCCCTGCGTTGGACGGTAAAGACCGTAAAGACAATTCACCAGGGTTGTTTTGCCGGCCCCGTTTTCCCCTAAAAGAGAATGCACTTCGCCTTTGTGGACCGTCAAATTGATCCGGTCGTTGGCCACAAAATCACCAAATTTTTTTACCACATCGATCATCTCGACTATCTTTTGGGAAAAATCGATGGCAGTCACATGCAGGTCTCCTTTGCGGGTGTCGGTTCAGTCCGGTTTTTAAGTTAAGTTCAACCGGCCGGCGGTCAATGAAAACGCTGGCAGACAGGTTGAGGGTTTGGGCGGGAAATCTCGGGCCCATCACGGTAATGCCATCCCCGACCACGAGCTTGCATCACTTTTTTCCTGCCGGCACAAGGTGCTGATGTCCACGGAATCCGATTGTTGGGATGATATTTGAAAAAAATGAGCCGGCCCCTTTTCCCGGAGGGTTTACAAGATGTTCGGGTCAGAGACCGGCTTGTTCGTTTTCCATGATCTTTCTATCTGTTGTGCTTTTGTAGAACGCCATTGTCACTGCACAACCTGGGAAAAACATCGTGCCGTTGGCCAGCGACGTTATCCAACTGGATTAGAACTTGAATGCGTCGAATTCAGCTTTGGTGGAAGGCACCTTGAATTCTCCTTTTTTGATCCTGGCAACCAA
>JAHEIB010000237.1 GCA_024639645.1 Deltaproteobacteria bacterium
GTTCTAAAGGTTTTTACGGGCTGTTCGGTATAACGGACTCTAAGAAACTCAGACAGTTTCACGATCGTATCAGGATCACCTGCCGGCCAATTGAGTTACCTTCTTATTGGTTATAGGACTGTAGAATTTTAACAAGCTGTATAACACAGCAAGGAATTCATCGTGAGCATATTCGTCGACAAACAGACACGTGTTTTGGTTCAGGGCATTACAGGCAAAGAAGGACAGTTTCACACCCGGCAATGTGTCACTTACGGCACGAAGGTCGTGGCCGGTGTCACACCCGGAAAAGGTGGCCAGAAGATGGATGCGGTGCCTGTGTTCAATACGGTGGCCGCCGCCGTAAAGGAGACCGGTGCTGACTGCAGCATGATCTTTGTGCCACCGCCTTTTGCGGCAGACGCCATCATGGAGGCGGCAGATGCGCGGGTAGGCGTCATTGTGGCCATTACGGAAGGGATTCCGGTTCTGGACATGATGAAGGTAAAGAACTATCTCAGGGACAAACCCTCCCGTCTTATCGGCCCGAACTGCCCCGGAATCATTACCCCGGGAGAGTGCAAGATCGGTATTATGCCGGGCCCGATCCATAAGCCTGGCGGCCCCATAGGCGTAGTATCCCGATCCGGAACATTGACATATGAGGTGGTGCATCAGTTGACCCGCCAGGGTATTGGGCAGTCGACCTGTCTTGGCATCGGGGGAGATCCTGTCAACGGGACCCATTTTATAGACTGCCTGGAGGCTTTCCAGGCAGATGATGCTACCCAGGGCATTGTCATGGTGGGCGAAATAGGGGGTACGGCCGAGGAAGAGGCCAGTGCTTTCATACAAGCCCACATGACCAAACCGGTCGTGGGTTTTATCGCCGGGCTAACAGCACCCCCCGGCCGAAGAATGGGGCATGCCGGGGCCATTATCAGCGGGAAGAGCGGTACCGCCCAGGGCAAGGTTGCCGCCATGAAAGCTGGTGGGATTCATGTGTGTGAAAACCTGGGTCAATTGGGGGAACTTTGCGCGGAAGCTTTCGGTTCGATTTAGATGATTTTAGTGCAACTGGATTTAACGAACGCGAAATGAATAATCCCCTGGCGCTTTGCGAACTCGCCGCAAGGGCTCCTAACATCAGCGCCGGGCATAATGTTAAACAGGTATGCTTGCCAATTGAGCGTATTTTCATATTGGAATTTCAATGATATGCGCTGAAGTAAGGTGCCCTAATTGACTCAAACAGCGCAAATCACCATTGGATCACCCATTTCGCTCTACCTAGGGTGAAACCTGAAAGTTGGGGTTTAAAGTGTTAGGTAAGCTGGGAGCAAACAGCTATTTTCTGAGTGACATATCATAATGGATCGACCATAGGGAGACCTTCCCTCGAACCCTTGTATCACCCTCGGACCCTCGAACCCTTTAGTCGAATAATTCCTGCTCTTGATGGTGGGTGAGTCTTACAACACATTAAATTATAAATTGGAAACTAACCCGATGCACGAAATGGGTATTGCCTTACAGATTATTGAAATTGCATCCGCTTCGATTCCCCGGAGCGAGACCCCCATCCAGGTTGAGAAAGTAAATCTCAAAGTTGGAAAAATGGCGGCAATCGTTTCGGACAGTCTGCAGTTTTGTTTTGAAATCGCTGCAAAAGACAGCTTGCTGTCGGGTGCTGCGCTTCATATCGAAGAAGTTCCGGTGCGGGCGCGTTGTAAGGAATGCGATACCGTATGGACGATCGATGAACCGGTGTTTAAATGTCAGCAGTGCAGCAGCGGACAGATCGACATCATTTCCGGGCGGGAATTGAATATCGAATCCATAGAGATCGCTGACGAGGAAGCCGATTTTGGATAAATAGAAAAGAGAAAAACCTTTTATCACGAAAGCACGAAAAAGACCTATAAATTTTATCAGCAAGGGACGAACAGGATGTATCAGTTTAGGAAAATTCAGATGGCAACGCACCACAAGGCGTTTCACAAGGGTTCCCAGCCGCACACCCACGACACCCATGATACGGCCGTTCATACGGTTAAATCCGGCACACGCGAAATCAAGGTTGTCCGGCGGGTTCTGGATGTAAATGACCAGATGGCTGAAAAGAACCGGCGTTTGTTTGCCGATCACGGGATTTTTGTTCTCAATGTGATGAGTTCGCCTGGATCAGGAAAAACCACCACCCTGGAAAAAACGCTTGCCCAGATTATGCCCGAAATTGGATGTGCCGTGATTGTCGGGGACATCTGTACCACCAACGATGCGGATCGGCTGGCTGTGTCCGGTGCACCGGTGGTGCAGGTCAACACCGATGAATTTGGTGGTGACTGCCATCTGGCAGCACACGTGATTGAGAAGGCTCTCGGGGGCATCGATCTGCACGGCATCCAGTTGTTAATTGTTGAAAATGTCGGAAACCTCGTCTGTCCTGCTGAATTCGACATTGGCGAAGACGCGCGGGTTGTCATTCTCAGCGTGACGGAAGGAGAGGACAAACCTTTGAAGTACCCCCTCATGTTCCGGGAGTGCGATATTGCCATTCTGAATAAAACGGATCTTCTGCCTTATCTGGATTTCGATATGGGCGAGGCCGTAAATAATATCCGCCAGATTCATCCTGACATGCCAATAATTGAAATGTCATCCAAGACACAAGAAGGCATGGCGCCCTGGCTGGAATGGTTGAAACAGCAGGTTCAAAAGAAACACAAAAGGAGGTGATGACCATGCGTGTACGCAGCGCTTCATTTGCGGGAAGCTGGTATCCGGACATTCCTGAAGCCTGTGAGCGGGAGATCAAGCAGTTTATAAGCGCAAAAGCACTGGAAATTCCGGAAGGTCCATGGGTTGGCGGCATTGTGCCTCACGCCGGCTGGTATTTTTCCGGGGCAATCGCCTGCCAGGTGATTCAGGCACTCAAAACAGACACCCCACCCGATCTGTTCCTCCTGTTCGGTATGCATCTCCACCCGACGTCACCCAACTACATTATGACGGAAGGAGCCTGGGAAACACCTTTTGGTGAAATTGCCATTGAAACGGGACTTGCCCGAAATCTTACGGAAAAATTTCCGTTCCACATCGAAACAGCCCGCAGCCATGCCAAGGACAACACCATCGAACTGCAGTTGCCTTTTATAAAATATTTTTTTCCGAAAGCCAGAATTGTTCCCATGGGAGTGCCTCCCAGAGAGACATCTCTGGAGATCGGCAAAGCCGCTGCAGAAATGTCGTCTGCCATGGGCATGCACGCCGGCGTTATCGGAACCACGGATTTAACACATTATGGTTTAAACTACGGCTATATTCCAAAGGGAACGGGTGCGTCAGCCGTGAATTGGGTCCGCAACAAGAATGATCGCAAGGTTATCGATGCCATGCTTGCCATGAATCCAGCGGTGGTTATCGAGGAAGCCCTGGCAAACCAGAATGCGTGCTGTTCCGGAGCAGCTGCCGCGGCCATGGCTGCAGGCAAAGCCCTGGGAGCGACCTCAGCGATACAAACCGCCTATGCCACCAGTTACGACAAGAGCCCGGGAGACAGTTTTGTGGGATATGTGGGGGTTCTGTTTTAGCTTTAAGCTCTAAGCTATAAGCTGTAGGCAAGTTACCTGCTTACAGCTTAGCGCTTATTGCTTTTCTGTATCTTCGCCCAGGTGTCCCGTAATGTTACAATGCGATTGAAGACGGGATGACCTTCTGTTGCGTCCACTGTATCGATACAAAAGTATCCCTGACGCAGAAATTGATAATGGGACCCGGGTTTGGCTGCGGCCAGACTCGGTTCTACATAGCACTCCCTCAGCACCTTCAATGACTCCGGATTCACATAGTCTGTAAAATGCTCACCTTCTTTCA
>JAHEIB010000092.1 GCA_024639645.1 Deltaproteobacteria bacterium
TGTTTCACCTATTAAGAATGCGCTCACTATTTCCATTTAAAAATACAGGAGGGACTGGTATGGCAGGCAGGAATCGCTTAGAAGGACGGGTTGCGATAATAACCGGGGCAGCAAGTGGCATCGGAGAGGCAACCGCCCGCCTATTTGCAAAAGAAGGCGCACGATTGGGTTTGGCAGATTTGAACGAGGATGCCTTGAACAAGGTGGCGGATCAGATCACCAAGGCTGGTGGCAGGGTAGTGAGCAATAAAACCGATGTGAGCAATGAAAAAGAGGTAAAAACCCTTGTTGACCTAACCCTGGGTGAATATTCCAAAGTAGATATTTTAGTAAACAATGCCGGTGTAATGGGTGATTTGGCAGCCATTGACGCTCAGGATGGGAATGTGTGGCATCATGTCTATGATGTGAACGTCCTTGGGGCTGTCTACGGAACCAAGTATATTGCCGGGCATATGCAGGAGAGAAGATCCGGTGCCATTGTAAACATTTCTTCTGTGGCAGGCATCCGGTCCGGGGCGGGCGGCAATGCCTATTCAGCCAGCAAGGCAGCAGTTATTAATTTTACCCAGACAAGTGCCTGTGACCTTGGCCAATACAATATCCGGGTGAATTGTATCTGCCCGGGATTGATTGAGACCGGCATGACCAAAATGGTTTTTGATTACGCCCGGGAAAAGGGAAAAGAAGAAAAACTGGGCAGCCGTTGTGAACTGAGACGATACGGAAGGCCTGAAGAAGTCGCGAGTACCATCCTTTTTCTTTCCAGTGATGATGCTAGTTATATGACCGGCCAGGCTCTTGCGGTTGACGGGGGAAACACGGCCTCCCTCAATCTTCCTGGAATGAAATTTTAGAATTCCCAGCTTATCGAACAGAAAATAGAGCGCCACGCGGCACAAGCGCCTGCGCTGCGCGAGCGATACAAGACTTCAATATTGAGAAGCACCCTGCAGCATACCGCAGGGTCTGTCATGGCGTGACAATATTGAACTTTCCTTTTGGCTTGTCCAGCAGAGTAAAAAAGCGGATCAGGTCCAGTTTGCTGCCCTCTATCTTAATATCGTCGGAAAGTACAAATTCTTTGATGCCCGCTGTGTTCAAGGCCATGTCTAAAAACATCTGATGGGTGATGCGAAGGGTGGCGTTGGCTTCAGGGTCAAGCGGCGCCATTTTGTGGTGCAGCACTGCGTTCTCCAGGTGCAGCACATAGCTCTGATTCAAATCCGTGAACAACAGGTTGATCACCAGGTTTTTCCCGTCGGCCTTGGGGCCGTTCAAACGTACTGCCATTGACGTCAGAAAATTGGATATGGGTGTCTGCTTCATCAGTTCCATGGCATTGGAAAAATATAGACCTTTCTCGGGACCACCGTGCCGCAGTTCATAGGCACCGGTCAAATACACGTCACGCCAGGGGCCTGACTCGGCCTGATAGCCCAGTTGGTCATAGGTCCTGGCCAATAATTCTTTGGCTTTATCGTTGCCGGGTTGGGCAAATACCAGGTGATTCAACACCTCGGCCGTCCAGCGATATTCACCCTTGTCATAGGACATCTGGGCCTTGGCCAACACCTTCTCGGCCCCGCCCATGAGTTGGACATATCTTTTTCCAGACTCAACAGGTGGCAATGGGTTCAGATTCGCGGGATTCGCATCGTACCATCCAAAGTAGAACTGGTAAACGGCCTTTGCGTTGTGGCTCAGGGTACCGTAGTATCCCCGGTTGGAAAAAGTGGTTCGCATGGACTCGGGAAATTCCAGTTCCGCGCTTATCTCGCGGGGTGTCAGGCCTGCATTGGCCATGCGCACAGTCTGATCGTGGATGTATGCGTAGACATCACGTTGCATTTTTAAAAATTCGACCACACGGTCGTTACCCCATATAGGCCAGTTGTGCACACCCATATGGATCTCGGCTTCGCCGAAAAGATCGATGGCTTCGTTAATATACCTGCTCCACTTCAGGGCATCGCGTACCTTTGTACCCCTCAGGGTGTACAGATTGTGCAGGCAGTGGGACGCGATTTCAGCACCGCAAAACGTCTTTAAGTCCGGCAGGTAGAAGGTCAGCTCGGCCGGCGCTTCCGATGCCGGCACATTCTGAAAGACAAAACGCACACCATCGATAACCTTTTCTTCGGGGGTCTGGGTGATGATTTCCGTGGGAGCCAGGATGCCGATGGATCCCATGGCTAGTTCTTTTCCCAGACCGGTGCCGATGTGACCGCGCTCCGACCGGGGCAGCCGGCTGCCGTACATGTAATGAGCCCTGCGGGCCATGGCAATGCCGGCAATGACATTCTCGCTCACGGATTCTTCCATGAAACCATCTGGGGCGATGATGCGAACCTTGCCTGCATCGGCCTTTTCTGGGCTGAGTATACCGGTGGCACCGCCAAAATGATCAATGTGGCTGTGGGTAAAAATGACGGCTGTAATCGGTTTTGGGGATAGATGCTGCATGGCAAATGCCCAGGCCCGGGCGGAAGTCTCTTTGGCGATCAATGGATCCACAACGATCCAGCCCGTCCTGCCTTGGATGAGTGTCATGTTGGCTAGGTCGAATCCCCGTAGCTGATAGATGCCTTTGGTGACTTCGAACAGCCCATGAATGTTGTTTAACCTGGCCTGGCGCCACAGACTGGGGTTGGCACTCGCCGGGGCATCCCCTTTCATGAATGTATAGGCAGTCTGGTCCCAGATCGTTCCCATGGCGGGATTCACCACTTTCAAATTCTCATCAGATGAAATGAGCCCCCGGCGGGCGTCTTTAAAATCCTGCTGATCATCCAGGGGCAGCTCTTTTCCCAAAGCTTTATTCAGATCGGCCGTCAGTTTGGTCGGTGCTGAAAATCCATGGTCGTCCACCCACATGTCGGCTTGCTTCTCGCAACCACACAGTGCCATGAAAAATGTGAAAACGGCAATTGCCAGGTATGTTTTCATATGAAGAATATCCTTATTGCTAATGAATGGATTTAGGGGCTGTTTCTAAATTTTCTTTTGGCCCAATCCCTGCGTTGGGCGTTCGGTTTCGGCTGATCTTTATAGCAATTCCCGGTACCCTTCGATCAACGCCAGGGCTTCCGCTGCAGTGGATATGTGTTTGATGGATTCGCGGAAATGTTTGGCATGCGGCAATCCTTTAACGAACCAGGCAAGTCTGCTGCGCATCATGTAGCAGGCATGTTCCTCACCAAAATGAAGCACGGAAGCCTCCAAATAGCGTTTCATCATGGAAAATCGGGTTGAAAGATCGGTTTCCGGAAAATCCCGGTTATTTAACAAAGCGTTTATCTGTCCGAAAATCCATGGGTTTCCGATGGCTGCCCGCCCCACCATGACAGCATCACAACCGGTTTCCGTCACCATCTGGATCGCATCCCGGGGAGTGACAATGTCGCCGTTGCCCATGACCGGTATGGATATTGCCCGCTTGATGTCGGATATGACCTGCCAGTCCGCCCGGCCCTTAAAACCTTGTGACGCCAGCCTGGGATGAATTGCAATAGCATCCACCCCTTCCTTTTCTGCAATTTTGGCAATGATTCGCGCATCGTCTCCGTTCTTTTCCCAGCCGGTTCTTATTTTGATTGTCAACGGTATTTTGATCGCTTTGCGAACCGACCTGATAACGGCTTCTGCCAGAGCAGGTTGTTTCATCAGAGCCGCACCGGATCCACTTTTCAATATTTTTTTCACGGAACAGCCAAAGTTAATATCGAGAATATCGGCACCGGACACTTCGACAATTCTTGCCGCCTCAGCCATAATGCCCGGGTCCGCCCCGAAAATCTGCACTGCAAGAGGTTTTTCCTCTGGGGCACTTTCCAGCAGTTTTTCGGTTTTTCCGGATTTATAAACAAGTCCATTGGAACTGATCATCTCCGAGCAGACAAGACCACACCCCGCCTCCTTTGCGATCAAACGCATGGGCAAGTTGGTGATACCGGCCAGAGGGGCCAGAACCGTGATGTTTTCTAATTTGACGTTTCCGATATACATGTTGTGCTACTGCCCTCTCAATAGAGTGAACGATGCGGTATGGCATCTGACACAGCCGATGCTGTAAAATCGTCGATCTCGCAATTTAGGCAGGGTTTGCATAGCAGTACAGACAGCTATGATAACAGGGCTGCCGATTGTAGGAGCCGATATCCATGGATTTAAAACAACCGCAACCGGCTTTTACCCGCTGCCCGGGATCCTTACCCAAAGAAACGCGCCCGCCAAACAGTTTCATAATCCGGTCATTGGGTATGCAGGCGCTTTTGTCTATTGGCAGATCACCCGCAACCTGTTCCAGCAGTTCCCTTTCACAACAGGTTTGCAGCGAAATACCCAGGTGCCCGAGCGCCCGGCTCATCTCTCCCAGAACATCTATTTTTTTTTCCATGGAAACCGGAATGAAATCAAGACCCGACTGCCGGGTTAAGCGTTTCCTTATTTTTGGATACATGTCCATAAAGCTTGTTATACACCGTCTGATACCCATGGCCGCCGCTTTACTGGCAATCATAGAAAAATCTTTAAGGTTATCCTGAATTTCATGGGTTTCTGTTCTATAGAAACAAACCGGGTCAAATCGCCAGTTAATGGCCTCCGGTCCATATTGATCACAAAGATATTCCAGTTGCGCCAGCCGTTCCTCCAGTGGTGGCAGTCCGGGTTCCAGCAGTACAGACTCGGAGTTGATGCTGAAGTTAAAAAACAGACGATAGCCATATGCCTGCAGCTGTCTGCCATATTCCCCAATGATAAAGGGATCGAAATTTTTTGACCAGAAGACAATCGTATGCACATTTGCCGTGGAAGCCGGGACGTAAAAGGTTTTGTGATTATAAGGACTCTCCACTTCGAAGAACCCGTTCCGGATCCCCCGCATAAACCAGTCCATGTAAAATGCAGGGATGTCCGTGCGGCGTGAGGCTGATATGACATTCTTCATTTTAGGGCATGCCTAGCGTTTGAAATCCTTTAAAGATATCACAGAACCTTTTGTTTCTGATTTAGGATCCTTTCCAACGGATGGATCTTCCCTTAAGATATCTTCCCCCGGTTCCGGTGGTTCCACCAGTTCGAGCCGCATCTGCTTGCCGTCCATGGTAAATGTTTCGCCATTGATATAGACGTCTCTTAAAATCCACGTAACCATTTGGGGGGGCACCTGAAGCAAGAGAACTTTTACATGGTACCAGTCCGGCCTTGCATCCGGCAAAATACTCTCAATGCGTGCAAAGACCAATGGGTTTTCTTCGTAATAGATCAATACAATATCGTTTTCAGCTGCCATACGGATAAAAAGCCTCCCTTTATGAAATCTGTTTTGTTTATGGGGTTTTTAAAAAGGTTCTTCCCATATTTCTTGGCGATACTGGATTGTATGGAAACAGTGAATCTTTTTATAACTCTCTGTAATCCCAATGCATCGCGCGCAAACCCTGGACCCCTTGACCCCTCGAACCCTATTTGGATCAATTCTTGTGGAACTGATCCAAATAACTATACATATTAATACACCTGTGATCAATTTATATAGAGATCTTTTGGGGATTTAAAAAAATTGCATATTCTGTTAATTATATCTGAACTGAGCAATTTTATCCCGAAGAGATGAGCCGAAATCCTGACGTAGGTAGTTTGGCAAAAACATGGGCATTCCAGTGGATCTGCAGGATATTTTTTTGAACGGCAAATGCGAGCGCATTCCCTGCAGCTTGCTGCGGGGTTAGCGAGCGAATCAAATTGATAAAATCCTTACCGAGATGCGCAGCACTGCCGAACGGCAGAACATTCCCTGCAGCTTGCTTCAGGGTACGCTTCAATATGTGAAACGCTCATCTTAGGTACAAGATTTTATTGGAGGTATTCATCATGGCAAAAAAATGGGTGTATCTGTTTAACGAAGTCGATCAGGCGGAAAAGCATGTGGATGATGACTGGGAAGGTGTCCGCGGTCTCCTGGGCGGAAAAGGCGCCAATCTGGCGGAGATGGTGCGTATCGGCGTCCCGGTACCTCCAGGATTCACGGTAACGACGGAAGCATGCAATGCCTATCTGGAATCGGAAAGTGTTTTTTCAGATGAGATTTGGGACCAGGAGCTTGAAGCTCTACGCGTAGTTGAAAAGGAGACGGGCAAGAAATTTGGGTCTGCGGACAATCCCCTGCTTGTATCCTGCCGTTCCGGTGCCAAATTTTCAATGCCGGGTATGATGGACACCGTTCTCAATATCGGTCTCAATGATGAAACCGCCCGGGCTATGATCAAACTAACCGGTGACGAGCGTTTTGTCTATGATGCTTATCGCCGTTTGATCCAAATGTTTGGCAGTGTTGTCATGGGTCTGTCGGATGACCTTTTTGAACATGTCATCACGGGATATCGCAAGAAGGCAAATGTTGAAAATGACTCGCAGTTGACAGCCAACGACTGGAAAGAGATCACCCAGGAATTCAAAACCATATTTCGACGCAATGCCAGTCATGAATTCCCCGCCGACCCTTACGAACAGCTAATTCTGGCTACAGAGGCAGTGTTTAAAAGCTGGAACGGGAAACGGGCTGTGGACTATCGCAACGCATCGGGCATCCCCCATGATCTGGGTACGGCAGTTAGTATTGTCACCATGGTTTTCGGTAACATGGGAGAGAAGTGTGCCACAGGAGTGGCCATGACGCGTAACGGCTCAACAGGCGAGAAAATCATCGAGGGTGACTATCTGACCAATGCCCAAGGTGAGGACGTGGTGGCAGGCATTCGTCTTACCAAGGATATCTCCCAATTGAAAGAAGAGATGCCCAAGGCTTATGGTGAATTTGAAGAAATCGCCAGCCGGCTGGAAAAACACTATCGTGACATGCAAGATGTGGAGTTTACCATAGAAAATGGAAAGCTCTGGATGTTGCAAACCCGTGATGGCAAACGAACCGCCCAGGCTTCCGTGCGTATCGCCGTCAATATGATGGAAGAAGGGCTTATCAGCAAGAAAGAGGCTGTATTGCGTGTCGCACCGGAACAGGTCGATTTTTTTCTGCACCCCCAGTTCAGTATCGAAGCTGTGGATGTGGCCAAAGAATTGGGGCAGCATTTTGCCTCTGGCCTCAATGTTTCTCCCGGAGCTGCCCTGGGCGTGGTTGCATTCGATGCAGACCTGGCCGAAACCTGGGCAAAAAAGGAAGGTAAAAAAGTCATAATGGTACGCCCGGAAACAAAGCCGGATGATGTGCACGGCATGCTGGCTGCTGAAGGTATCATTACCAGTCGTGGCGGGCGCACCAGCCATGCAGCCCTGGTGGCGAGACAGTTTGGAAAGCCTGCCGTTGTGGGTGTTTCAGCTCTTAAAATTGACCTGGGCAAACGAGAAATGCAGGTAGGCGATATCATTATCAACGAGGGTGAATGGGTTTCAATTGATGGTACAGAAGGCGAAATATTTGTCGGCAAACTGGAGACTACCATACCGGACATCAAAGACCCCTGGTTGGATAAACTCCTTAAATGGGCAGATGAATACCGACGCTTGGGTGTGTGGGCCAATGCGGATTATCCGGTGGACGCCCGCAGGGCAAGGGATTACGGGGCAGAAGGTATCGGTCTATGCAGATCTGAGCACATGTTCTTCGAATCGGAACGTCTCCCACATGTTCGGAAAATGATCATGACGGATTTACCCATCGAAAGAAAAGAAGCTCTGGATGCCGTGCTCCCCTTTCAACGGGACGATTTTGCAGGTCTATTCCGTGCCATGGACGGCTTACCGGTCATCATTCGTCTTCTTGATCCGCCCCTGCATGAATTCCTTCCCAATAACATCGATTTGATGCGGGAGCTTTCCGATCTCAAAATCCGGCTTCAACATGCCGGGAATTTGAGTGAAATCGATGCACTCCTGGAGGAGGTAAAAGAAAAAGAACAGATCCTCAAACGTGTTGAAGGCCTGCGGGAGGAGAATCCCATGCTCGGACTGAGGGGTGTGCGGCTGGGTATCCACGTTCCCGAGCTGACCACCATGCAGGTTCGTGCTATTTTCGAGGCCGCCTGTCTGGTTACCCAAGAGGGGATCAAGGTGTATCCGGAGGTCATGATCCCCCTGACAAGCCACGTCAACGAACTCGCCATCCAGCGCAAAGTCCTGGAGGCAGAAGCCATGAACGTAATGAAAGAAAAAGACCTCACTATCGATTATAAGTTCGGCACCATGATCGAGATACCCCGTGCAGCCCTGACAGCGGATAAAATCGCACAATATGCGCAGTTTTTTTCCTTCGGCACCAATGATCTTACTCAGACAACCTTTGGAATCTCGCGAGACGATGCCGAAGCCAGTTTCATGATCGAATACATGGAAAATGGTATTTTACCAGACAACCCCTTTGCCACCATTGACAAAGATGGCGTCGGTGAACTCATGCGCATTGCCGTCGCCAAGGGCCGCTCTGTCAACCCTGAACTGGAGTGCGGTATCTGCGGTGAACACGGCGGGGAACCGCAGTCGATCCAACTTTGCCACGACCTGGGGTTGACTTATGTTTCCTGTTCGCCCTTCCGTGTGCCGATTGCACGCCTGTCAGCAGCTCATGCGGCGATAAAGTAGGGCCCGGGGGGGGGTCAAGGTTTCGAGGGTGACAAATAGCTTTAGGCAGACAACGGCATCCCAGGCTTTTAAAAGAAATGGTTTTGGCGGCAACTAGTTGAAATATCATGCGACTTTTTATCTTATTTTTCATTCTGGTCCAGGTGTTGATTTCCCATGCAGCTGCCGCAGATTCGTCCCCTGAGACGAACGCGACAACCGAAACACCTGAACCCGTGGCCGTCGAATCCCATATCGGCGAGGATCTGTCACCACACTACCCCAATTTCGATTCAATGTTCACCCTGTATCAGCCCTACTTGGACCATGTATCGGCTTATCAGCCCATGTATTTTCTGGTCGGCACCGATCCGGAAAAAAGCAAATTCCAGTTCAGTTTCAAGTACCGGCTGGTGAAAACGGAATCATCTCTGGCCCAGAAATACCGGTTTATGGACGGGTTCCATTTTGCCTATACCCAGACATCCTACTGGGATCTAAAATCCTCTTCCATGCCTTTTGAAGATACCAGCTATAAACCCGAGCTGTTCCATATTTCTCCAAATATCAATATCGGGCTTTCGCCCGCGAGCGGCCTGTTTTTTCAAACCGGTATTAAACACGACTCCAATGGTCAGGGGAAAGATATTTCACGCAACACCAACTTTCTCTATGCCAACCCTCTCTATGTTTTCTACGATAAAGAAAAAACGTTTGGTTTTCTCTTATCCCCCAAAGCATGGATTTATGTGGGCAACGACGAGGATACCAACGATGATCTGCCGCAGTACCGGGGCTATTTTGACCTCGAATTGAAATGCGGCCTGGCGGAAAGTCTGGTGGTGGGCGCTCATCTTGGCTGGGCTAAAAAAGGCGGGTCGCTCCAGATTGATGCCACCTATCCATTGCACCTAATATCTGCCGGAATTTCAGGGCTGTATCTACATGTCCAGTATGTCAACAGTCTGGCGGAAAGCCTCCTCAACTATGACAAGCGTACGAAAGCAGTTCGGATTGGGGTGTCTATTGTTCGATAATTTGGACAAATTCCCAGTCATCGGTCCAGAACCAGTAATCCTCATAATTTACCGAATTTTAGGCATTTTTTGTTCTTTTTTGGAAAATCATATCGCCCACACAACACATCTTCCGCCTTTCCCCTTTGGGTACGCCACGGCCTTCAAACCAATGCCCGCTGCAATTTGAATCATTTTTTCAAACGCCGGCCGGCCGACGTGCATTTTCGGTTCCACAACAAGCATCTTCCCACCGTCTTTGAGAAGATTTTTCAACTCCTGCAATATGTTCATCATGTCTGGCGTTTCATGGATCATGTAATAAGCAAGAATAAAGTCTGCCGTCTGGTTCAGCCCGATATGATCCGAATCAGCAATATGATAAACGATCCTTTCAGCCAATCCGTGCTTTTGTGCCTTTTTCCGAACTCGTTCGAGCATTTTGGTCTGGATATCCACGGCAATAACTTTTCCTTTGGCCCCTACCATCCTGGCCATGTCGATGGTAAAATACCCTGGTCCGCACCCCATGTCGATGACTGTATTTCCCTCCTGAATATACGGGCCAATAATTTTCACGGGGGGTTGAATCAAACGCCGGATCCAGTTGTCCAGGATAAAAGAAATTTGATGGGGGCAAACATGGGCTTTTGGTTTTGCAATGTTGTTGCTTAACATGGTATATACCTCCCATAAGTATAGTTACTATACACTTATAGACCTGCTGCTTTACTTCATAGCTCTTTTTAAAAAAACTTCTACTTTGTTCATAAATTCTATCAGGAAATCGAGTTTGCCCTGATCTAATCCAAGAAAATATTCTTTGAAACCACCATCCATGGATTCGTGCCAATGTTTGTGAGCATAATAGGCTGTCTTGCCTTTGAATGTCAGCTTCACTATCAGTCTTGATAGGTTTTCAGGGTCTTCCTCTTTGAATATAAGGCCTTTTTTTCCAACTCTTTTAAGGTTCTGGGATACCGCACCTCTTGTAATGCCCAGTAGCCTGGAGAGATCGGAGACACTCAGGCGTTCGCTATTGTCACCGATGGTTTCAAGCAGATGAATCTCCGTACCGGTAAGGGGTTCATCCGTCCCAAACCGCCTGGGTGTCTTCTCCAACCTGTTGGCAAGTTTCACGAGTTGATAAAATTGTTCCGTTATGAGATGGGCGTTGGTTTCTTTCATATCTCATAGTGTATAGCTACTATACACTATTGTCAAGAACTATTCCAAAAAGTGTTGGAGTCGTTTTCATCCGTTTGTTCTGTTAGACCCTTGACGAACGCTTCGGCGTGTGACGGTAAACAGCCGGTCGCCTGTTTGAGACAAGTTAGCAAAGGTTAGGAAGACCAAAGATCAAAATTGAAAAACCTCGCGGCATGCAAAGCACTGCCGATCGACAGAACCTACGAGGAATGTGCTCTCTGTTTCGGTTCAAATAAGTTAACAGTCGCTGCAAAGCACCCATTCAACCTTAAACATCGGCAATCAGATTCTTTAAATGTTTCAGCGTTTTCCACGCGAAGGGCTCTTTTTGGCACGGTAAGATAGCATTGTTGGTGAAAATGGGATCCGATGCCAAGTCATAACGTGATGATGCAAGGGCTTCTTCCCAAAGAGCGGTGTGGGGAATCGGGGTGTAATAGGCCATGATGGGCAGCACACCCGCCGTCTTGACCGCCTGGATGGTGTCAATCACATCTGAAACCGATTGTCCCGGAAGTCCTACAAGGATGTATGCACCGATCTGCTTTTTACGGAAACCGGCGTCCTTAAACGCCCGGATACATTTTAAAAATTCCCCTTTGGTAATTTTTCTGTCCAGGTGACCCCGCTCTTCGAATGCGGCCGTTTCAACCCCCAGGCGAATGGATTCAAACCCGGAGGCATGCATCAAATCGGCAATCTCCGGAGTGACCTCCCGAACATGCAGGGCATTGGGGGTGTGAAATCGAACATGAAGACCGGCTGCAACGATACTTTCAAGAATCGGCATAATATGATTTTCAGCATTTACCAGGAGTGCATCATCGTAAAAGGCAAAGTCCACCACACCGCGTGCCCGGTGCCAGTACTGGATCTCCTCCACCACCGCTTCAGGGCTTCGCTGCATACGTTTTGGGTTCAAATAGTGGGAAGCGCAGTATGTACACCTAAACGGACACCCCCGGGAGGTAAGAATCGGCACATAGGGAATCCGATGCTGAAGATCAAAGGCAGGATAGGGATAGGTATCGAGATCTTTAGGATCGAAGCCGCGCTGAATGGCTACCCCCGTATACTCCGCCACCAAATCGAGCACCCTGCCCTCTCCCGGTCCTGTCACTACAAGATCGGCACCACTATGTTTTTTTGCGTGCTCTCCACAAAGGCTGGCATAGATACCTCCCAGCAAGATGGGTATCTCCGGAAACATCTCCCGGGTGTGTTGGATCACCTCCTGGACACCCGGATACCAGTAGGTCATCAGGGATGTCACCATCACGGCATCGGGCTTCGGCACCTTGGACAGGTCTTCCCGAAACCATTCCAGGGGTATCCCGTAGCGTGAAAAGTACCGCGGCACATCTTTCAACCCGGCAGGCCGGGAAATCCTGGTTTTCAGATAGGCACCGCGCCCACCTCTTTTTTTCATTGCCCGTGTTTTGGATCTGGGATGGAACCGGTCCAGACAGTCAATGTAGGAAATGTCGACACCGTGAGATCGCAGAATGGCCGCCAGCTGAAGCAGTCCCATGGGCTTGGCCCAGAAATCATACGCTGCAAAATCATGAATCCATGGATTGACGAGCAGGAGGTGGGG
>JAHEIB010000238.1:0-870 GCA_024639645.1 Deltaproteobacteria bacterium
ACGTTCCCGGTCCACACCTTCAATCACTTTGACCACCGACGGTGTCATGCCCTCCTCATACATGTAAAACTCACCGTGGGATCTTTCAATGCGTCCAGAATTCAGCAGGCTTCCGGCGGGATGCAGCAGCGGGGTCAAATGACCGAGCCCGGTCTCAACGACGGTTCTCTTGAGTTCAACAGGATACAAGCCTTTTAACTTGTCATACACCTGGTTGCCTTTGTTCCCATGACAGGATTTATCGCTGGAATCAGCCTCGTCACGTCCTTACGATCCAATAAAGATGTCGTCAGACCAAGTTCATGTTGCGTTTTCTGGTTTTTCCTTAAACCCTCAAATTCTTCAGGATTTGTAGCCAGTACCAGATACCCGTGGCGGGTAAACATGACATTAAAACCCAGTTCAGCTGCCAGATTCTCCCATAATTGAAGACTTTTATTCTAAAGGCCGATCCATTCCCTGGATCCAAATGCCGATCGGATCATCTCACCGTTGCGACCGCTGGCACCGCTGCCCAGATAGCTCTTTTCAAAAACAACCACCCGCTGCGAACTGTCCCGGGCAAGGTAGTAAGCGAGCGACAAACCCTGGATTCCGCCACCGACAATAACCACATCATAATGTTTGCGCATCTTGACCTCACTTGTCTTCGACCGCCAGCCATCCCAGAGGTATGGGCTCCACCGGAGGACGCATAGTGGGCACCCGGAGATCCTCGATGGATTGACCGGTTTTTTCTGCGAAAACCTTCAAAACATTCAGGCCACACATTTTTCCCTGGCAGGTCCCCATAAATGCGCCGGTATACCGTTTCAGCATTTCCATGTGGTCATACCCTTCTTCAATTGCCAGAATAAGATCCGACTCGGT
>JAHEIB010000238.1:880-3844 GCA_024639645.1 Deltaproteobacteria bacterium
CAACGCGAAGACCAAGAGTGGTGAAACTGCCCTGGAGTTTGCAGAATTTTCCATTCACGAAGATGTGGTTGACCTGTTAAAATCTCATGGAGCTCGAGAGTAATGGAGGATTCGATCTCAAAAGACGAGGACGATCAAAAAATATACAGCGGATTTACTAGTGGGAAGAAACTTGTAAAAAATATCTTCAACTTCTGAGATCATCCAACAGTGCCTCGGTTTCATTGCGAACACTTAATTTCCTTTCAATAGATTATTGTAGAACAGGAGATCCGCATCGCTGCCATTTTGAGGATGACCGTGCTTAACTCAACTTCAGATCATTGTCAAACCATCTTCTAGTTGTGAAACGGGGTTATTGTTAAATAGGCAAGTGCTTATTTGCCTGCCTTGAAGATCGGCAGGATAATGCCTTGATGGAATATGTTTTATGAGAGACATTTTTTTTCAGCGACAAACGAATTAATTGACTTTCATCCGTTCTTTCACCATAATAGCTCCCTCTGAAATACAATTCCTGCCTTGGCGGAATGGCTATCTCAACGTTAAGCGTGCGAACGTCCCGAATTATGCCCGCAGATAAGCCTTGGTAAAGTTCGAGACAATGCTACCGCAATTGACTTTGAGTGATGGTTGCTTAAAATTTCAGGGAATCGAATCAAACGGGCCAGTTTAGAAGAGACGGAGGCCATGAGAAATGCAGCACGTTAAAGAGCCGTCGCGAATGGTGTCTGTCATGGCGGAAACTGATGTTCTAGTCGTAGGCAGCGGCCCTGGTGGTTTGGCTGCAGCACTGGCGGCCGCGCGGGAGAGTGTGGATACAATGCTTGTGGAGCGCTACGGCTGTTTTGGTGGGAACATTACCCAGGCTCAGGTTGAGACGATCGCCTGGTACCGGCACGAACAAACGGTGGAGGCCGGCGGCATTGGGGTCGAGTTTGAAAACCGGGCCAAAGATATGGGCGGCACGCATAAAGACCCGGAGGCCCAGGCAGAGTGCCTGGATGCCGACATGTTCAAGTATGTGGCGGATAAAATGGTGCAGGAGGCCGGAATCGTGCCGATTCTGCATTGTTTTGCCGTCGGCACGGTGATGGAGGGCAATGTCATCAGGGGAATCATCACCGAAAGCAAATCCGGTAGGCAGGCGATACTGGCCAAGCGAGTGATCGATGCCACGGGCGATGCTGATATTGCGCACCTTGCCGGTGCACCCCATCGAAAAGCCCAGGGTGATGAAAAGATGTCCGTAACAATGAGTTTCGGATGCAGCGGAGTGGATGTAAAGCGCTTCAAAGACTATGTCAATGCGAATCCAGCCAGACTGGCAGAATGGGCCGGCACAACTTCGGGCAAGGAGGATGACCTCTTCACACCTTATCTGGGGGAGCCGTTCATCAGGGCCAAAGAAGAGGGGCTGATCCCCAAAAACATGCGGGTTGAAGTGATCTGGCATAGTCTGACAGAGGCTGGGGAGGCGACCCATATCAACGCAGTTCGGATTCATGACATAGATCCGACCAATGTCCGAGATTTAACCCGAGGAGAAATAGAAGGTCGTCGACAAGCCATATTGGTTGTGGAAGCATTAAAAAAATACATCCCCGGGTTTGAAAAGGCCAAATTGCGAACGTTTGCCTCAAGCTTGGGAGTAAGGTCTTCGAGAAAGATCATCGGTGAATACAATCTAACCGAGCAGGATGTAAGAAATGAGGCCCGTTTTGAAGACACCATCGGCATCTTTCCCGAGTTTTTAGACGGGTATGGCGTGGTCATAATCCCCACTACGGGAAGATACTTCCAGGTTCCATACGGGATCATGGTACCCATGAAGGTGGAAAACCTGCTCGTTGCCGGTCGATGTGTTGCCGGAGATAAATTATCCCACGCCGCAAGCCGCCAGATGATGTGCTGTGCTGTGACAGGGCAAGGTGCCGGGATAGCTGCAGCCGTTTCAGTGAAAGACAAGGTTACCTGCCGACGGGTTAATATTGCCAAAGTTCAGAAAGCCCTTGAAAAAAAGGGGGTCAGAATAAAATAGAGATAAAAGGCGAATTCAAAACATGTTATGAAGTTTCGCATAATATAAAAGAAACCATGTCTGCTTTAGAAGAGAAGATCATACGCTATCTGGAAGATCTGCCCCCGGGTTTATTGGGTCTTCAGGAGACCGGATCGATCGAGATTCTGAGAATGACCCCCGGCTCATACAATCTGAATTTCCATGTCAAGGTCGGGCAAAAGGATATCATCTTTCGGGTCAACATCGATCAGCAAAGCGGGCTTTCCAATCAGATCGAACATGAATTCAGTGTGTTGAAATTTCTGGAAGGTCATCGCATTGCGCCACAGGCCTTTCTCTATGACGATAGCCGGAAATGTTTTGATTTCGATATCCTCATCGAGGAATACTTGGAAGGTCCTCCGCTGTCCCTGCAGAAGGCGTCACTTCCGGAAGTCGCTGAGCTGTTGACGAGGCTTCATGGCCTGGATCCCGGAGGTATGCCCTTTGTGATCTGGCAGGATCCGCTGGCAGGCATTTATGAGATGACCCATGACGACTTGACCGGTTATGAGACAACCCTAAGCCCTGACAAAAAGACGATTAGCCTGGCAAAAAAGGTGTTGGCAAAATCCGAGACCCTGCTAAACAAGCAGCGGCATCTCTTTCAAGCGAACAGCTTAATTCACACAGATTTGTGCTGTGAAAACTTTGTTAAAACGGCTTCAGGGCTGAGATTGATCGACTGGGAGAAGCCTCGAGTGGATGATGGCACCTATGACATTTGTTGTTTCCTTTCTGAGCCCGTGGAGCTGTACAATTCCCGGGAGGTACTGAATTCGCAAGACCGTCAGTATTTCATAGAAGTGTATGCCGGCTTGAGTGGGAAAAATCCGGACCATCTCATGGAAAAAGTCCAAATTAGAGAACCCCTGATCTCACTTCATTGGATACTCTGGGCC
>JAHEIB010000093.1 GCA_024639645.1 Deltaproteobacteria bacterium
GGTCAAGGGTTCGAGTGACACGAAGGAGAACGACAGCACTCAAGGCTTAAGAACGATAACGAATCAAATGTTATTGAATCCTTGAATCCTTGAATCCTGAACCCCCTGGACCCTTTCTCCCAACTGGGAGAAGGGCCTTCTTTTTAGCCGATCGTATTTTTAACAATCCCGATGATCTTTTCAGGATCGAATGGTTTACTCACAAAGGCCACTGCATTTTGAACGGCATGGTCACCATCGATCCCACTGATAACAATCACAGGTATATCTTTAAGGTCTTTTTCCTTGCGCAGTTTACGGTAAAACCTGGGTCCCCATTCACCCGGCATCTGAAGATCCAGTGTAATCAGATCCGGTCTTTCTTTTCTCACAACTTCAAGGCCTTCCATACTGCTGGATGCTGTACAGGTTCGATAGCCATTGTCACTGAAAACAGCCTGGAGATATTTTACGATAATCGGATCATCGTCTATGATCAGTATTTTCTTTGCCATTGTGAGCCCCTCTTTTCCCTCTTTGAAACGTTAAATATCGCACCAGGCCCTCCGACCCTTCATTCAATCTCCCCCCCGTTCTTTTCGGTGACACTCACCACACATGACAGGACCCTTCTTTTCAGACCGGTGGCAGCCTTTGCAGTTCGCATGAAAGGCCTGCATCAATGAGGGCTGGTCATCGGACACTTCTATTTGATGGCAGTCGGAACACAACATGTCTTCCGAGGATTCGTCTTCAAGCTTTACACCGTCTTCGTAGACATGGTGACACTCGTTGCATTCATCAATTTCAGCCGCCTCGTTGTGTGCTTCGTGTTCAAAGACTGACGCCACTCTTTCAGGGTTGGGAAATATGCTGTTGTCTACGCTTATCATTTCCTCCTGGGAGTGGGCGGCCACAAGAAAAAAGATCATCAGCAGTAGGACCGTCAGTAGACCAAGGCCATGTTTTCTCATCCTCTCTCTCCTCACCCAATCCGTAAACTTAAAAAAATCTTATATTATTGAAGAACCTCGCAACAAGCTGTGGGGAATGCGCTCGTTGTTGCGGTTCAAACCTAACCCGGTTATTTCACGAGGTGAGCTCGTTGCAGTCGCGAATCGCCGAACCATGAAGCTGTAGTATGCTACCATAAATGGTTTGCAGCGCAGCCAATGCGAAAATTCGCCTCGTGATATTTTAAGGTTTTTCCATTACCTCGTATAATATATCACTGATAAACTTGAGACCCAGACCGACTTCATAGTGATGAACGATATCCTCCAGTCCGCTGTGGCAGTTGTGACAAGGGGTAACCAGCGTCTTGGCACCCTTGGCCTTTGCAGCAAATAGCTGTTCCGCCTTGATTTTGTTTCCGTGGACGCGGGTCATTTTGTAGGGTGGCCCACAGTTAATCACGCCGCCTCCAGCTGCACAGCAGTAATTGTGCTCCCGGTTGGGATGCATCTCAATCAATTCCTCACAAATAGCCCTGATCACGTACCGGGCCTTTTCATGAAGACCACCGCCTCTCACCACATTGCATGGATCGTGAAGCGTGACAGGCTGGTCATATTTTTTGGCAATCTTGATTTTGCCAGATTTGATCAGCTCATAATAAAAATCTATGGCATGCACGATGGGTATAGGTGGCTCTCTCCATCCGAGCCACCGGTTTCCCATGTCATAGACCGATCGGAAGGCGTGCCCGCATTCGCCCATGACGATCCGTTTCACTTTCAGCCGTGAGGCTGTCTCATAGTGCGTCCGCTTGATACGTCCCATGAGTTCATTGTCACCGGTAAACATGGCCATATCACTGTTGTCCCATCCGATCCCCGAGGGCATGGTCCAGTTGACACCGGCCACATCCATAATCACGGCCGCCTGATATATCAGCTGGGCCTGAAACTTCGGCTCAGGCGCAATAACGGAATACATGATATCCGCCCCCTCCTTATCCAGGGGAATCCGCAGGCAGGGTATTTCATCCTGGGCTTCTTCCTCCTGCCACTGAAGTGTGTCGGGCCATTCATCCCCCTTTACCCACATCTGATTCATGGTGACGGCGTGGCTATGAGCCGTATCCTGGATATACAGGGGTGTAACCCCCAGTCGATGAATGATGCGTCTGACAACGCTCATTATATATGCGATATCGATGCCGAAGGGGCAGTACATTGCACACCGTTTGCAGAGATTGCATTCCGTGTGACTTATTACGGCGGCCTTTTTGATAAACTCTGGTGACACCTTTCCTTTTTTCCTGAGCATCTCCCACATGGTCTGTTTGACTTTTCCCACAGGAGAATAACGCGGATCGTTGTCATGGGATAAATAGTAATGACATGCCTCTGAACACAACCCGCAATGGATACAGGTGTCTACATATGTCTTGAGACGCGCTCCGGTTTCATTGTCAAGGACACTCTTGATGACCCCTTCTATTTTCTCACCCGTGAGGCTGGACGCGCCGACTTCGATACCCTGGTCCAGTCCCTTGGGCGTTTCCTTTTTTGCGGCTTCAGTCATATTGGGTGCCTCCGAGGGTCGTTATGAGCATATGAAAATTACCAATCCTTCGCATGCCTGACAGCGCCGAATTCCGATCCCATATACGCCCGTGTAAACGGGGAGAATATCATATGACTCAGTCTTGTAAACGGGATGGCGACCAGCATGATTTCTCCGGAAAGAATATGGAGATTGAGAAACAGCGGATAGTTGAGCCACTGATGATAGGCGATAAATCCGGTCACAAACGGCGCTGCTACAATGAGCAGAATCACATAATCTGAAGCAGATGTGACATATTGAACCTCCGGCAGCGATATCCTTCGGATCAAATAAAAGACACAGGCTCCCACGACCACCAGGGTCATCATGTCGGCAAGACTGTCCGGGAGTGACCACCAGCTGATATGCCAGGCTTCATCCCACAAAACAATATGTGCCAGGAGAAATAAAGGCGTCAGGAAAAGACAGATATGAAAGGCGAATGTCACAATGGTCAAGACCGGGTGTTTTTTCCAATTCGTCGTGGCAAATGGGATAATCCAGTGAAAAATAGAGCGGAAACTGTATTTCCAGCTCATATACGTAAAAATAAATTTTTCTTTCTTGTGTACGAGGATCAGCATCGTTGCCAGACGATACAAGCTGCCACCGATGAAAACGAAGAACGCTGCCCAGGCCAATGGACCGGTCAACAATCCATATAATTCGTGCATGATCCCCTCCCCTTATCGCGCGAATTCACCGACAGGTACCACCCGCCGGTAATAGGTGTTGTCTTCGATGAATCTGAGAAGTATCTTGTCACCCTCCGGACTGAAAATCGGGTCCCAGGCTGCATCGCATATATGGGGACCCAGATGATCATCCAGCGCCACGGCAAACTTTCCATTCTTTTCGATCTTTGCGGCCACATGTTCCCCATCAGGGCTGAAAACAGGCTGCCATGCCATATCAAATGTATTGGACCAGGGGACGCCATCCAAGACAACATACCAGCTCCGGTCTTCCTTGGCCAGGGCCCCCACCCGTTTGCCATTGGGGCTGAATACGGCATCGGTGACCATATCCTTGAAACTTTGTTTCCATGGCAAGCCATCAATGGCAACTGTCCAGCGGCCATATCCAGGTGCCACCACAGCAGCTATCCGATCACCATCAGGGCTGAACATTTGGTGCCACAATTGCACAAAAGGCCGGTCCCATAAAATTTCACCATCCTGAGCCAGCATCCAATACCCGCCCTTGCGAACCGGTGCCACCACATGATGCTTTGTTGGATGAAAAACAGGTTCCCAAACACAGGTATAAACACGATCCCAGGTTTGGCCATCAACGGCAATGGTATAATCATATAGGCTTTGTCGAACTTCTGCAGCCAGATGTTCGCCATCCGGACTGATGGTCAGGTTCCAGACATTGACAAACGTCGTATCCCAGGCTTTTCCCTGCAGAGCGGCTGAAAAGGTTCCCTGTTTGAATTTATGAATTTCACCTGAGTCGGCATCCACTACCTGGACTGCTCCCGCGGTTTTCGTTCCACAGCCGCTCAAGGCAAAATAGGTTATGTTGGCATAGGTTTCGTTCCAAGCTTTTCCGTCCAATGCCATACAGTAGCGCATATCCTGCTGAACGGCCACGGCCATATGGCCATTGTTCCGGCTGTATAGGGGGTTCCATACATATCCGAACATGTTTTGCCAGGGGGATCCGTCCACGGCAACCGTCCATTCACCAAGATCCGACACTAGCGCCGTCAAGCACCCGTCCGGCAAAAACCTGAGATGCCATATCTTGTCAAAATCCCTTTCCCATGTATCACCGTTCACACAAACATTGAAAGCCTCCTCACCGGTATTGACAATGGCGGCTACTTTTTCACCATCCAGACTGACGTAAGGTTCTTCCACCCATCCAAACCGGCCCCGCCAGTCTGACATGGGGATCTTTTTTTGGCCTGTCTCCCAGTCCCAAGCCTTGCCGTCGATCATACGTCCCCCTTATTCTCAACTGAACTGATCATCTCATTCTAATGCTTAAAATTGGTTGCATTTCGAGGCAGGATAACCTTGCAATTGCTGGTGATTGCCATCCAATATAACGTACTTACAGGTCAGAAGAATCAATACGTTGATTATCAAAAACAGGGTTGATACAATTTTACTGTTCGGTTCTGCGGTGACACAGGTTCGTGTTTTCTGACACTACAAGATGACGCCATTGTTAAGTCTTAACATCTCATGCTGATAATTTAGTAGCGTATCTTCAACAGGAGAGATGATAATTGAAGAACTTCGCAGCAGGCTACGAGAAATGTGCTTGCTGCTTCGGTTCATACAAAATATGGCCCGAAATAGCAAGCCTGAATAAATGTGTGAAAAGAATTTAGCAGTCGCGATGTTGTTGCTTAAAGAACCCCTTGTCTAACACGACGTTACATGCTATCAGAAGACATCATTTCGGGAACTCCCCGGCAGCAATTTCAAGTGGTATTTTTTTGTTTCAAAAGGAGGAAAGATCAATGCCAGATGTAAGCAAGTATGGTCCACTGCTTGTGGTGATTTGTATTGGAATTATCGTTCAAGTACTGCTGATCCCGCTCGATTGTATTAACAAACCCTATAAAACAGCTGTCGCCTTTACAGAGGCTTATTTAAAAATAGATCCGTCCATGGCGAACTATTTATGTGAAGACAGTAAAACAGTCGATGATATCGACACGGTTGCACAGTATGTCTACGACATGACAAAGCAGGCAAAAGATCGAGGTTTGAAAAAGGTTACCTCAAAGGAAAGCTCTACTATGTCATGACACACACCACGTATCTTGGTGATTCAGAGGCAACAGTTTCCATTTCAGGCAAAAGAAGAACCGCCATCAATCCGATTTTTGCATTGGTAACCAAGTTGTTTCATATCGGTGGAACCTATCCATTCCATGAAACCCTTGAAATCGTCAAGGAAAACGGCAAATGGAAAGTCTGTGGATCGCCCTTATCCTTGCACCAGAATGTCTGATTTGAGATATGGAGACGATTTACACAAGGATCCAGACCAGAGCCCGTGAGATTGTCTCCAAATTCCCCACGCCCGACTTTTATAAGGAAGAAGCCGACGCCATTGCCTTGTCTAGCCGGTTAATGGAGAAAAACAGGCTTATTTCCGATCTGAAAGCCATCGTTACCGAACACCTCGAAGACGACTTCGGCCATGGTCTTCAGCATTCCGTAAAAGTCAGCCTGGAAGCCGGATCTCTGGCTCTGATTGAAGGGCAACGAACACCGATCCCCAGTCAAACCATCACAAGATACGTCCTCCTGGTCCAATGTGCGGGACTGCTGCACGATATTCGGCGGAAAAAGAAGGATCATGCCATCAAAGGGGCTGCTTTTACCAAAAAGCTCCTCCAGGATTTTCCCCTGTCATCCAGAGAGGTGGCAGATATCTGCCTTGCCATACGGAATCATGAAGCTTTCAAACATAAAGTAGAGATCGATTCACCAGCAGGAAAACTCATATCGGACTGTCTCTACGATGCCGATAAGTTTCGATGGGGGCCAGACAATTTTACGGATACCTTATGGGAGATGGTCTCCTTCATGAATCCGCCACTGGAAACATTTATCGCACACTACCCAAAAGGCATGAAAGGCCTCGAAAGAATCAAACAGACTTTCAGAACCCAGGCAGGACAACAATACGGCCCTCAGTTCATCGACATCGGCCTCGCTATCGGTAAAGAACTGTATCGGGTAATATTGGAAGAGTTTACGCATCCATGAAGGGAAAGGATCATTTATCACGAAAACACGAAAGGCCGAAGCTGCGAAAAAGACCATGAACCGCGAATCCAGAATGAACAGAATTGAAGAGTACCCTGCAGCAAGCTGCAGGGAATGTTCTGCCGAACGGCAGAACCTACGGGGAATTACGCTCGCTATTGCCGTTTATTTCAGTCGAAAATGCTTCCGCGCCTGCTGCGAGGGTTTTTAAATCTTTCGTATTTTCAAGATTTATCCTGTAAGGATACTTCGTGCGTGTTTTCGTGGTTGCTTTCATTTTTTTGCCACAAAGGACACAAATCACAAATATATAGGAGAATTTCAATGGATCAACCGATTGATATGTATTGGAAAATAAAACTCAACGATACCAAAGAGCAGTTGGAAGCCAACAATTTTGATGTTAGCATCGCCGATAGCATGTCCCATGCCAAGACCCTTGTTCTAGAAGAAATCATACCCCAATTAAAGCCCCAAAGCATATCCTGGGGCGGCTCCATGACTTTTGTTGCAACAGGTCTATATAAGACGCTCAAAGATAGCAAAGAAATGGAGGTTGTGGATGCCATGGATCTGTCTCTTTCAAAATCAGAATTGATGGAAAGGAAACGGGCATCCCTGCTGGTGGACCTATTTATTACCGGAACCAACGCCATTACCGAAGACGGACAGTTGGTAAACCTTGACATGATTGGCAACCGGGTCGGTGCAATTACATTCGGACCGAAACATGTCATCATACTGGTGGGCCGCAACAAGATCGTACCAGAAATTGAAGATGCCATGGCACGTGTGAAAGATTTGGCTGCCCCTGCCAATGCCATGCGTCTTGACAAGAAGACACCCTGTGCCAAAACAGCCTACTGTCACGAATGCAGCAGTCCGGACCGTATCTGCAATACATGGACCATCACAGAAAAATCCTTTCCAAAACACCGGGTTAAAATTGTCCTGATCAATGATGATTTGGGCTTGTAGGATCGCGAAGCGATAAGCTGTATGCTCTAGCGGCTTATGGCTTACAGCTCACTTGCACAAAGATGGAAGATGTCTGGACAGATGAAAGCGGATATAAAAAAAACATACGCTCAACCAGCCGTCCTGCTCCTCATGTGCCTGTCAATACTGATTGCTGCCATGCTGCTAGCATCTGCCGTGCAAAAAAATTTTGGACGTGTCCAAGTCTCGAATGTGACCTACCGGAATTTTAACGGCATACGGGTCCGGGCGAAACTACTTCAACCCAAAAACACCCAGGACCAGCAAACATTTCCAGGTATCGTCTACATCCATGGCTATCAGAACAATCGAGAAACCGGCGATGCCTATTGTATCGAGTTGGCCAGGAGGGGCTTTGTGGTTCTGAACATCGATGCCATCGGGCGAGGCAACTCGGGTGTTCCCAACGACCCCTCCGACCCCAACTTTGACAGCAGTTACGGGGGCCTGTCGGCATTGAATTTCCTTCAAAGCCTCCCAAATATCAATATTCAGGCCCTTGGTATGATGGGACATAGCCTGGGGGCTGAAATGGCCTATCAGGTAGCCATGGCAAACCCATCGGTCAATGCCCTTGTTATTACCGGTTTCGCTTACACAGCTGCTGCGACAAAAAGTGTTCCCAGAAATATGCTGATGGTCATCGGAAAATGGGACGAGTTTCGCAATCGTATGACCCATACCCGGAATATCGAAAAAGAATGGATGCAAACAAAGGCAACCCGCAGTGCCATCTCTCACCCAGACCCCCAAATAGGTGTCACCTATGGCAAGTTTGAAGACGGTACAGCCCGTCGTGTGGTAGTGCCCCATACCATTCATATCCAGGAATCTCATAATCGATTGGCAATTGCCGAATCCCTGATGTGGATGAAACAAGCACTGTCCCCGCCCTCAGAACTGTGGATCGACCCAGATCAACAGATATGGCCGGTGAAAGAGTGGGCAACATTGATAGCCATGCTAGCCGGTATATGGACACTGATACCCCTTGGAACCTTCCTGATCCGCACCCCCTTTTTCAATGACCTCCAGACCGCGCCATCCACCAACTATGCCTGTAATAAAAACAGATGCTTTCGCTACGCTGTTGTCAACGGTCTGCTCATGTGGCTTTACCTGCCTCTTATCTTTGTCCTATTTGGCATTCATATTTATGTTGCCCATATTCACAAGGCCTTTCCCATGATGATGGTAAACGCCATTGTCTGGTGGTTTTTGTGGATCAATGTCATTGGATTCCTCATTTTTCGAAGATGGTTTAAAAAAAATAAATCAGTTGAAAATCTGTCACTTGCCGACCTGGGTGTATCCTTTCACCCGGACCGTTTTTCTTTGGATGGAATTCGTCTTGGGAAAACCACCTTGCTCGCCCTTTTTCTGTTCGGATTCGCCTATTTAACTGAACATATCCTGGAACAGATTTTTATCGTCGACTACCGTTTTATCTTTCCATTTGCCAGCGATCTGACACCCTATCGTTTTAAAATGCTGCTTCTGTATTTCCCCTTCCTTTTGGTAGGTTTCCTTCAGACCGGTGTTTTTCTTCATGGTCAAATGAGACCTCCGGAAAAGTCCACACCCTTTAAAACTTTTTTACACTGTTCCACTATCAATATCATGATCATGGTTTTACCGCTCCTGCTCTTCATGGCGGTTCAGTACCTACCCCTGTTCGTGAATGGATTTATCCCGTTGGTGGGGCCGGGGGGTATGTTTGTTTCTTTTGTTATCAATCTATTCCATATCGTCGGTGTGCTCATTGTCGTGATCCCTCTTTCCACTTGGCTGTTTCAGCTCACAGGAAAAATTTATCTCGGCGCCATGGTCAGCGCAGCACTGGTAGCATGGATGTTTGCCTCGTCCCAGGTGATAGCACCGATTCCAATATAGCCTTCGGCTGTCATTAGCGCTTCGCGCGTCATTTATTGTTGTAGCCATAAGCAATAAGCTTTAAGCCGCTTATCACTTACGGCTTTTGGCTTATGGCTTTCAGCCACCCTCGAACCCTTGTATCACCCATGGACCTTCAGACCCTTCTTTCTTATTTGACACATCTTTGACTTTTCACTATACTCTCCCAGAATTAATAGAAGTCGGCTATATCCGATTTTCCGCAACCCCTACACGATATTATCAACAAAGGAGATTATTATGGCAAACAGACCATGGCACGGGAAAAAATGGCCTCAAGGTGTGCCCCTGGAAATTTCCGGGTACGACAACCCCCTGTATAATATTCTGGATGAGTCTGCAGAAAAGTATCCAAATAATGTATACACGATCTTTAACGATGCGACCAGGACGTATTCCCAGGTAAAAGATACCGCCGACCGGATTGCCAATTTTCTGGTATCCAAGGGTATCAAAAAAGGGGATCGGGTCGCCATCTTCCTGCCCAACCTGCCACACTATCCAGCCATCTTCTTTGGCATCATCAAAGCCGGTGCTGTCTGTGTAACCTGCAACCCTGTCTACACTGCCAGCGAACTGAATTACCAGCTGAATGATGCCGGCGCAAAAATGGTCTTTTGTATGGACCATCCACTCTTTTACCCCACAACCGTCAAGGCTGTTAAAGACACCAATGTGGAAAACGTGGTTATCTGCGGCGTCAAATCCTATCTGCCCTGGATCAAAGGCTTCCTGGGAGGTCTGTTGGGTAAAATTCCCAAGGCGGAAAGCTATCAGGACGGTCATCTCTTTTTTGATAATATCGTGGCATCCGCCCAACCGCAACCGCCTGTGGTGGACATCGATGCCATGAAGGATCTTGCTTTGATCATCTATACAGGCGGAACCACAGGCCGCCCCAAAGGCGCCGCTCTCACGCATTCCAATTTTTATCATAATGTTCTGGCGCTAGGGGAATGGGGCCTGCTTACCCATGAATCTGGCGCTCCCCCGGAAAAAATCCGGCATGGTGGATTTCACACGTACCTGGGTGTATTACCCTGGTATCACAGTTTTGGTCTGACCGTTGCCATGCTTTCCGCCTGTGAGTCTGGCAGTAAACTGATCTGTATTCCCGACCCCCGTGCCGGTGATCCCCCATTCACGGAGGTTCTGAAAGCAGTCCAGAAATACCGCCCCACACTGATGCCGGCCGTACCCACGATTTTCGTGGCGTTTGCCAACCACGCGCTGCTGGACCAATTTGACCTGACATCCCTTATAGGCTGTTTTTCCGGTGGCGCCCCGCTGCCGCCCGAAGTCTGCAAACAGTTTGAGGATAAAACCGGATCGGTTATTTTCGAAGGCTACGGGCTCAGCGAAACATCTCCCGTCGTCACATCGAACCCCACCAGCAGAGAGGGCCGCAAAATTGGCTCCATCGGTTTTCCTGTACCCAGCACCGATGTCAAAATTGTTGACCTCGACACGGGTGTAAAAGAACTTCCCCAGGGTGAAGATGGAGAGATTGCCATCCATGGTCCCCAGGTAATGCAGGGTTATTGGAACAAACCCGATGCAAATAAAGAAGTCTTCAGGGAAATAGACGGGAAACGCTATTTTCTCACCGGTGACATCGGCCATATAGATGAAGATGGCTACATTCTGATCACAGACCGCAAAAAAGACCTGATCATTGTCGGTGGATTCAATGTTTATCCCAGAGAAGTTGAAGACATACTGTTTACCCATCCCAAGGTCGCCCTGGCGGCCGTTGTGGGTGTTCCAGATGCCAAGAGTGGAGAATTTGCGAAGGCCTATATTCAACTGAAGCCAGGTGAAACGGCAACCGAAGAAGAAATCAAAGCCTTTTGCAAGGAAAACATGGCCGGATACAAGCGACCCCGTGTCATCGAATTCAGGGATGAGGTGCCGGTATCCAATGTCGGTAAGGTCCTTCGCCGGGTTCTGAGGGATGAGGAAATCGAGAAACAGAAAAACCAATGAAACAGAAATCCGACAAAGTCGGCAGGAACGACCCCTGCCCCTGCGGCAGCGGTTTGAAATACAAACGCTGCTGCATCGGCAGGGATTCTGCACCCCGGGAAAGTCTGGAAAATCGCTACGAAAGGGAATACCAGATCCATCTCAAAAAGGGCCCGGACATCGAAGGGCTCCGCAAGGCCGGGAAGCTGGTTATCGAAACCCTTGATCTTGCAGCGTCCATTGTCAAACCCGGGTTGAAAACAGAAGCCATCAACACACTGGTGCATGACTTCACCATTCAGAACCATGCCATACCTGCACCCCTTAATTACCGGGGATTCCCCAAGAGTGTCTGCGTCTCGGTCAACGATGTTATCTGCCACGGCATCCCGGGAGACTACCGGCTGGCGGATGGTGACATCGTCAACATTGATGTCACCTCGATTCTTGATGGGTACTATGCCGATGCCAGCAAAACCTTTTTTGTCGGGTCACCCGGCCCCCAAGCCAGAAAAATTGTTCAGGTGGCCAAACAAAGCCTCAAGGAAGGGATGGCCATGGTCAAACCTGGAAACAGAGTTGGTGACATTGGCCATGCCATACAACGCTATGCCGAGAGCAAAGGCTGCTCAGTTGTGCGGGATTTTGTGGGTCACGGCATCGGCAGGGAATTTCACGAACATCCGCAAGTTCCCCATTTCGGGAAAAAAGGCCAGGGGATTGAACTGGTACCGGGTATGGTGTTTACTATCGAGCCCATGATCAATCTGGGAGACTTATCCCTGCGTATTCTGAAGGACAAATGGACGGCCGTAACCAGGGATGGCTCCCTTTCCGCTCAATTCGAACAAACCCTCCTTGTGACGGAAAATGGACACGAGAGTCTGACCCCGTATGATTTATAAGAATGGAACGCCTTTTCATTTTATTTTTTTTTGTCCGCCGGATACATGTATTGCGGAGGTTTTTTTATAAATAGTCACTTGATACGCCGACTTTTATTGGGTGACATAAAATATTCGGCCGGCTTTTTTTCCTTGCCCCTGTCCGCCATGCTTTGAAGAACTTCGCAGTGACCGTGAGAAATTTTGTCTAATTTAGATTCCCTCGCTAACCCCGCGGCATGCGAAGCACTGCTGAACGGCGGAACCCACGGGAAATGCACTTGCTGCTGTGGTTCAACATTTCCATTTC
>JAHEIB010000239.1 GCA_024639645.1 Deltaproteobacteria bacterium
TAACGAGGAAGGCAAACCGTGTTTCACAAAGTTGCAAAAACAGCACAACTAATTTCGTTGCCGGATATTTATATAAAATTGAAGGAATTAATGGACGATCCTGATTACACCATGGCCGAAGTCGCCATTCTGGTGGGCCGTGATCCTGGGATGGCCACCCGTTTTCTGCGGGTTGTCAACAGCCCGCTGTATCGAAGGATCCGCAAAATTGAAACGGTCAGCCATGCCGTCAGTCTGCTGGGAATTCGCGAGGTTCATGATATTGTCCTCAGCGCCGCCGTTGCCGAAGCTTTTGAGGGGATTCAGACGGACGTGATGAACATGCAAAAATTCTGGCAGCGGAGTTTTTACTGTGCCGTGATGACCAAACTCCTAGCCCAGGAATGCGAAATAGCGGAAAGTGATCGATTATTCGTGATTGGCCTGCTGCATGATATTGGTCACTTGTTCATGTATCTGGCGATTCCGGAAGAATCACAACAGGCTATTTTAAAAGCCGAAAAACTGAACCGACCTTTGTATCAGGTGGAAAGGGAGCTTTTCGGGTTTGATTTCGCAAAGCTGGGTGGACATGTTATGGGGCAATGGGATCTACCCAAAAGCCTTCAGATCATCACCTGTTTTCATCCGGAGCCAAGCAAGGCAGATCAGTTTGCCTCGGAAGCCGCCTTGCTACACCTCGCCTCCTCCCTGGTTCTGGCAGACCTGGAAGGCGGTACTTTCGGAGCGGGTATGTTTCTGGTTGATCCGGCAGCATGGAAGCTGACGGGTTTAACGGAAGAGCACTGTCTGCAAACTCGAGAAAAAGCGGCCGAACAGTTCGGCGAGGTTGCTGAAAGCATTTCTTCGATCTTGAACTGAGCAGCCGCTACAACGATCAGCTGGAAGGGAATTCGTCCTGGCAGAATACCAATGCTGCAATGCTTGTTCTACGTTGGAACCTGTTCAGGGGTGGTCAGGACAAGGCTGGCGTCAATTCCGCAGTGTCACGCAAGTATCAGAGTCGATCGAAACGAACCGCCAAACTGGTTGACTTGATAGAGGAGACTAAGACCGTCTGGGCAAACTATATTGCATTAAAACGACAGAAGGTTGCCTTCCGTGACGCAGTGGATTACAGTCGTAAAACCTTTGATGCCTATTTGAAACAGTTTTCCGTATCCCGACGCAGTTTGCTGGATGTGCTGATAGTCGAAAACGATGGGTTCCAATCCGCCGTTCAACTGGCCACCGTCGGCACGAACGAAACCATTGCTGCTTACCGGATTCTTAAGTTAATGGGAGTTCTTCAGGTTCCTCGCTAATCCCTCGTTTTTTATCATTTCATTAATTTTATTCAAAATTCAGGTATCAGCTCATTTGTCGAAAAGCATCATAAGCGTTTTCAAAACGAGAGAGGTTTTTGCTGGTATAGTTTACGTAATCAAAATCCAGGATTGAGTGTATCTCGGAGACAATACTCCATAAAGTTTCACGCAATAAGGATACACATTTCATTGCGGCGAGACGGCGGCGCAGTCTGTCTGTCACCGGTTGCTGATGGTAGGTCTCCAGGATCCAATCTTCCTGTTTCGAAGATAGAGCATTGTTCGAAGACAAATTGGCCAGGTCGAAAAGTCCTGTGTTGTAGCCCGCATAATCCCAGTCGAGTAACCACAAGCATTTACCGTCATCGATAAAATTAGCGGCCAGCAGATCATTATGCCCGAATACCAATTTTATTTCACCGACCGATTTTTCGAGTTCTTCATTAATGTCAAGAAAACGTGGGAAAAAATCCATCATCCGGCTATTGTCGTCCTTGGCAGTGAGGATGTAGTTTCGACAAACATGAAACGGCCAGAAGACAAGGGCCGGACCTTTAAAATGTTTTGGGATTTCATTATGGCAAGCCTGGATCAGGTGAAGGATCCGTTCCAGATTCTGCTGCTCCCGAACATCCTGTTCCGAAAATGTACGCCCTTCGATGAATCGCATGACAAAGATCCCTTTTGCACTATAGACGATTTCGGGCGAGATGCCGGCGGCGTGGGCTGCACGCGCGGCCGCGATCTCGTTAAATCGCATGATACCGTGTACCGGGATATCGTCGCCAACCCGGACGACAAACCGCTCACCCTGGTCGTCAACGATATAATTGGTATTGGTAATGCCGCCATCCAAAGGTTCGGGCGCTACCTGGGATGACCAAAAATCCAAACCTACCACCCTGTCGAGGGCACTTGTGTTCATATTTTCTTCTTTATTTCAAAATCATTTGCACAGGATAATCGGGATAAATTATGATAATGCATAGGTTGAACCAATCAGTTGCGGACAGCCTATCCACCCAGATAGGCTTTTTTTACTTCATCGCTGTTACGCAATTCTTCAGCCGGACCGGACAAGGTGATATTGCCGGTCTCGATAACATAGGCCTGATGGGCCAGCGCCAGGGCAAGCCGGGCATTCTGCTCAACCAGAACGACAGTTCTGCCATCGGCATGGATGTCTTGGATAATTTTCCCAATTTCTCCACACATGATGGGTGATAGGCCCAGTGACGGTTCATCCAAAAGCAGTAATTCGGGTGCCGACATGAGTGCGCGTCCCATGGCTAGCATCTGTTGCTCACCGCCACTCAAAGTACCCGCTGACTGTTTCGTTCTTTCTTTTAGGCGTGGGAAATGCCTGAAAACCACTTCCTCTAAGTCTTTTTGAATGCTGACCTTGTCTTTACGCAAAAAAGCCCCGGTCAAGAGGTTTTCCAGAACGGTCATTTGCGGAAAGACTCGTCTTCCCTCAGGTACCATGGCAATACCCAAGGCATTAATTTTATGGGCGGACAGTTTTTCTATTCTTTGTCCCTTGAAACGGATTCCCCCGGTCGTGGGGTGCTTCAAACCGCTTATGGATCGCAGTATGGTTGTTTTGCCGGCCCCGTTAGACCCAATCAGCGTAGCGATTTTACCTTTCTCGACAGCTATTGAAATGTTTCTGACAGCGGGTACTTTGTAGTAGTGAATCGTGATATCATTTACCTCGAGTAGCAACTTTTTCACCTCATGACGACGTCTGTCCGGATATGATATCTTCAGTCCCCAGGTACGCATTGATTACATCTTCATCGCTCTGTATTTCAGCGGGGGTCCCTTCAACAAGCAGTGTCCCGAAATCAAGTACACTGATATAATTGCACAGTTTCATGACAGATCTCATATCATGCTCCACCATCAAGATGGTGATGCCTTGTTGGTGCACCTTTCGGATGAGTTCTATCATATGCGCTTTTTCTGTGGGCGTCATGCCGGTCAGGGGCTCATCCAGCAGCAGTACACTGGGCTCGCAGGCCAGTGCAATAGCAACGCCCAGCGCCCGCTGGTGACCGTGAGGCAGGTTTACCGCCAGCTCATTTTCAAGGTGGCTCAGACCCATGAACGCGACTATTTCCGAAGCCTTTTTAATATTTTCCTTCTCGATTCTTTTGCGCGCACCCGTAAACACGCTGACGATACTTTCCCTGCCATGGAGATGGCGGGCTACGGTGACGTTCTGGAGGACGGTAAATTCGTGATAAATCGCCGTTCTCTGGAACGTCCGGATTATTCCCATTCTGGCTATTTTGCTTGAGGCCAGACCGCCGATATGCTCGCCATTCCTATATAAAATCTGCCCTGAGGTGGGTCGATACACACCGCTGATTACATTGAACAGGGTTGTTTTACCCGCACCATTCGGACCGATGATACCTCTGATTTCACCTTCCTGGATGGTGAGATTCAGATTGCTCACCGCGGCGAGACCGCCAAAGTGCATGCTCAATGTCTTTACTTCAAGTATCGGCACAAGTTT
>JAHEIB010000094.1 GCA_024639645.1 Deltaproteobacteria bacterium
AATCCCGGGGGTGCTCGGGCTCTGCGGCGGCTGCCAGGAGGTGGTTCCTCACCTTTTGAAGGTGATAGGAGCGTCTACCATCCGCCCATCGGGCCGGTCCTGCCGTTCGATGCAGATACTGGTAGATGGAAAAAAGTACGGCAGTTGAAATCAATCCTGCTGCAATATCGATGGCCAGCATTACGCCCAGGCAAGACAACCCACCCAAAAGACTCAGGCGGCCGTCATACCACTTGAACCTGGGTCGAAAAAAAGGGCTTGCCGCACGGGTTTCGTAATAGGTTGCGTAGTTAAGAAGGCCATAAGAGATCAGAAAAAACATGGATACAATCGGTGCAATGACATTCAGATTGCCAAGCCCAATGGTCAGGATGGCAATCCCTCCCGCCAGTAACACGCCTCTTCTGGGGTTTTTGGCAGCACCGTCTCCTTTGGCAAAGGGAAGGAGGAAAGGAAAAATTCGATCCGAAGCCAGAGACTGTAAAATTCTGGGAGCGCCCAAAAAGGATGCCATGGCAGACGAAAGCGTCGCTGCAATCACACCGGCCGAAATCAGAAAACCGAATATTGCTACCCGGTTCATGGCCGTATAGTCGCTCCTGAGAACCGACTGCGGCAGTGATGCTGAGAAAATAATGGCCGATAGAAAATAGACCACAATGGAAATGCCAACCGCCATGAATGTGCCCAGAGGAAGGCTCTTTCCCGCATCTTTCAGATCACCAGACATGCTGATACCCTGGGTAAATCCTGTCACCGCCGGAAAGAATATGGCAAATATAACCCAGAAACCAGGTCCATCCACAGGTGAGTTCCAGTTCTGCGCCAGATTTGTGGCGTCCCATTGCATGATGCCGCCCGCAAAAAAGGATATGATCGCCACTGTCAGGATCCCCATAACCACAAATTGAAAACGTGTGGCCCAGTCAGCACCCAGCCAAGCGAGGATAAAAAGGAAAAAAACCGCGGCACCCGCTACCGCCTGCGGACCGTAAGACCCGAACACCGACAACGGAAATATCTGGGACAGAACCTCCCCGAAGCCGATGCAGTAAAAACCGATGGATACCGACTGGGCCAGGAAAAGAACAATCCCCAGGGCACCGCCGAACTCCGGGCCAAGGGTCCTTGAAATCAGATAATAGTCCCCACCCCCCTTGACTTTGATGTTGGTGGCGATAGCGGATAGAGAAATGCTGGTCAAAACAGATATCCCGTTGGCCAGGGCCAGGATCAACAGCGCTCGCCCCAGTCCAGCATTACCCACCACATAGCCGAGCCGCAAGAAAAGAATAATGCCAAGAATCGTGAGGATGCTGGGCGTGAAAACACCTGAGAAAGTACCCAGGGTCCCTTGTCGATTTAACAATACGTCTTTTTTGGAGTGATTTTTCATGCTCTGTTTGAAATAGTTTATTTCTCGTGTTAAATCAAGGCATGATGGGTGCGTAAAAACCCGAAAGAGACGGTTTTGTAAAAATTTCAAATGAAGGCGTGCATATTTTGTAATCATGAGAATTACTTATCGTACGTTGAATGATTACGAAATGCAGCAGAACGCAGAAGTTGAACTTTTTGCGAGACCGTCAATGTTGAATGGAGACATATGACCCGAACAAACGGATACAGCATCGAGGAAAACATCCTCCGAAAATCCTATGCCATTCGATCCTATGAGGTCAATGCCGAAGGCCGATTGTCCATACCTTCTATTTTCAATCTCTTGCAGGATGCCGCCAGCAGCCATGCATTGAAACTGGGGGTTTCCGTGCCCCAGTTACTTATTGGTAATTATACCTGGGTGCTTTCGAGAATTTATCTTAAAATGAATCACTATCCCGGATGGGGAGATACGATACAGGTCCATACATGGCCCTCGGGAATTCAGCGGGTATTTGCTTTAAGGGACTTTGACATCAGCCAGAACGGCCGTACCATAGGGTCCTGTGTCAGCGCCTGGATTATTATAGATGCCGCCAAACGGCGTCCTGTCCGACCCACATCTTTTGCCCGGCAGCTGAATCCCGTGGACAGGCAACACGTAGTGGCGCATCCCCTGGGCAAGTTGACCCCTTTGAAGACACCCCAGATTGAAAAACAGTTCAGCGTCAGGTACCGGGATCTCGACATCAATCAGCACGTCAACAATGTCAGCTATATTGAATGGCTGCTGGAATGTATTTCCAACAGCTTTGAGAACGGCCACCGCCTGTCGGAACTGGAAGTCAATTTCCTGGGAGAAGCACTTTTCGGAGATAGGGTCATGGCCAGGTGTTGCCATCAGGATGAGAAAGGCATGCGGATTGCACACGATGTCCTGCGTAAAACTGACGGCCGGGAATTGATCCGGGCCAGAACATCCTGGTTAAATACAGACTGTTAGGCTGTAGGCGCCTAATAGTCTATAACCCATCTCAAAAAAGATTAGGGTTTATGGCAAGGCGCTGGGCCGCGAAAAAGCGGAGCATACACCTAGTATGTGAGCATTTTTAGCTGTTCAGCAATGCCGCCAGAGGCACTCAGATTTATTTTGAGATAGATTCTAACAGACGTCAGCCTTATATGCTAGGTGAATATGACAAAACCGATTCTTATTCTTAAAATGGGTGAGACGCTGCCGCACCTGTATCAGCGGCGGAATGACTTCGAAGACTGGATAATGGCGCCTCTTGCAAAGGCTCGCATTGGTTTTCGCGTTGTCGCACCATATAAAGAAAACCTTCCATTCGATCCCACTGATTTTTCCGGTGTGATCATCACGGGCTCGCATGCCATGGTCACAGACAGGCAAGACTGGAGCGAGAAGACCGCCGCCTGGATACCCCGGGTCATCGATTCAGGTATCCCCCTGCTGGGCATCTGCTACGGCCACCAGCTTCTGGCCCTTGCCATGGGGGGGCAGGTGGGAAACCTTCCGGACGGGGTGGAGCTCGGCACGGTTCCGGTCACCATCGCCGAAAAAGCCGGCATAGATCCATTGTTCAAGGGATTGCCTGAAAAAGTAATGGCTCATGCCAGCCATACACAGACGGTTCTAAAGCTCCCTTCGGAGGCGGTTCTTCTAGCTTCCAATGAGAATGAACCTCACCATGCTTTTGCCATAGGCCCCTGTGCATGGGGCGTCCAGTTTCATCCGGAGTTTGATGCCGACATCATGAAAACCTATGTCTGTGCGTTCTCAGACTTGATGAAAACCCATGGGCAGAATCCGGATCAAGCGCTTAAAATGATAACTGAAACGCCTCACAGCCTGCAGCTCTTGAATCGCTTTGCTGAGATTACGATCTCTTACCAAGCCAAGGGCGACCCATAAAATCGTCTAACGGTTTCATAAAGGGTCTTGCATTAATCGGCTATTTCTTGGATATAGACGCAATCGAGTCAACCAATACCATAATCGAGAAGAACATGAAGATTCAACAAATGGCGGAAACAGCCAAAACGGCCGGCATTCGACTCGCCGCATCGGATGGCGCTTCAAGGGACAAAGCCCTGGCCCTCATTGCCAAGGCATTGCGTGAAAACGAATCTGAAATCAAGACCGCAAACCAGCGCGACCTTCACAAGGCACAAGTCGAACACCTTTCGGCGCCCCTGCTAAAGCGATTGAAATTTGACCAATCAAAGATCCTTGAAACCTGCGAGGGATTGGAAAGCCTTCGACGGATTCCAGACCCCGTGGGTAAAACATTATGCGCCACAGAACTGGACACGGGTCTTGAGCTTTTCAAGGTAAGCTGCCCCATCGGCGTCATCGGTGTCATCTTCGAGTCCCGACCGGATGCCCTGGTTCAGATTTCCTCACTTTGTCTGAAAAGCGGAAATGCCGTTCTCCTGAAAGGCGGCAGGGAAGCTGCCCACACCAACCGGGCACTGGCGGATCTCATTTCAGCGGCAGCGAGACAGGCAGGCATTCCCGACGGCTGGATAGGACTCATGGAAACCCGAACCGATGTCCAGGAACTGCTGGGTCTGGATCACACCATCGACCTGGTCATTCCCCGGGGGAGCAACGCATTTGTAAAGCACATAATGGACAACACGCGTATTCCGGTGCTGGGCCATGCCGACGGTATATGTCACGTGTATGTCGATAAAAAAGCCGATATAGACATGGCCATCCGCATCACCGTGGATAGTAAATGCCAGTATGTTTCAGTCTGCAATGCAGCGGAAACGCTTCTGGTTCATAAAGATTTGGCCCAGGATTTTCTGCCGGGCATCCAATCTGCGCTGGATGCACGCAATGTCGAAATCCGCGGGTGTGAACAAACAGCCGGGTATATCGATGTCATTCCGGCCACAGAAAAAGACTGGCAAACCGAATACCTGGACAATATCCTATCCATAAAAATCGTCGACACCCTGGAGCAGGCAATAGAGCATATCAATTTTTATGGGTCAGGACACACCGATGTCATCGTCAGTCAGGACAAACAGCGGGCGGATATATTCATGCGGTTGGTGGACACCGCGGATGCAATGGTAAATTGCAGCAGCCGCTTCAGCGATGGCTTCCGCTTTGGTCTCGGCGCAGAAGTAGGCATCAGCACCAACAAAATCCACGCCCGGGGACCCGTGGGTATGGAAGGGCTCATGATTTATCAATGGCGGCTCATTGGAAATGGCCATATTGTCTCTGATTACACAGGTAAGGGGTCGAAGCCTTTTACACATAAGCCTCTCCAACAGGAATACAAGTGAAACTTGACCGAAAAACCTATCTGAAAAATGTGAAACGTGCCGTCGTCAAGATCGGCAGCGGTGTGCTGACCCGTAAAAACGGATTGAACTTGAATTTGATCGATGATCTGGCAACCGAAGTCTGCAGACTCCGCAACAAAGGACTTGAGATCATTCTTGTTTCCTCGGGCGCCATCGCAGCCGGGTTGAAAAAGGCAGGCCTGTCCAAACGCCCGACATCACTTTCACAAATGCAGGCTCTGGCGGCCATGGGGCAAAGCAATCTGATCATGGCTTACGAGGAAGCCTTTTCCAGACAGGGGGCCAAGGCGGCGCAGATATTACTCACCCGGGACGATCTCACGCACCGACGGCGATATCTCAATGCCAGAAACACCCTGATGACATTGCTGTCCTGGAAAATCATTCCCATCATCAACGAAAACGACACCGTGGGCACAGACGAGATTAAATTCGGTGACAACGATAACCTCAGTGCGCTGGTGGTCAATCTGACGGAATCCCATCTCCTGGTGAACCTGACCAATATCGATGGTCTTTACGATAAAGATCCGAGACGTCACCCGGATGCACAATTGATCCCCCTGGTTGAAAAAGTTGATCGGCGGATAACCAAGGCGGCCAACACCATACCCGGTTTTCTGGGAACCGGCGGCATGGCCAGCAAATTGATGGCGGCCAGAAATATTTCTCTGGGGGGCATCGCCAGCATCATTGCCAATGGCGCAAAACCGAACATCCTGAAAGACATATTTTCCGGAAAAGCATGTGGCACTTTTTTTCTTCCTGAAGCCAGTGCCTTGAACAGTCGTAAACAGTGGATCGCTTTTACAAAGAAAACAAACGGTACTATCATTATTGACGAAGGTGCCGAAAAAGCCTTGACAAAAAAGGGCAAAAGCCTCCTTCCCTCAGGCATCACGACAGTTCAAGGCAGATTCAGTATGGGGGACTCGGTGGTTATACAGGGCAAAAACAAACAGAAAATCGCCATTGGTATGGTCAATTACAGTTCAGGGGATCTGCAGAAAATAATCGGTGCCAAAACCAGCCAAATTGAAACCATCCTCGGGTATCGCCACGATGATGAAATCGTCCACCGTGACAACTTGATTCTCGAATTCCAGCTGGAACAGTAAACCCAAGGGAAATGCGCTCACTCTTTCGGTTCAGCTTATTTGAATACAGCCATGAAAATAAGCTATGCGGGCCAAGTGATTCCCACTGATCCCATGCTGTCCCCAAAGAGCGAGGCCCGTGATATCAACTGGTGGTGAAAAAATTTCAACTTAATTTCGGCAATAGCCTTGGGATTTATCTCTTGCTAAGCTTTTGCCATTAGCTCTCCAACGACTTTCGAAAATTTGGATGGGGCATCCACCTTGCCGCCTTCGGCGATAACAGCCAGATCAAGAAGCAGGTGTATATATTCGCTCAGCTTGGCATCGTCTTTGTCAGCCTCGAACATAGCATGTATTTTCTCCATGACGGGGTGCGCCATGTTGAGTTCCAGCACGCGTTTGGTTTGCGGCGCCTCCTGGCCAGAAGCTTTGAGGATCTTTTCCATATAGCCGCTCATGTCATAGCTGTCACCGGACAGGCAGGCCACAGAATCGGTCAGGCGCGTGGACGGACGCACCTCTTTTATGGTGTCTTCCAAATGTGCCCGTATGTGCTTGAACAGGGTTTCATACTTGCCTTTGGTATCTTCGTCGATCTTGTCCAGATCCAGGTCACCCTTTTCAGCACTCTTGAGCTGCTTGCCGTCGTATTCGGTCAGTGCCTGCGTAACCCATTCGTCGATGGGATCGGTCATCAGCAGGACCTCCAAATCCTTGGATTTCAGTTGTTCCAGCAAAGGGCTGTTGAGCAGCGCTGACATGTTATCACCTGTGATGTAGTAGATTTCTTTCTGCTCCGGTGGCATGCCTTCGATATAAGCTTGCAGCGACTTCCATTTGCCGTCGGACTTTGTCGTCTTGTAGCGTAGGAGCTCGGCAATCTTTTTCTTGTTTTCAAAGTCAGTATGCACACCTATTTTGAAAACAGCGCCAAATTCTTCCCAAAATTTTTCGTATTTTTCCGCTTCCATATTTTTCAGCAGCTCAAAGAGTTTTTTTACCAGGTTACGACGGATGTTGCGCACCAGGCGATCCTGCTGCAGGATTTCACGACTGATGTTGAGATTTAGATCCGGTGCATCAACCACACCTTTTACAAACCGGAAGTATTCCGGCATGAGTTCCTTACAATCGTCCATGATGAATACGCGTTTACAGTAGAGATGCACTCCGTGTTTGGATTCCGGATTGAAAAGATCAAACGGGGCTTTGGACGGAATGTATAACAGAGCCGTGTATTCGGTAGTGCCCTCCAGCTTCATATGGAGTTTTTCCAGGGGTGGATTCCAGTCGTGGCTGATATGCTGGTAAAACTCTTCGTGAGCCTTGTCGCTGACATCCTTCTTGTTTTTCGACCAGATGGCCTGCATGGAGTTGAGCGTCTCTTCTGTGATCACCTTTCGGGTGGTTTCCCCGATTGGTTTGCCATCCTTATCCTTGATCTGCTCGGTTTCCGGAAGCGGCTCTTCTTTCTCCACATCCATCACGATGGGATACGCCACGAAATCAGAATGCTGACTGACAATGTTGCGTAGCGTTCGTTCGTCGGTGAAATCCTTGTCGCCTTCTTCCTTTTTTTTCAGATATAGGGTGATCACCGTGCCACGGGTGTCTTTCTCGGCCTCTTTGATCGTATATTCTCCGTCACCGTGGGATTCCCAGCATACCGCCTGTGCTTCACCGCTGGCCTTTGTCAACAGGGTCACCTTGTCGGCCACGATAAACGAGCTATAAAATCCGACTCCGAACTGGCCGATCAGCTCCGGGGTGAGCGTAGCGTCTTTGTTAAGCTGCGCCATGGCTTGCAGGAAATCGTTGGTACCGCTCTTGGCGATGGTTCCGATATTTTCGAGTACTTCATCGTAGGTCATTCCAATCCCATTGTCCTCAACAGTCAGCGTGTTTTTAATCGCATCGTGTTGGATTTTTATTTTGAATTCCGTGTCATTTCCCAAGATCCCTTCCTCAGTCTGGGCTCTGAAACGCAGTTTGTCGATCGCATCCGAGGCATTGGAAATCAGCTCGCGCAAAAAGATTTCCTTGTTGGAATAAAGCGAGTTGATAATCAGATTCAGCAGCTGTTTAATTTCGGTCTTGAATTCATGGGTTTCGGTTTTCACGGCCATTTTTGTGCGCTCCTTATATTTGGATTGAAATAGGGGTATATTTTTTTGATATAAAATGCGTGCAGATCCTCAAATGTCAAGGTGGAGATATATAGGGATTGTCAGAAAAACGTTCCGACTGAGGACCGTTTTTCTGCTACAAACCCTTATGCCGCCGTCCTATTTTCTGAACATTATTATGACCGGCCGTATAAACAGAAGACCGCTAATGCAAATGGCAATCGGAATAGCAGCGGCGGGAGTCAACTACCACCCGTGAAACGGGTGGATTGGATTTCTCCCAAAATGGGGGAAATCCAAAGGAGACAGCACGTCTCGGCAAATTCAGGTTCTGAACCGTGTGCCAAGGACGCGGTTTGTAGAACAATGAAAACGGTATCAAGTTGACAAATTTGCAACGCTATTGACATTATGATTCAGCAAGAAATTTACATGGGAAAAATTTTACCTCATCGACCCAATAGGCTGTGTTACAAAACCTTAACCTTAGGGGGGATGGCGGGGCATAAAGCAATCATCTATATTTTGACTGAGTTTGAATGATGAAGACTTCATTACCTTCATTTCGCAAGATCAGGCCAGGCTTTTTTTATTTCGTCACTAAGAGGAACGACCTCGCGCGTGGTTGAATCTATAAACACACAAGTAATTTCAGCATCCGTAACAAGTATGTCCGATTTATCGTTGAAGACCTTTTTTAACCATGTGAAGCTTCTGTTTGTTGAACGACAAAGCGCCGTTTCAATCCGCAAGGTATCACCTACGACAGCACTATCTCTAAAATTGCAGTTAATGTTTACTGCAACATGGACAATGCCATCTTTTGCAAGCCTCTTCATCAACTTACCCACATTCTTATTTTTTTCCAGGAAATCCCATGAACCTTCTTCAAAGAATTCTAGATAACGGGCATTGTTAACATGATTATGATTGTCCGAATGGTAGTTTCTGATTTTTATTTTAACCTCTGTTTTATGCATTCTCAGGCCTCTTTTCTTCTCCAATATTTATTAGAAGCCATCTCAAGAAAAGGGTTTTGGTTTAAGTTCAAGGCGGGCCCGAGCTTTCATCCGCAGGCGCCCCGCAGGAAGCACCCTTGGGGTGCATACTGTAGTATTCCGAGGCGTTGAAGATCAGGACCAACACAGAAATTGGGTTAAAAAAACTTTTTTGAGATAGCTTATAGATTTTTGTTTCAGGAAAATAGCACCTGCTCCTCATCAAATCCGAAAATTGCGCTCTGAATAATTCGGGTTACATCGGCCATTTGGCTCACACGCATGTAGGAACCGCGAATTCGATGCGAATTTTTCCGATGCACCCGGGCATGTTCTTCTGACCAGAAGAAAATGCACTCGGTTCAGAATGAGTCAATAATACTGTCGTCTTTGAGATTAAGGAGGTCGACATCCGGTATAAAAATTATGGGGCTGCATTCTTCATCAGCCGTTTTGATATTAATTTCGCTGTCGATCTCCAACCCCATTTTACGCGAGCAGTGAGCGCATTCGGTTTCAACGCTAACGGTAATGTATTCATTCCGTAATCTCCCTTGCACGAAGGGCGTCGCAAACGCATCAGCCGCTCAAGCAGCATACAATATTTCTCCTGTGCTGAACGTAATTTTGTGCGGTGTTTTATCGACCGTGACAGGATAAGCCCAAACGACCTCTCTACTCTCGTTCCTGTAAAGATACGTCATCCGCTTTTCGAGATAATCCGTTGCTTGTCGAACGCGATGGCTTGGAAGACCGAGTTTTTTCGATATAATACGCTCTGGCAGAGGTTTACCGAAGCAAGGAAGCTCTTTTACGACAAAATGATGAACATGTCTAAAATCCTCCGGCATTTTTCCGAATTCTCTTTCAAATCGCTTTTTGCCTTTTTCAATCTGCTTTTTCCATATAAACGGCGGTACATATAATACATATCGCCATAATCCGAGCATAAGCCTGTTGCTCATTCCAGTCCTCCTTTGTGGTTACATGATTTTATTTGGACAGCTTGTTTTTCATATTATTGAGTTGAAGCAACCAAGGTTCATCAGCATTGATTTGTTTAAGAAAAACGTTTTTCTGACAACCGTAGCATTTGCGCAAAAGAGAATTAAGCTACTTAACACTGCAGGCAAAAAAAACTATCTCAGTCGATCGATCACAATCTCCATTTCATTTAGAAATCTATAGATCACACCTCTGTCATCATCAGAAAGCCCATTTAAATACTGATCGAAATGCATTCGATTTTGATTTTGTTTTTTTTTATACCGACCAAATGCTTTCTGCCCAAATGAAGTGAAAGTAATGACCAATTCATTTTTGTTATATGGGTCCTTGTCCTTTACGATCACCCCCTTTTTTTCAAGCCGTGAAATCGTTTGCGATACGGCGCTCTTTGATATTCCAAGTTTATTAGACATATTGGTTGCATTGGTTGACTTTCCGCCTTCGATGTAAAGCAATATATGAACCTCGGAAGGAAATAATTTGACACCTTCATATTCAAAGATGTTCCTTTTTTCCAAAAAGATAATCTTGTTAATTAATCGAAACAATGGCTTGGAAATTTCGGTTTCGCTCTTTTTCATGCGTATAGTGTTAAGTATCTTAACCCTATCTGTCAAGTTTTTTTTAGAATGAAGATCGTTTTCCGCTAGCGGTAATTAGGTGTGTAAAGGGTTGGAGATTTCGTCTCATACTTCAACTGCAGAATCATTCGCTTTAGACATGAAATAGATGACAAGTTGGTTTAAGGGCATTTTGATTAGCAAATGAATTTACGACAATTTTGACATTCTGGCTGAATTAAGCCTTCTTCATGATTATATTAACTATTAGATTTTAACGCTAACTATATTGTTCATAATCTTAATCTGGAGAGCAACGCCGAGGGTGATGAAATCTTTTGTTCTCGGCTGAAGCTAAGACTCAACGGCTTGATTTGATAATCATTTGTGGTTGGCTTTTCAATTTAGGGTCAATTGCCAGGACTTGATAACACAAAAACACAACTTTTCCAAAATATGGTCCGTTACATGTGCAATGATATTCTCTGGTCAGCCTAACCTGTTGATGTGTTATCAAAAGTTACTAGAAGCCATCTCAAAAATAAGATTTTGGTTCAAAGTCAGGGCGGAACCAAGTTTTAACCTGCAGGAATACTGAAGTATTTTGAGGCGTTGAAACGAGATTCCAACGCCTGATTTGGGCCAAAAGACATTTTTGAGATAGCTTCTAATGTGAAAGATCAGCTATTCGGCTTGCTTGTATCCTCTGCAGCCTCTTGTTGGATCACGGGTCGTCGTGCTCCACATTCAGGGGGAATGTGATCCACTCGAAATACTCCATAATCTCTCCTTCGTACTTGTCGAGATCTTGATTGAAGCAATGCCCGTGAGGCGCCGGCATTTGAGGGGAGCTTTCTTTAAATCCCTTGGCTTTTAGAATGTCCATAACAGCATTATCATTCCCATATGTGTAGATAAGATCGTGATTGTCGTAGATTATCCGGTAGTTGCTGGAAATGTCCATGAACCAAATATGATGACGACCGTCTCCCTCGAAGTACTCTTGGAAGGTATAGGCAAAAAGTTCTAGATCGTCTAAAGAACAAGGCTCGGGCGACTGATACCGAGCAGCACCATGGGCGGATCGGGGAACAACCAGAACATACAGAATACCGTATGGCCCTTCCCATTGTTTGGCGATGTCGAGCATCAGAGAAATATGTTTGTGGTCTGCCCCAATGGTAACTCGTGACCAGTCTGGATAGACCTCATGGGCAAAGACATTCCCGTAGCGATACTCTTCCCATTCGTTGTCTTGGAGTATTCCAAATTTATATGTCATGTTTATAATCCAAGGTCCGCAAATAAGTTGCGCGCCAAATACCTTTCAAACCCGCATGGCCTTTTAGGAAAAACCGCCATCTTCGCGCCGTCAGCTCTACTGGTTTGTTAGGAGATTTATTTTATTGAAGAACCTCGAAGCAAGCTACGGGGAATGCGCTCGCTGTTTCGATTCACAAGAAAAGCGCTTATATAATCTTTGACATACATCAAATCCATAAGAATCTGGATTTCCTCTATCGCCAAATAGATATCCTAATATCGCATACCACTAAAGTACAAGTTATGCTATTCCAGCATCTGCTCGTTAGACCCTTGAAGTTCAGGTTCCACTTCTGGATTTTGCATGATGATTCGGGCACATGTGTTCCATCTCATAACAGCATCATCGTTTCGAGACCGGTCTAATTCGATTGCTATCTCATAGGAATGCATCGCTTTCCTGAACCATTCATATGCCATTCTGCCCGTACCTAATCCATTCCGCATAATTAGAGCTTTTGCCCGCCGCTCATAAATGATACC
>JAHEIB010000095.1 GCA_024639645.1 Deltaproteobacteria bacterium
CGGGAAGGGATTTTCTGACGTTTCCAATCCATTCGTGGTCAATGACCAGGGGTAGAAGGTCCGGGTCTGGAAAATAACGGTAGTCATGGGCATCTTCCTTGCCCCGCATGGAAAAGGTTCTGTTTTTGTCGGCATCCCAGAGCCGCGTTTCCTGGACCACCTGGCCGTTGTCCGTCAGGATTTCTTTCTGACGCTCGATTTCGTATTGAAGCGCCTTTTCCACATGTTTGAAAGAGTTCAGATTTTTTATTTCGGCACGCGTCCCGAATTCTGCAGTACCCTCGGGCATAATGGAAACATTGGCGTCGCACCGGAAACTGCCCTCTTCCAGATTCCCGTCGCTGACTTCGAGATAGCGTACAATGGAGCGCAGCTGTTTCAAATAGGCCCCGGCCTCCCGGGGCGATCGGATATCCGGTTCGCTGACGATTTCCATCAGGGGCACACCGGTGCGGTTGAAATCGACTTTGCTGATGGGCCTGTGAGGGTCGTGAATCAGCTTTCCGGCATCTTCCTCCATGTGAATGCGTGTGATGCCGATTCGTTTTCGGGTGCCGTCCACCTGGATATGGACAAAACCATGCTGGGCAATGGGGAGCTCGTACTGGGAGATCTGGTATCCTTTGGGGAGATCCGGATAAAAATAGTTTTTACGGGCAAACCGGCTTACCCGCTCGATGGTGCAATGGGTGGCCACTGCCATGCGCAGGGTGAAGTCCACGACCTTTTTGTTGAGAACCGGCAGAACACCCGGCATGCCGAGACATACAGGGCAGATGTGGGTGTTGGGGGGCGCACCGAATTCGGTGGAGCAGCTGCAGAATATCTTGGTTTTGGTTTTCAACTGGGCATGTACTTCCAGCCCGATAACGGGTTCAAAATGCATATTAGATCCTGTTCTAAAGTGATTTAACACGAAAGCACGAAAGGACGAAAACACGAAAAAAAGATAAATTAATTTTAAAGGAAGTTTGGGACAACATATTTTAGTGTACTGAAATGGAAACGTTCTTTAGAGAAACACATTAATAAATTTGCCTTTCGTGCCTTCGTCCTTTCGTGTTTTCGTGATGAGAGAGTTTTTTGTGTTGTCTTCTATGCTAGTGCTTCTATATCTGCCAAATCTTGGTGTCGTCCGTTTTAAAAACCTGAACTGCCGTCTTATCCAATCTGTCTGATGTCATCAACCTCTCCTTAAGAATGGGACTAATTTATCATCAACACATCCTATTGTAAAGAATAGACCCTATAGGTAATTCACGTAATTGAAAGCATGGCGGCGCAGCCACGTCAGAGAAGATCATGCAACGGTTTTATTTTGACAATAAAGAAGGATAGACGCTATACAAAACATCTGCGGTTTAACCTGAGCACTTTATGAACCGCTATGGCGGGTACATTATCCGCAGTTTGCTGCGGGGTTCTTCAATCTAATCGTCATTAAAAGGATCAAAATGGAATTTTTCCTGTGTGTTCTGGGCATGGTCATGATTGTCGAAGGAATTCCCTATTTTGCATTTCCGGACAAGATGAAAATCTGGGTTCGAAAGGTACTCGAAATGCCGGACCTGCAGTTGCGACGAACCGGTCTGATCCTCATGGGTCTGGGTCTTTTGCTTGTTTATATCGGTAAGCGCTCATAGTGAAATTAGAACGTTCGGCACGGAACACGAAAGGACGAAAGCCCAAACACCAAGCACAAAACAACAAAACACGAAACCATATGTTTTCCATAGAAGATTATCACTATCACCTGCCTGAGCATCTGATTGCGCAGCAACCCCTGCAGAAAAGAGATCATTCCAGACTACTGGTGATGGACCGCGGCACAGGATCCCTTTCCCATCACGTGTTTCATAAGCTGGAAACATGTCTGGCCCCATCGGATGTGCTGGTAGTCAACAACACCCAGGTAGTTCCCGGTCGCATCGTGGGCAAAAAAGAAAGTGGCGGGCGGATAGAAGCCCTGATCTTGAACGATGCTTCAGGCATGCGGTCTGCAGAAAACAAAAATCATTATGATTGCATGCTGAAATCATCCAAGCGGACCCGGATCGGTGCCCGTTTGTATTTTCAGGAGGGGGTGACGGCGGAGGTATTGGAAAGACACGACGGCATCTACCGGCTGTCTTTTTTTTGTGAAGGTGATTTCCAATCGGTTCTCAACAGGATCGGTCAGACACCCCTGCCACCCTATATCAAACGGGACGGGTTACAAAGCACACGGGAGGACAGCGCTGCGTACCAGACGGTCTATGCGTCCGAAAAAGGTGCCATTGCCGCACCTACGGCCGGCTTTCATTTTACGGAAACGCTCATGCGCAGGCTCAAGGATAAGGGTGTTACCCTGGCACCCATTACCCTGCATGTGGGCTATGGGACCTTTTTGCCTGTCCGGGTTACCGATATCCGGACCCATCGCATGCATTCAGAATGGTTCTCGATTCCAAAGAAGACCGCAGAAACCATTTCTCATGCCAGACGGGAAGGCCGAAGGGTGGTGGCCGTGGGGACCACATCGGTTCGCACACTGGAGTTTGCCATGGGTGAAGACAATATCATGCGATCCATGACCGGTCCGTGTGACCTGTTTATTTATCCAGGCTACCGGTTTCGGGTCGTTGATGCCATGATTACCAATTTCCATCTGCCAAAATCTACCCTGCTCATGCTGGTATCGGCTTTTGCAGGAAGAGAAAACATTCTTGCCGCCTATCAGGCCGCCATTAAAGAGAAGTATCGATTTTACAGCTACGGGGATGCGATGTTGATACAATAGCGGTTTTAGGTTTTAAGTGTTAGGTGCTTAGGTTAAATTGATGGATATAGGCTAAGCAAATGGTATCAGGTTTTAAGTTGGGTGACTGACGTTGGTTGTAGGTTGCGTGGTTATGGGTGTTCCATCGGGTCAAATAATAGTTAATAAAGGGTAACATGGCATATCAATCGTTTGAAGATTTGGAAGTTTGGCAAAAAGCTTATAAATTATCAGTAAGTATATATCGTCTTCTTGAACACTGCCAAGATTTTGGTTTACGGGATCAGATGACACGGGCAGGTGTTTCCATTGCAAGCAATATAGCTGAAGGTGCCGAAAGAGGCTCGAATGCCGAATTTATAAGATTCATGCATATCGCAAAAGGGTCTGCTGCGGAACTAAGAACACAGATTGCCATCGCTCATGATATCGGTATAATTAGAGAACCTGATAAAAACAAAATTATTGCAGAAACAATAAGTATTTCCAAGATGCTGCATGCTCTTATCAAGTCATTAAAAACAAAACCTTAAACGGGTAATGCGTCGGCTGTGGCCTACCTAAAACTTAAAACCTAAAACTTAAAACGAACTTATGTTTTCTTTTAACGTTATATCCCAGTCCCAAGACTGCCTTGCTCGCACGGGCGTCATCGAAACGACCCATGGAAAAATCGAAACGCCCATCTTCATGCCGGTGGGCACCCTGGGGTCGGTCAAGTCGGTAACACCGGAAGAATTGTTGGCCTGCGGTGCACAAATCATTCTGGGCAATACCTACCACCTGTATCTCAGACCGGGGTGTGACATTATCGACCTTTTTTCAGGTCTCCACCGGTTTATGCATTGGCAGGGGCCTATTCTGACCGACAGCGGCGGGTTCCAGCTTTTCTCCCTGGCCAAGCTGGCCAAGATAACAGAGGAGGGCTACGCGTTTCAGTCCCATCTTGATGGATCCAGTCATTTGCTTTCCCCTGAAAAATCCATGGAAGTTCAGTTCTGTCTTGATTCGGATATTATCATGTGTCTTGATCAGTGTACCCGATATCCTGCTGACAGGGATGAGGCTTTAAAAGCCCTTGAACTTACGACCCGCTGGGCCAGGCGATGTAAGACCGTCTGGGAAAAGAACAAAACCGGAGGTGCTTTGTTCGGTATCGTTCAGGGAGGTATGCACAAGGAGTTACGAAAAAAATCTCTGGCAGACCTGATGGAAATCGAATTTCCAGGGTATGCCGTGGGTGGTTTGAGTGTCGGGGAGCCCAAGGATCTTATGCGCGAGATGTCCGCCTGGACTATTCCACGCCTCCCGGAGCACCTGCCCAGGTATATCATGGGTGTGGGGACCCCGGAGGATATTGTGGAACTCGTGGGTATGGGAGCAGATATGTTCGATTGTGTCATACCCACTAGAAATGCCAGAAACGGACAGCTTTTCACCCATGCAGGCACAATTAACATTTGCAATTCGCGGTTTAAGTACGATACAAATCCAGTTGATAGTGGATGTACCTGTTATACCTGCATGAATTACTCCAGGGCATATCTCCGGCACTTATATCAAGCCAGAGAACTGCTGGCGTACCGTTTGAACACGCTCCACAATCTTCACTATTATCTGGACTTGGCAAAGCAGATCCGTGCGGCAATCCAGGGGGACCGGTATGAAACGTTTAAAAGGGAATTTTATGACAAACGGCAGTCTGGATAAATACATAACATTTTATAGTATTGGATAGATAGTTTCTCTGTTTTGAAAATAAAAAAACCAATCATAAAACACGAAATTTAGAAAGCATGAAAATATTTTTTGATCTATTTCGAGATTTCGTACTTTCGTGTTCTCGTGATAAAAGATCTTGTTCTTTGATTTTGAGCGAGACACAACGGAGGGGCGGCATTAATTGTAGCGTTTGTGTATTGTGATTTGTGCATTTAGCTATTGAAGGGGGTTGTCATGAAGGAAAAAGTTGAAAAAGTACTGGACGAGATCAGACCCATGCTCATGAGAGATGGGGGGAATGTAGAATTGGTGAGCATTGACGAGGGTGTTGTCAAAGTGAGACTTCAGGGTGCATGCGCCGGGTGCCCCATGTCACAGATGACCCTGCGAAACGGTATCGAGAAAGTTTTGAAAGATAAGATTCCGGAAGTAACAGCGGTGGTACCGGCAGAATAACCCACCATTCTCGTAAAAAAGATATTTTTCACCCTTCGGGTCGGCCTGATGCGCTCATTTGGGACTTAATTCGAGCTTCGCAGTATGACCTATACGGCTTCATCTCGAAAGCCTTCCAAATAAACACATCAAACCGAAGAGAACATTGGGTTAGAAGCCATCTCAAAATTGTCTTTTGGCCCAATCTCTGTGTTGGAATTGTGTTTCAACGCCTCAAAATACTACCGTATTCCTGCGGGCTGAAAAGCAATTCCGCCTTGATCTTGAACCAAAATTCTGTTTTTCGGATAACGTCTAGTTTCATGCCGTATTTATAATTTTCATAGTTACCGTTGCTACCGTACAATGGAGTAAAACGATCGTTTTGATTAGCGACATTGTCGCGTCAGATAAATTCCCACGACGAATTTATGGAGGGAAACGAAATGACAATTTCCAAAAAGATTGAAGCCTTTATGACCAGGTCTTCCTGGATTCGGAAAATGTTTGAGGAGGGTACCCGGTTGAAAGCGGAACACGGGCCTGAGAATGTGTTTGATTTCAGCCTGGGGAATCCCAATCTGGAACCCCCTGAGAAATTCAACGAGATTCTCGGGAACATCGTAAAGGAACCCGGCGGGCATGGTTATATGCCCCAAGCGGGCTATCCCCATGTCAGGGAAAAGATTGCCGATTATATATCGCGGGATCAGGGGGTTGCTGTATCGGCAGATGATGTGGTCATGACCTGTGGTGCTGCCGGCGCCCTGAACATCATTCTCAAGGCAGTACTGGATCCGGGTGATGAAGTTCTTTCTCCAAAACCCTGTTTTGTGGAGTATCATTTTTATACTGACAACCACGGTGGTGTTTTTAAAACCGTTTCCACCCATGATGATTTTTCCCTGGACATGGAGGCTATGGCAGCCGCGGTTACCGAAAAAACCAAAGTTGTTCTGATCAATTCACCCAACAATCCCACCGGACAGATTTATTCAAGGGAGAGTCTGGATAACTTGGGTCGCCTCTTGAAAGAAAAAAGTGCGCAGTTCGAAAGAACGATCTATCTGGTGGCGGATGAGCCGTATCGAAAAATTACCTACGATGATGTCCACATACCCTGCATATTTGACAGCTACAGCGATAGTATTATGGCCACGTCCTATTCAAAAGACATCTCCATTCCCGGAGAGCGCATCGGCTTTACTGTTGTAAACCCGGAAGCTGCTTACAGAGCCGACCTTATGAACGCCATGGCCCTGACCAACCGTATCATCGGGTTTGTCAATGCCCCGGCCCTGATGCAGCGGGTGGTGGCGGAAATGCAGGGGATGAGCGTGGATGTGTCCCTTTACAAGCGTAAACGGGACCTGCTGTGTGACGGCCTGCGGGAATGCGGATATGATTTTATTACACCTCCCGGCGCATTTTATCTTTTTCCCAAAGCACCTATTGCCGATGATGTGGCATTCGTGGGGGATCTCCAGGAGGAACTGATTCTGGTTGTTCCCGGCAGCGGCTTTATGGGCCCCGGTCATTTCCGAATTGCATTCTGTGTGGAAGACGAGACCATTATCAAGGCCATGCCGGGGTTTAGGCGGGTTATGGAACGACATTTAGCTTCGCTGTAATTAATACTCAAGTTTCGGGATTCAAAAAACGCGAAATGAATAATCCCCTGGCGCTTTGCGAACTCGCCGCAAGGGCATCTAACATCAGTGCTGGCCATATGGTTCAATAGGCGTAGCTGTTAAATGATCGTGTTTTCATATTGGATTATTCATTGTCATGCACTGATGTAAGGTGCCCTAAACGGCTCAAACGGCTCAAACGGCTCAAACAGCACAAATCGCCATTGGATCACCCATTTCGCTCTATCCGTGGTGAAACCCGAAAGTTGCGTTAATATGTAAATAAAAGATAGCTTATTTAAGAGAAAAAGACAGGAGCATGCGTAATGAAAATTTTAAAAATCGATCATCTTGGCATTGCTGTAAACAGTATCGATGAGGGTAAGCAATTCTGGTCGGACGTGTTGGGTCTGCCGTTTGAAGGGTCTGAAACTGTGGCGGAGCAGAAAGTGACCACGGCCTTTTTCCCCGTCAGTGAAAGCGAGGTGGAGCTTCTGGAATCCACGGCGCCGGACGGGCCGGTAGCCAAATATATTGAAAAGAAAGGTCAAGGGATTCAGCATGTTGCATTTCGTGTTGAAAATATTGAAGAAGCCCTTGCAGAACTCAAAGAAAAGGGAGTTCGCCTTATCGATGAAACACCCCGGACAGGGGCAGGCGGTGCAAAAATTGCTTTTCTCCATCCCAAAGCCACCCATGGCGTGCTGGTGGAGTTGTGTGAAAGATCATAGGGTTGGAGGGGTGGTAGAGCAGGGTTGAAGGTTTGGAGGGAAGCTGTAAGTCGCAACCAGATGTTCTGGGTTCGCCGAACGCGAAATGAATAATCCCCTGGCGCTTTGCGAACGCGCCGCAAGGGCTCCTAACATCATCGCTGGCCGAAATTTAAAGCTAGCATGACTGCCAAAATGACTGTCTTTTCAAATTGGATTTTCATTGTCATGCGCTGATGTAAGGTGCCCTAATTGGCTCAAACAGCGCAAATCGCCATTGGATCACCCATTTCGCTCTATTTATGTTGAAAACCGGAAGTTGACTTTTCGTGCTTTCATTTTTTCGTGTTTTCGTGATAATTGTTTAGAATAATTTTTTTTTGGAGGAAGACAACATGTCGGAAAAACCGGATATAAAACAATGGGAGGAATTGGCAGCCAAGCAGCTGAGAGGCAAACCGCTCGACGATCTTAAGTGGGATACACCTGAGGGCATCCAGGTCAAACCCCTGTATACAGCCGAAGACCTGGAAGACCTTGCGCATGTCAACAACCTGCCCGGGTTTGCACCTTATGTACGGGGCCCCATGGCAACCATGTATGCGGGGCGACCCTGGACCATACGACAATATGCAGGGTTTTCAACGGCCAAGGACTCCAATGCGTTTTACCGGCGTAACATCGCTGCTGGTCAAAAAGGCCTTTCCGTTGCTTTTGATCTGGCAACCCACCGGGGCTATGATTCCGACCATCCAAGGGTTCTGGGGGATGTGGGAAAGGCCGGCGTGGCCATTGATTCGGTTGAAGATATGAAGGTTCTGTTCGACCAGATACCGCTGGAGCAGATGACGGTATCCATGACCATGAATGGGGCCGTCTTGCCCATCCTGGCGGGGTATATCGTTGCGGCAGAGGAACAAGGGGTAAAACAGGAACAGCTAGCAGGCACCATACAGAATGATATTCTGAAGGAATACCTGACCCGCAACACCTATATCTATCCACCGAAACCATCCATGCGGATTGTATCCGATATTATCGGCTATTGCTCCCGTCATATGCCCAAGTACAACACAGTCAGTATCAGCGGCTACCACATGATGGAAGCCGGCGCCAATTCGGTTCTGCAGACGGCTTTTACCCTGGCAGACGGTTTGGAATATGTCAAAGCCGCCCTGGCTGCCGGTCTTGATATTGATGCCTTTGCGCCTCGGCTATCCTTTTTCTTTGGCGTTGGTATGAATTTTTTCATGGAGATTGCCATGCTGCGGGCGGCCCGGTTTTTATGGCATGAACTCATCAGCCGGTTCAATCCCAAAAACCCGAAATCATCCATGCTGCGCACCCACGTCCAGACATCCGGGTGGAGTCTGACCGAGCAGGATCCTTACAACAATATTATCCGGACAACACTGGAAGGATTGGCCGCCGTACTGGGGGGGACACAGTCCCTGCATACCAATTCATTTGATGAAGCCGTGGGTCTGCCAACCGATTTTTCGGCCAGAATATCCAGAAACACCCAGATCATCATCCAGGAGGAATCCCAGGTCTGTCATGTGATCGATCCCCTGGGAGGCTCTTATTATATCGAAACCCTCACGGGTGGTATCATCCAGGAGGCGCGGAAAATCATCCAGGAAGTTGAGGACCTGGGAGGGATGGCCAAGGCCATCGAAACCGGTATGCCGAAAATGCGTATCGAAGAATCCGCTGCCCGTAAACAGGCGCGCATCGACCAGGGTCTGGACGTTATCGTAGGGGTGAACAAACACCGCATAGAGGAAGAGCCTCTTGACGAGGTCCTGGCTGTATCAGAGACCGTTCGTGACGAGCAGATTCAGCAGCTGAAGGAGATAAAGGCCGGCAGAGACAGGGGGGCGGTTGATCAGGCGCTAAACGATGTTAAAAATGCGGCCAAATCAGATGGAAATCTTCTGGAAGCCTGTATTTCAGCTGTTCGGGTGCGTGCAACGGTGGGTGAAATATCCGATGCAATGGAATCTGTATTCGGCCGGTTTGTTGCAACCACACAGTGTATTTCCGGGGTGTATGCGTCGGAATATGGTGACAGCGAAATCTTTGCCTCCGTAAGAAAACGGACCACTGATTTTATGGAACGGGAAGGCCGGCGTCCCAGGATTCTGGTGACAAAAATGGGGCAGGATGGTCATGACAGGGGTATCAAAGTCATTGCCACGGCATTTGCCGATCTGGGTTTCGATGTGGATATCAGCCCCATGTTTCAGACACCCGAGGAGGCAGCCAAAATGGCGGTGGAAAACGATGTCCATGTGGTGGGTGTTTCAAGCCTGGCGGCCGGTCACAAGACCCTGGTGCCCCAGCTCGTATCAGAACTCAGGGAAAGAGGGGGCCAGGACATCCGGGTGGTGGTTGGGGGTGTGATACCCCCGGGTGATTACGATTTTCTGTATGATGCCGGTGCCGTAGGGATTTTCGGTCCTGGGACGGTCGTAACGGAATCGGCCAACAAGATATTGAATGTGTTAGAATAATATTTCAAATTCGAAGCACTAAATTCGAAATTCTAAACAATTTCAAATGATCAAAACTCGAATGCTCCAAACAAAAAATAGGATGTTCATACCATTTGCAGCGCTTTGGTCATTCGAGCCTTTGAATTTTAGATTTGTTTCGTATTTCGATATTCGTATTTCGAATTTTAAATTTCACGTTGCATAGATTGGCAATCGATGTCGTTATGAAAACAAGCCAGGACAATAGCGGACTCAAAGACCTCACCTATTATACTCAGGGGGTCCGACAGAGGGACAAGCGGATTCTGGCCAAAACCATTACGCTTATCGAAAGTGCCCGTCATGAACATCAGCAACTTGCACGGGCGGTTGTCAATGCGCTCCTGCCATATACAGGGAATGCCGTTCGATTGGGTATCAGTGGTGTTCCGGGTGCCGGGAAGAGCACCTTTATCGAAACCCTTGGGACCCGCTTGGTGAACCAAGGGCATCTGGTGGCGGTTCTGGCCGTGGATCCGAGCAGCCAGCGCAGTGGGGGAAGTGTCCTGGCAGACAAAACACGTATGGAAAACCTGTCCACGGCTGAAAATGCTTTTATTCGGCCTTCACCTTCAGGGGGAACGCTGGGGGGGGTGGCCGGGAAAACCAGAGAGACCATGCTGGTTTGTGAAGCTGCCGGCTACGATGTCATGATCGTGGAAACCGTGGGCGTGGGGCAGTCTGAAACCACGGTTGCATCCATGGTCGATTTTTTTCTCCTGCTGATGATAGCTGGTGCGGGGGATGAACTTCAGGGTATCAAAAAAGGGGTTCTGGAGGTCGCCGATGCCATCGCCATCAACAAAGCTGATGGTGACAATGTTGAAAAGGCGAACATGGCCAGGAAACAGATTGAAGCTGCATTACACTATCTGATACCGGCCTCTCCAAGCTGGTCACCCAGGGCATTGACATGCAGCTCTCTGAATTCGGAGGATGACGGCATAAAGGCCATTTGGTCAACCGTACTGGAGCACCGGGAAACAATTGGCAAAAGTGGTGAACTGGATGCTAAGCGCCGCAGGCAGGCCGTGGACTGGATGTGGTCCCTGGTGGAAGAAGGTCTTAAAATGCGTTTTTATAAGCACCCTGAAATCAAGTCACGCCTCGGGGAGATTACCCGAAATGTAGCAGCCGGTGAAATGGCTCCCACGGTGGCGGCGGATGAACTGCTTTTTTCGCTTGACAATAAAGAAGCGGTTTAGAATTATAATTTTTTTGGGAGTGTTTCGTGTATCGTGTTTGAGCTTAATAACGCAACTTTCGGGATTCAGAAAACAGGCAGATAAAACGCTTCAGGGGTGTTGACATTCTGCTATTTAAACGACAAGGTCGCGACAAATAAATTTGCGAAGCGAATTTATTAAGGAAAGGAACCGGATATGGGTATCGTTGAAGATAAAATAAGGGGTCTCAAGGAGCGGGAAGCCAGAATTCAAGAGATGGGCGGGCAGAAGGCCGTGGCCAAACAGCAGGAAAAGGGCAAATTGACGGCAAGAAAAAGACTCGACCTTTTGTTTGACCCGGGGACATTTCGTGAAATCGACATGTTTGTCACCCATCGATGTGTCAATTTCGGTATGCAGGGGGTGGACATTCCTTCAGATGGTGTCATTACAGGGCATGGTCTTGTGGATGGGCGCCCTGTTTTTGCATTTTCACAGGACTTCACTGCCCGGGCAGGCAGCCTCGGAGAGATGCATGCCAAAAAGATCTGCAAGGTCATGGATCTGGCGCTCAAAGCCGGGGTGCCTTTTGTGGGAATCAATGACTCTGGCGGCGCACGGATTCAGGAGGGCGTGGACGCGCTTTCCGGATATGGCCAGATTTTCTACCGAAACTCCCTGGCTTCCGGTGTCATCCCCCAGATTTCCGCCATTATGGGGCCCACCGCCGGGGGCGCGGTTTACTCGCCTGCCATGACGGATTGGGTTTTCATGGTCAAAAACAGCAGTTATATGTTCATCACCGGGCCGGAAGTGATCAAGTCGGTGACCGGAGAAGAAGTCACTTTCGAGGATCTTGGTGGCGCCATGACCCACAACGCAAAAAGCGGTGTAGCCCAGTTTGCCTGTGACAGCGATGAAGAAGCCATTGGCGAGATCAAGAAACTTCTGTCTTATCTGCCTTCCAACAACATGGAGGACGCACCTCAGGTAAGTATGGGTGACGATCCTTCCCGGAAGGACCCGGAGCTTGATACCATTATTCCGGACAGTCCTGCTAAGTCCTACGACATGAAAGCGGTCATCCGCTCCATTGTTGACAAGGGCGAGTTTTTCGAGCCCTACCAATACTTTGCAAAGAATATTATCGTTGGTTTTGCCCGGCTCAACAACAGAAGCATCGGCATCATTGCCAATCAACCCCGGGAGCTGGCAGGTTGTCTGGACATCAATGCCTCGGACAAAGCCACCCGCTTCATACGCTTTTGTGATGCCTTCAACATCCCCATGTTGACCATTGCCGATGTACCGGGCTATCTACCCGGCAGTAACCAGGAATGGGGAGGAATCATCCGTCA
>JAHEIB010000096.1 GCA_024639645.1 Deltaproteobacteria bacterium
AGCAGTCAGATCCTTCTGGATTGTCAACTCAAGTTCTGTTCAGGACATTTTATGAAACATTATTTCCCTACCGGACATGCCAATTCACATTTCCTACAATACTTAACAGAATAATTAGGCAATTTATACGTTTTGATAAAAAATGTATTCTCAATCCATTCTGACAGTTTCTTATTAATCCAGATGAGGATACGATTGCCAGGAGTTCCTTTGCCATCCCACCAGTCAAGTTCCGGGTGATCAATATTGTGCTCAACCCCGATCACTACTACAGATACTGCATCCGCTGGCCAGACTACACCATCACGTTTTGAATCGTGTTTCACTTTTTGCCAATGAACTTTTAAGTTCATACCGATTTTAGGATATATCCGGTGGGAAGGCGATTCTTTCAAAGATTCGACGCTTGCAACGCCTGCAATGGCTGCACCCAATGATTTGGCTTTTTCAACAATTCTTACAGTCAATTCTGAGCTTGGAATCGAACGCATGGTTTTGTCCTTCTATGTATGATGGGGAAACACAATATCATCTGGTTCAATTTGAAAAGTACAGATATGTTTGGCGATGCTATTTTGGCCCAACGATCGATTGCGTTAGCTAAAATAGTATATGGCTGTTTGCTCTCCAGCAGACCAGATTGTTACAAATTATTATTTAAAAACGACCTCGCTTATACTCTTTTCGAGGTCGATGATTCTTTTTCTTATTTCATCTGGAACAAATACCTTTTTATTGTTTTGATAATCGAATGTAACAAGCACACCCTCCCCCAATGCTGCTTCTTTCTTAAACTTATGGCTGATAACAGTATATTTCATCATAAAACGATCTTTTTCTATGGCGTTGACCTTGGCTCCTACTGTGACATTGTCTGGATATGTTAGTGGAATCTTGTAGTTGCATTGTGTGGATGCCAATATGGGACCAATGCCTGTTTTATTCATGATCTCGAGAAACTTTATTTTTTCGAAATATGCAATTCGTGCGCTTTCAAAATGCTTGAAATATACTATATTGTTCACATGTTGAAATGCATCCATATCGCCCCACGCGATAGGCGTTTCAATTACAACGGGATAAGTACTAATCAGTTTTTTCATTTTTTCACCAATTATAGAAAATGAATACAAATCAAATCACCGCGACCAAGACAACGCCATTTTTTCTTTTCATTTCAAATGAACCTTTCATCGCATTATTGAGCATGGGATGAAACCGTCCAATCCTCGGCGATCTTGTGTGTTACATAGGGCCAGAGCGATCTTACCGCTTTGCACTCTCTTTCGAGGACTTTCATCCTGTGTTCATTGACTTCCTCTTTTCCTCTTTCTTTTTGAGCATCAAGGCTAAATCTCTTTTCATTCATTGCAATAATCCGTGAAGTTTTAGATTCGTCAATTTCAATCTCTCCAATTAGTGCAGCGTAAAGACCATCAAAAATCAGTACTTTTCTACCTTCCATGTTCAGGGTCGTTTCCTTAATTGGCCGTGAGCCGTCTTCGTTGATAATGACAATTGGAACAATGACAGGTTTATTTTTTTCGAAACAAGACATGACTTGTTCAATTTTAGATCTGTCCATTTCATTTAAGCCGACGTTGTTATCGTAATCTTCCCCTCGCTTTTCTTCACGTTCTTCGGGGCTGGTCACGTACGCATTGTCAAATGATCACTCAACGGTAGAAACCCCCTTTTCATTTAGGATTTGTCCCACCAGGTAAGCAATCTCACTTTTTCCTGTGCCGGATTCCCCCCCAGCAGCGAATATTACTTTATCCTTAGACTTAAGTGCATCAAGGATAACAGGAACAAGTTCATTGGCGGCTTTATCGTGTCCTGCAGTAATTCTTAGTTTGTCCATTGAAACAGGATGGGTTACCCATGTTACCTGTTCATTCTTCTTAAAGATGTTATTATTGTCTCTTGTGTTGTTGCGCATATCGGCCTTCCTTTTAAATATACCTAAAGTTGATCCTTCAGTTCTATTTCATTTGTACAGATGACAACTCACCTTATGGCCTGCATCGTCTGTTTCCATGGGCACTTCTTTACGGCAAACAGCCATAGCTTCCAAGCATCGGGGTTGGAAACAACACCCTTCTATAGGGACGGTTGGAGACAGCGCACGCCCTTCAAGCACCTGCTGTTCCGCCCTGCTGGATCCCGGACGCGGAACCGCGGAGATGAGTGCCTTGGTGTAAGGATGTTTTGGGTGAAAGACGATGTCGCCTGTCTCTCCAAATTCCACAATCCGTCCCAGATACATCACCGCAATCCGGTTGGCGATGTGACTGACCACACTCACGTCGTGCGAGATAAACAGATAGGACAAATGGTATTTCTCCCGGAGGTCCAGAAGCAGATTGATAATCTGGGCCTGTATGGATACATCCAGGGCACTCACCGGCTCATCGCAAACAATAAAATCAGGCTTGAGCGATATTGCCCGGGCGATATTGATGCGCTGGCGCTGACCCCCTGAAAATTCATGGGGGTAACGGTACAATGCATCGGCATCCAGACCCACATCTTTCAAGATGCCCCTGGCAGCTTCCTCACGATTGCCACGGATCAATTTAAATTCGGACATCCCTTCAGTGACGATATCCAGGACATTCATGCGCGGATTCAATGACGAGAGGGGATCCTGAAATATGATCTGAATTTTGCGACGCAACGCTCTCAATTCTTTGCGGGACAAGCCGGCAAGATTCCTGCCCTGAAACCATATCCGACCCTCATGAATCTTTTCCAGCCCCACCAGGGTCCTGCCCAGGGTTGTCTTGCCGCAGCCGGATTCCCCTACAAGACCCATTGTTTCCCCCTTCTGCAACGCAAAGGAGATACCGTCCACCGCCCTGACATGCCCAATCGTCCGGGATAGAATCCCTCTGCGAATAGGAAACCAGGTCTTTAAGCTGTTGACTTCAATGAGTGGCTGTTGAGTCTGGTTTGTTGAATTCATTGGGTTCGTTGCGTTTATTAGGCTCATTATGTCCATTGGGTTTGTTGCGTTCGTTGAGTTTACAAGGCCTAGAAGCTGGGAGGCTGGGAAGTTGAGATTTTGCCATCAACTATTCGCTATCAGCTACCCTCTAACCCTTGTATCCCCCTCGGACTCTCGAACCCTTTCTTGTTGCGGTTCACTGGAATTTCCCTGCAATAAAACAGGCGGCCCTGTGGCTGTCTGATACAGAAACCAGTTCCGGCATCTCTGTTCGGCATTTTTTAAATGCAAAGGAGCATCGGTCTCGAAATCGGCACCCCGACGGATAATTCTCTGGAGAGGGAACACTACCGGGTATCACAGCCAGTCGATTTCCCTTACCATCCGACAACCTGGGAATCGATTTTAAAAGGCTGTAGGTATAAGGATGTGACGGCGCCGAAAAAATATCTTCCATCCTCCCTTCTTCAACGATTCTAGATGCATACATCACCAGGACCCGATCACACATTTCCCATACAACTCCCATGTCGTGGGTAATCAAAAGAATGGATGTGTGTTCCGTCTTCATCTCGCGAATCAATTGAAATACCTGGGATTGTATGGTCACATCCAGGGCTGTTGTGGGTTCATCGGCAATAATCAAATCCGGGTTCATCATCAGGGCCATGGCGATCATAATGCGTTGCTGCATCCCCCCTGACAACTGGTATGGATAGGCATGCATCTTTTCTGCTGCATCGGGTATTTTTACCCTTCCCAGCCATTCAAGCGACATCTGTCGTGCCCTTGATTTGGGCATGTCCTGATGTATCTGGATCGTCTCCACCATCTGCTGCCCGATTCTTTGCAGAGGGGACAGAGCGGACAAGGGCTCCTGAAATATCATGCTGATCTCTTTGCCGCGTATCTTACGAACCGTCTCGATGCCTGCCGTCATGAGATCGTTGCCTTTGAACAGAACGTTGCCCTTCTCGATATTTCCAGGTGGAGAAGGTATCAGGCGCAGCAGACTCAAGGCGCTTACCGATTTTCCGCATCCGGACTCCCCCACGAGACCCACCACCTCCCCGTGCTGAATGTCAAAGGACACATTATCCACCGCAATAAAATATGCATCATCTGTTTTGAATGACACCTTCAGATTCGATACGGAAAGAAGTGTCTGCGCCATTATATCAGCCTCGTGTAACGCTTGGGATCATACGCATTCCGGACGCCTTCCCCCACAAACACCCCCAGGAGCATGACAATAAACAGGGCAAGGGATGGATAGAGAATCAACCACCATGCCCATCGATACTGCTGGGCCTGGTAAAGCAATTCCCCCCAACTCGGTGTGGGCGACGGCAGACCGAAACCGAGGTAGTCCAGCGCAGCCAGTGAACCGATAGCCCCCACCAATGAAAAGGGAAAAAAAGTAATCACCGGAACCATGCCATTGGGTAAAATGTGCTTGAATATAATCTTAAAGGATGATCCACCCATACATTTAGCAGCCTCCACAAAGGGAAGTTTCCGCAAGCGCAAAAATTCCGCCCGAACATAGTAGGATATACCGATCCAGTTAAAGAGCCCGTAGCAGAACAGCAGCAGGGAAAAACTCCGGCCGTAAATGGACCCCATGAGTATCATGATGTATAAAAACGGCAGGGCACTCCAGATTTCAATAAAGCGCTGACCTGATATGTCCAGAAAACCGCCATAATAACCTTGAAGCGCTCCGGCGGCAATACCCAGAACCATTGATCCCACAACGAGCAGCAACCCAAAAGACATGGAAGTTCTCAGCCCATAGAGAATGCGTGATAGAACATCCCGACCAGCCCCGTCTATGCCCATGATGTGCCCCTTGACCGGTCGAAAAGGAAATCTGACGTCCTCTTTTAGAAACCCAACACGAAACTTCCGATTGCCCAGGGAAATCGTAAGCGTGTCTACGGGGCCGAAATATCGATTCTGAATGTTTTCTTTAATGACCATTTGCTGGGCATCTGAAAGTGAATTCCAGGTATTTTTTTGCCCTGTGGTCCACACGTCCCCAGGTATGGCCAGGTTTCGATCAAACCTTAGCTCGAAGGCCTGGCCCTTTCCTTCTGCTCCCGGCATCAATGCCTCTCTGAAGGTAATTCTGACTGTTTTCGGTTTGTGTGTCTTTTCCCTGTGGGTTGACAGAGATGCTGTTATAACGACGCCTTCGGGTCCAGTGGTCTCCACGGAAAAAGGCGGGGCTTTTTTACCTTCAAACCTGAGCGCCATGGCAGCTTTGATTTCCAAAGGAATTTTAACATAATCACTAATAGGCCTGTTTTGGATATCTTTGTCTTTCAACCCCAGGAATGGGCCAAACCTGAACGACCTTGCAATGGTTAAATCCTCTCGGATATTGGCTGTTCCCACCATGGGCAGCGGTTCAAATTCAACAACAACATGATCTGAAACATCGATGAGCGCCGGATCGAGGCTTTGAAAAGGACCATAAGGGATCAATGGAAAAACCATGAAATTTTCATCGTTGCTCATAAATTTGGAATCCGACTTCAACTGATGATAATCAGGCCGTGTATTTTTGCCGTTTCCCATAAAAGTATCCTCTGGATAAAATTTAAACACGGGAAAATAAGACTTGCCGTGAAATTTTATATAGAGGGGAACATTGTTGCAAATGATCTCAGAGCAGAGACTGAACAGATACAGGAGCGCAAGAATCCATAACGAAATATAGGCCCGCTTCATTTCCTTAAAGCGCAATATACGCCTGCGGGTCATGGGATTTTTTACAAAACGTGATATCATCGGGTACTTCAATTCTCTTGAAAATTTATTCTCGGATCGATGAGAACATAGCAAAAATCTGACAGGATATTTCCGACGAGTCCCAATATAGCGGTGATGGAAAGGATCCCCATAAAAACAGGATAATCTCTCCCCACAATGGCTTCAAGGCTCAAACGGCCCATGCCGGGAATTTCAAAAACCTGCTCGATGATCACAGAGCCGGCAAACATGACCGTGAGAATGGATCCGAAACCAGTTGCGATGGGTACCAGGGAGTTCCTCAGGGCATGCCCCCAGATGGCACGTGAAAAACTGCCTCCTTTTGCCAATACCGTTCGGATATAATCTTTTCCAATCTGCTCAATGAGAGAGTTTTTCATGAGTAGTGTCAGAACTGCGAAATTACCGATCACATAACATAGAATAGGCAGGAACATATGCTGAAAAATATCCTTCGTTTTGCCCCAGTATGTGAGTTGGTCAAACAGATCGGAATGAAAGCCTGAAATTGGAAAAATATCCCACAACCCATCAACCGTCCCGGCAAAAAGCATTTTGAGCACCATACCAAAGGCAAAGGGTGGAATGGCGTATCCCACAAAAACAACGATGCTCGAAACAATGTCAAACGATCGGTCATGGTGTAAGGCCTTGAAAATGCCCAAAGGGATACAGACCAGATAGGACAAGATAAATCCGGTGATCCCAAAAACCAGGGACACCTTGAATCGCTCCCGAATCAACTGCCACGATGTTTTGTTGGGGAATCGGTAGGATTCCATCTTCATCCCCATACGATCTGTGACCAGCCATTTCCAATACCTTTTATGAAAGGGTTGATCGAATCCGAAATGCGCTTCAATTGCTTTGCGCTGGTCCGCTGAAATGCTTGTGGCGGCCCCGGCACTCCCACCGGATTCCGATGCACCAATACCGCCACGCATCTGCATAATGGCCTGTTCCACAGGGCCTCCGGGAACAAATTGAATGATGCCGAAGCAGAGCAGTGTAATCCCTATAAATGTGGGAATCACGAGTAGAAACCGCCGGATAAAATAGTCGATTCTTTCCATGTCCTGCTTATAGCATTACCCGGTTGTTTTTTACAAGATGCAGCTTGGTTGGACGATAGGCTGGGAAAAAAAGATCTTTTATCACGAAAGGAAAAAAACACTACAAAGACCATGAACCGCAAATTAAATTAGACAGAATTTATTACTCTCGAAGATCTTTGGCGTCTCGCTGAGAGGGTCTTTAAAATTTTCGTGTTTTTCAGATTTCGTGGTTTTGTGATTGCTTTTATTCTTTTGTCACAAAAACCACAAATTTTACTCTTAAAGGACTACTCACCTCGGTACTTCTTGCTTTTTATCATCAAAACAGAATAAAAGTAAACGTTGATTTTATGAAACCAAACAAAGGGAAACCATGAAAACATCAGACCCCTCAACGCATTTCCAGACCGATGAAAACGTCCCAGCCCTTGAACTGAATAACCGTATCACCGCGCTGCAGGAGCGCCTATCCCGTAACAATGTGGATGCCGCACTGATTCTTCAAGGCACTGACCTTTACTACTTTTCCGGCACCACCCAGCAGGGCCACCTCTACGTGCCTGCTGATGCCCCGCCGATTCTCATGGTGCGCAAAAGTATCCATCGTGCCGCAGCAGAATCGAACCTGGATACGATCCTTCCCATCTCCGGTCTTTCACAACTTCGATCCATTCTAAAAGATAATGGCTGCAAGACGCCCCAGACCCTTGGCATGGAATTGGATGTCCTTCCTGTAAACCTGTATCACAAATACCGGGATATTTTTGATGAAGCCAGGATCACCGATGTATCTCATGACATCCGAATGGTCAGGTCTGTCAAATCCCTTTTCGAAATAAACCGGATAACCCAGGCAGCAGCATTTTCGGATCAGGTGGCATCCTTTGTAAAAGAAGAACTTCGGGAAGGAATCACCGAAGTTGAACTTGCAGGAAGAATTGAAGCCAGAGCCAGGAAACTTGGCCACCAGGGAATGGTGCGCATGCGCTTGTGGGGCAGCGAAATGTTTTATGGACACCTCATGTCCGGTGCGTCGGCTTCGGTTCCCAGCGCCCTCGCATCACCCACTGGCGGTGCGGCCATGAGCCCAGCGTTTTCTCAGGGCCCCGGTTTCAAAAAAATCCAGCGCCATGAACCCATTCTTTTTGACTATGTCTTTGCCTACAAGGGCTATCTGGCAGACCATACCCGGATCTTTTCAATAGGCGGCCTTCCCGATGACATACTAAATGCGCATCAGGTCATGCTGGATCTCCAATCCCTACTGATAAAAAATATGCTTCCGGACATCCCAGCCGGCCATATCTACGATATGGCCATGACGTTCGTCGAGGAAGCCGGTTTTGGCGACTACTTCATGGGTGCCGAAACGCAACGGATCCGTTTCATCGGACATGGTGTTGGGCTGGAGTTGGACGAATATCCATTTCTAGCCAAAGGGCAGCAGCTTCATCTCCAGGAAAACATGGTCATTGCCCTGGAACCAAAACTCGTTTTCCCCGGGAAAGGGGTTGTGGGGGTGGAGAACACCCATGTTGTTACAACAAACGGATTGCGGCCCTTGACCACCTATCCCCAAGAAATAGAAATCCTTTAGACCGAAAATTTAATGGCTCCCCAAGGGTATGCCCGTGGTATTCTGCGAAGGCGGATATTGAGCGTATCGCCATCAAAACAATTGTGAAAATACCATCAAGAAAATTCAATGTGCCATGATTTTTTATTATCTGAAACAATGGTATACTTTTGTATAAAATAAGATAATTGTAGTTTATGGTAATCAGATAAATCCCCAAATTTAATCCCACATCTTCGCAAAAAAGTACCGTTTTCAAGAGGTCTGATTTTGCGATCGGAAATTATTTTACATGGAATATTATTTATTGAAATATGGTTATCAGTGGTGACAATGGACATTTTGTTGAAGTTGCCGGACCAAACAGTAGTTGTTGTATATTCAGCCCTGATGCCGGTGAGACTTATATCGATAATGGTCCCCGAATAAACAGTTCGATTATTCAAGAGACCAAATGCAAATGATTTTTTAAAAAGAACTGAGGCCCCTTTTTTTACGGCATAACGTTTTTCATTTCTTTTCATACCGTTACCAGTATCTAATTAAATTGTCGGCGCTTGGTAAATTCTAACAACGATGGATTGATGGCTCCAGAGAACATCCCTTTCGCTATTATTTTAATTTAAATCGACAAGACAATCAAGACTATTTAATAGCCCATATAGTGCCGATTCAATATGGGTATTTTGTGGTTCTCCACAAAGCTCAAGCAGCCACCATGTGTGACCGAAACCATTTCACCAATAGAATTCTACAGCCCGCAAATATAATTGTTACTGTAAAATACAGCCCTATTGATGGATATATTTTTATTGCATCTGCAATTAAATTCCAATAGATCGTTGACCTGTTCACCCAAATTCTGTTGCCAGTTGTTTTTGAAAGACCCAATAGATCGTTATATGAAAGCAAACAAATCTCATATCCAAGCCCAATCATACAAATGGCTGATACTGACGATATCTGCGTTTACATTCACATTTGTAGTGGCGATACCGCAAATGTCACTGCCGGTTCTGTTTGATGAAATTTCCTTAGAATTAGGCCTGAGTTTGGTACAGGTTGGCTGGATATGGGGCGCCGGTTCTGTGCTGGGTATTTTAGTGGGTCTTATCGGTGGACCCATCGGTGATCGGTTCGGCCCCAGACGGACACTTGCTGTTGCCTGCCTGTTAATGGGGATAGCGGGTGCTGCGCGAGGTCTATCCAACAGTTTCACAATGTTGACAGTTACCACTCTAATTACAGGTTTTGCTCAATGGTCCATCCCAATGAATGTTCATAAAACATGCGGCATTTGGTTTCCCAGAGAACAACTTGGCATGGCCAATGGGGTTGTTTCAGTCGGGATGGCGCTGGGATTTCTTTTGGGAGCGCTTTTAGCGGCGACAGTCTTTTCTCCATTATTCGGCGGCTGGCGGAATGTGCTCTTCATGTACGGTGGGGTGGCCATTTTATTTAGTATTTTCTGGTGGTTTTCACAGGAAAAGACAGATGGTTTTTACCAACAAAACAGCCACAAGATCACCTTTCTGGAAGCCATTCGGCATGTGATACACTACCGCAATGTGTGGATACTCTGTATAGCAACCGCGGGCGTGTCCGGATGTGTCAACGGAATGTTGGGCTTCCTGCCACTTTACTTGCGTGGCCTGGGTTGGGAACCAGCTGCGGCCGACAGTACCCTTGCGTCTTTTCATGCCGTCAGTATGTTCTTTGCAATACCGATAGCGCTGCTTTCCGACCGTGTCAGAACCCGCCGTGGCGTCCTTATGACGGCAGCTTTACTCATCGGCATAGGAACCGGTCTCTTAGGATTTGCTAGTGGTGTTTTGATATCGCTGGCAGTTTTAGTAGCAGGCATCTCACGTGATGGTTTCATGGCCCTCACAATGACTGCAATCATCGAGGAAAAGGGTATTGGTGCACGATTTGCAGGAACCGCAATTGGATTAAATATGTCCATCATGGGTGTTGCCGGGGTCTTCGCACCACCTGTCGGGAATTGGCTGGTGAAATTTGGGACTGGAATTCCATTTCTATTCTGGGCGTCCCTGGTATTTTTCGGATTCGTGGGCTATTTTTTTATGCAGCGAAGGGCAGTGGAAATTGCCGGCAGTTCCCAGGCTCAAAGTATTTGATTACTTTTAATGTGATTTTTGCGCCTCGAATCATTGTGACCCTATAGGGTTTGTAGCAGAAAAACGTTCCGATTGAAGACCGTTTTTCTGCTACAAACCCTTATGCCGCCATCCTATTTTCAGAACATTATTATGACAAGCGGTATAACGATAAAAGTACAAAAAAAACCGCCCCATTCCAAAATAAGATTTTTTCTGGAATGGGGCAGCTTATAAAATGTATGGATATAAACCGGTTCTAACGCTTGGAGAACTGATACCGGGCTCTTGCACCTTTTTGCCCGTATTTCTTGCGCTCCTTGACCCTGGCATCACGGGTAATAAAGCCAGCCTTTTTCAATACCTGCCTCAGATCCGGCTCCACCTGGAGCAAGGCCTTGGTAATACCGTGGCGGATGGCTCCCGCCTGACCGGTAATGCCACCACCCAGCACACGCACTTTGATATCGTATGCCTCCTGGGTATTGGTAAGCGACAAGGGCTGTAACATGATGATTTTGGCCGTACCCACTTTGAAATAATCATCAAGAGGTCGGTCGTTAACCGTAATTTTACCAGTTCCCGGCTCCAGCCATGTCCGTGCAATAGAGGTTTTACGTTTGCCGGTTGCGTAGTATACGTTTTGTTCTGCCATAGGTTTCCTCAACTCTTATCTTTTGGTGATTTAATTGATTTGTCTTCGATTTATTGCCCACCACTTCCTGCAAAGTACATATTATTGAAATGCAAGCGGTTCTGGCTGCTGTGCTTCATGAGGATGTGCATTGCCGGCATACACCTTTAATTTCTTGATCATCGCCCGGCCCAGCCTGTTTTTTGGTAACATCCCTTTCACAGCAAAACGGATCAGGTCTTCGGGTCGATCCTCCAGCACTTTTTTTGCAGGAATGGTTGTGAGACCCCCGATATACCCGCTGTGACGGTAATAGTTTTTCTGATCCCATTTTCTGCCGGTAAGTACGATTTTTTCCGCATTGATGACCACAACCGAATCCCCGGTATCCACATGGGGTGTAAACATGGGGTTGTGTTTTCCTCTCAAGTGCGCCGCGATGGAGGAAGCCAATCGACCAAGAATCTGTCCCTCTGCATCGACAACCCACCATTTATTCTTGTTGTCCTCTTTTTTGGCACTGTATGTATATTTTTTCACGTCAATTCTCCCTAGGAAATCGCCTTTGAACAATAATCGGCTTTTTCACGAATGCTTTAAAATGAATCAGGATATTTAAGTCATATATTTCAGGATGTCAAGGAATAATTTTGAACGAAGCGTTCGGCGGTTCACGTTTCTAAATATCAGCTGTGAGCTGTAAGCGGTGAGCTGCGTACGGCTTAAAGCTTACAGCTTATAGCTTTTGGTTTCAGTTCCATTTGACAGTCCACCATTTTTTCCCTACTATCCATACCATCATGCATTCCGACATGGACCACTTTTCAGTGATGACCTTCAATCTTCGTTTTGGTCTGGCAAAGGATGGGCCAAATGCCTGGGAGCATCGTAAAAAACTGATACCCGGGTTGTTTAAAGCCTATCCGGTGGATTTTATCGGTTTCCAGGAGGTCAATGACTTTCAAGCCAACGATCTCTCAGCCATTCTCTGCGATTATCAACTGATCGGCCGCCGGCAACCTGCGCCACCTTTTTGGCAGAGCAATACCATCTTTTTCCGAAAAGACTGGCAGGTACAAAACACTGAACATTTTTATCTGAGTGAAATGCCTGATATACCGAGCCGTTCACTCAATAGTCAATGGCCCAGGCAATGCACCATCGGCACTTTCCAGAGGATGTCACGCAAGATAACCTGCA
>JAHEIB010000097.1:0-5656 GCA_024639645.1 Deltaproteobacteria bacterium
CGCAGGCACCCGGTGGGGATTTGGGCTCTGATGTGGCGGTCATCGCAAAAGACTATATATCCATCACCCCCATCATGAGCGACATGACTGACTACCAATCAATTCAAACGCTTAAGTTGTGGAATATTGACATCCGATGAAAAAACAATTTATCAACCAGATAAACGCCGGGGATGTTCTGTCAGATTGTTATGTCCTGGCTGAAAAAACAATGGCCCAGAAAAAAGATGGCAACAATTACCTGAACCTGGTTCTGTCCGACCGAACCGGGAACATCAAGGGGGTCGTCTGGGACAATGTTGAAAAGATTGCTTCTCAAACGAAGACGGGAGCGGTGGTAAAGATCAGGGGTCACGTGGGCCAGTACCGGAACAATCTCCAGGTTGTGATCAAGGAGATGACAATGGTTCCCCTGGAGGAAACAGACCCTTCCGATTTCATGCTTTCAACTGAACGGGATGTTCATAAGATGTTTGAACGGGTTGTGGCCCTGTCGGAATCCCTGGATGCCTGGTATTTAAAATCGCTTTTCAGGGCTTTCTGGGAGGACGTTTCATTTACAGCCCAATTCAAAAAGGCGCCCGCAGCCAAGAAAATGCACCATGCCTATATCGGGGGGCTCCTGGAGCACACCCTTTCCATGGCGGTGCTGGCTGACAAAATCGCCGGACATTACAATGGCATTGACCGGGATCTGCTCGTGTCGGGTGCGCTGCTTCACGACATCGGCAAAACCCGTGAATTCAGCTACGATATGGGTATCGACTACTCCGATGAGGGCAGGCTGGTGAATCATATCGTTATCGGTCTGCAGATGATCGAGGAAAAAATGCGCACCATCGCCAACTTTCCCGAAGAACAGGCCCTGTTGTTGAAGCACATGGTGATCAGCCACCATGGCAGCAGAGAACTGGGATCACCGGAGCCACCCAAAACCATGGAGGCGGTAATACTGAACTGCATTGACGAAATGGATTCCCGGGTACAGGCCATCCGGGAATTTATGGGAAAAGAAGACCCCGGAGAGACGTGGACATCGTTTCACCGGCTCCTGGGAAGACATTTTTACCGAGGGAAACCAGCATCATAATGTTTATTTCATTTGAAGGCATCGAAGGTTCCGGCAAGACAACCCAGATTCAGCGTGTTTGTGACCATCTTCGCCAAAAAGGTCATGACGTCGTGGTGACGAGGGAGCCCGGTGGTTCGAATATCGGCAGACAGATACGGTCGATCCTCCTGGATTCCAAAAACAAAGGCTTGAATTCCCTTTCGGAACTTCTTCTTTACATGGCGGATCGGGCGCAGCACCTGGACGAAATAGTCAAGCCGAGTCTATCCTCGGGGAAGGTCGTTCTCTGCGATCGCTATTATGACGCAACCATTGCCTATCAGGGGTATGCCAGGGGTCTGGACATTGACCTGATAACACAACTCCACCGGTTGGCCTTTGCCGATTATAAACCCGAGCTGACGTTTCTGCTGGACCTTTCTCCCGAAACAGGGCTGGAGCGCGCCTGGCGACAGATCGAAAACGGGCAGAGAACCGGAACGGAAACGCGTTTCGAAGAGGAAGCCCTGAGCTTTCATGGACGGGTTCGAGAAGGCTATCTCGCCCTGGCCAGGCTAGAACCAAAGCGCTTCAAAATCATCGATGCTTCCAAAGAGCAGGAAAGCGTGAAGCAGGAGATCATGACCGTGTTGGAGAGGGTTATCCGCAACCCTATAGAGAAATAATGAATAGATCGATTTTAGACAGCATCGGTAACACCCCCATGGTGGAAATCCGGTCCCTAAATTCCAATCCCAGGGTCAAGATCCTGGCCAAACTGGAATATTTCAATCCCGGCGGTTCCATCAAGGATCGACCCGCATTGAGAATGATTGAAAACGGGGAAGCCTCCGGAGAACTCACACGGGAGAAGACCGTCGTCGAAGCCACCAGCGGGAATACGGGTATTGGCCTCGCACTGGTTTGTTCGGTCAAGGGGTACCGGCTCCTTTTGACCATGTCGGAATCCGTCAGTAGGGAGCGGCGGAAGATTCTCAAGGCTAGAGGTGCGGAAATTTTGCTGACACCCGGTCATTTAGGGACCGATGGCGCCATCGAGGAAGCGTATCGTCTGGTACGTGAAAATCCACAGGGCTATTTTATCACGGACCAGTTCAATAACGACGCCAACTGGCAGGCCCACTATGATGGCACCGCACCTGAAATATGGGCTCAAACAGATGGGCACGTGGACAAGGTGATCGTTACACTGGGAACCAGTGGCACGGCGATGGGTGTCTCACGCAGGATGAAAGCCTATGACCCCGGCATCGAGATTATCGGGGTCGAACCCTATCTGGGTCATAAAATTCAAGGCCTGAAAAACATGAAAGAGGCCTATCGACCCGAAATATTCGATAAAAATCGTCTGGACAGAAAGATCAATATCGAAGACGAAGTTGCTTTTGAGATGGCAAGGCGTCTTGCACTGGAAGAAGGTCTTTTTGTAGGTATGAGCAGTGGTGCTGCCATGGCCGTCGCTCTGGAGGAAGCCGGCACCATGACCGAAGGAACCCTGGTGGTCATATTGGCGGACGGTGGTGAACGTTATCTGAGCACACCGCTTTTCACTATTAGGGACAAGGTGGAACTGAAGCTGTTTAACACCATGACCCGCAAAAAGGAACTGTTCGAACCACTGGTGCCGGGCAAGGTTACCATGTACTCCTGCGGATTGACGGCGCATGCCAGAATTCATCTTGCCGAGTGCCGCCGGTTTGTTTTTTCCGATCTGCTCAGACGGTATCTCGACTATCGCGGTTATGAAGTGACGCACATTATGAATATCACCGACCTGGATGACAAGACCATCGAGGGGTCGGAGAAAGCCGGTATGGAGCTATCCGATTTTACCCGCGGGCATATTCATAAATTTGAAAATGACTTGAAACAGCTGGGTATCAAACCTGCCGAAAAATACCCCAGGGCCAGCGACCACACCGGCGACATGGTGTCTATTTCCGAGAAACTGGTCAGAAAAGGCGTGGCCTATGAAAAACTGCGCTCGATCTATTTTGATATTTCGCGTTTCAAGGAGTACGGTCGTTTGTCCGGGGTCGATATCGACAAGATTCGGATAGGGGCCACGGTGGATCTTGATGAATACGAGAAGGACAATCCCCGGGATTTTACGCTGTTGAAACGATCCAAATTATCCGAACTCAAAAGGGGAATCTACGTTAAAACCGACTGGGGAAACGTGCGGCCTTCCTGGCATTTACAATGTGCAACCATGTCTATGAAGTACCTGGGAGACAGCTATGACATTCATACCGCCAGTCGTGAACTGACCTTCCCTCACCACGAAAATGAAATCGCTATCGCCGGAGCCTTGACAGGAAAACCCCTGGCACGTTTCTGGATTCATTGTGACCGGGTACTCGTGGATGGAAAGAAAATGGACGAAAAAGGAGAGGGATTGACGATCCAGCATCTCATGGACATGGGATTCAAGGGCAGAGAAATTCGATACTGGCTGATTTCGAGTCATTACCGCAGACCGGTTCAATTTGCCCGGACCAAACTTGTCAACGCTGGAAATTCGCTTAAGAGAATGGATTCTTGTCTTGCCAGACTTCAGGAATTGCGCGATGGGCCTTTCTATCCTGACCTGGATCAACTTTTATACGACATCCGACGCGGCTTTGTAGATGCCATGGACGACGATCTCAATATTTCCGCCGCACTGGCATCCATTTTCGGGATGATCAAAAAGATCAACCGGCTGATAGCGGAAGAGGCCCTTAATCCGTCGGATGCCGACAAGATCATTGAGGTCTTCAAAAAGATCGATACGGTTCTCAACCTGTTCGAATTTGAAGCACAGACCTTGGATGCCGACGTCCAGCGCCTTATAGAAAAACGTGACCTGGCAAGACAACAGCGAAACTGGGATCTTGCCGATCAAATACGAAAAGAACTTGTCTTGCGTGGTGTTGTGGTCAGGGACCGGGAAAAGATCTCATGAAGCCTTTATATTTTCCATATACATATGTGATGGAACCGGCCATCAACGCATTCCGCTGTTTTTTCAGCGGTCTCACTGTTCTGCAGTCCTCTGTGAAGCACCTTCCGGAGCCCATGGCACAATGGGCTGCCCGGGGTTTTTTGGATGTAAAGATGCCGGACCCGGATACTTCCCGGATTTTGGATAAGATTCTGGCAGAAACTGAAAGTTGGGCCCGGAGCCATGGCGATGGCGCAGCCGCCTTTTTAAAGGCTTATAAGGACAGGGTCCCATTTTTTGAGGCGTCATCGGTTTCGCAGATAACCCAGGACATCCGGGCCGGCGGCCAGCCCGGTTCCCCTGATACAACACAGCAGGAGGACCTTCTCAAGGCACGCATATTTCTTCAGATGGCCCAGGAATTTGATGCTCACAACCAGTGGCTCTTCCATCAACTGCAGCAACAGGACATCCTGGAAAGAAACCTCTACCGGGAACTCAGGGGAGATGAACCTCCAATTGACAGGGCTACGGGTACTTTTCAACCATGGGAGAATGAGGATTCGTTTCAGTATATGATTTTAGATCGTCTGAAGGCCTGGTCCCGGGTCATGCTTTCCCATGGCAGCGTACAAGGTCTCCTGGTGACAACTGCCGCTTCGGTGCTGACCTTGATTCAGGAGCATGTATTGGATATTGAAGAAATGATCTTGGTAGCGACGGTCCCGGCTGCCAAAATGGATGCGACAACGGCGAAAGATGAACAACAGGGGCTGATGGATTATTGTGAAAAACTGATGCACATGCCCGTGTCTCTTCTCAGGGATTCCGGGTTGCTGGATACCTACCCTGCAGGAACCATGGACCCCCTTTCCATGAAGCTCTACTTGCTGCCGGATATCGCCCCGCAATCTGTATTGGCACGGTTTGTTGAGGGAAATCACTCTAATAACAGGGATGCCGCCGTGGAGGTGAACACCCTGATCGCCTGTATTGAACCTGAACCGATTTAGCGAGCGAATTCTCGTAAGTTCTGCCGTTCGGCAGTGCTCCGCATGCTGCGAGCTACTTCAATTTATCGGGTGTGAAGATATTTCCGTGAATTGGCAGAAGAAGTCTTGACTCGAAAAATGAATTGGTATAATGGCATTTCCGTGATTTAAAAATGGTGCCCGGCACCATGACCGAACATTATGAAAGGAGTTTTGAAAAATGGCTTTTGTACCTACTGTTGATGAAGGTAAATGTGTGGGCTGTGAAGAATGTGTCGATGTCTGTCCTACCGAAGTTTTTGAAATGGTCGATGAAAAATCCCAACCCGTGAATGCGGAAGAATGTCTGGGTTGTGAGAGTTGCGTGGAAGTGTGTGAAGAAGACGCAATCGTCGTCGAAGAGACCTAAGCACGTCCTGTTTTGACTTTCCCCTGGCCGAAGAACGCCATGGGCCAGGGGAGTCGGATATTATTTGTCCCATCCGCTATCGGCAACCCCTGCGGACCCCAAGCCCGCAGTTGAGCATTGCTGCCCCTATCGCTATACCTTAATCCAATCCAAACACCTAAAACACCTATACCATAAACTGCTGTTTTTCCATGGGGGTGATACAGACAGTGGAGGAATTTAATTCGTTCAGCAAAGCCTGGGCCTGGTCGTTTTTT
>JAHEIB010000097.1:5756-12307 GCA_024639645.1 Deltaproteobacteria bacterium
CGCCCGGGAACCGGCAAGGTACCCCTGACACCCCAGAAGGTCATTTCCACGCGATCCTCCACGATGCGCTGGATCTGTCCCGCGATTTTATCGGGAGCCACCGGTTTGACAATATAACCATCGGCGCCCATTTCAAAGGCCCTTTTTCGGTCAATTTCATAAGTTTTGCCTGAGATCACGACAATTTTGGTGCTGTCCAGGGCGGGTTCGGCTCTTACCTGCATGCACAGTTCAAGACCGTCGATATCAGGCATCATGATGTCTAGAATAAGACAATCCGGCTTCAGGCGTTTGATTTCCTGGAGGGCCCCAGAGCTGGAGGTACTGGACGTGATGGTCAATAAGTCCGAAGCCAGATATTTGGTCAGAAATTTAATAAAGACCCGATCGTCATCGACGATGAAATATGTTCTTTTTCCAGGCATGATAAAACCACTCAAATCTGAAACACGAAACACGAAATTTGAACGGAAATAGCGAGCGCATTCCCCATAGGTTCTACCCAACGGCAGAACATTCCTCGCAGCTTGCTGCAAGGTTCTTCAATTTTTTCACGCTTATCCTTGGTGATAAACCAACTGCTTACCTTTATGGGTTTTCGCGGGCAATTTGCCGGAAGGCCGGCAGGGATTCCAAAAAAAGATCATAGAAATAGGGGTCGAAGTGGCTTCCCCGGGCATCATCCATTTTTCGGAGGACCTCGCCTTCTGTTTCAGCCTTGCGGTAAACCCTGTCCTGGCTGAGGGCATCGTAAACATCTACCAGGGCAACGATCCGGGCTGCCTCGGGAATATTTTCAGCTGACCGGTTTTCAGGGTAACCTTTTCCTTCCCATTTCTCATGGTGAAAGAGCGCGATATCATGGGCCAATTGCAGCATGGGAAATTCAGAGTCTCCCAATATCTGGCCACCGATGGTCGTGTGTGACTTGATCACCTCAAACTCTTCTGTAGTGAGGGGCCCCTCTTTTTGCAGGATGGCGTCTGGAACACCGATTTTACCAATGTCATGCATGGGTGCGGCCAGACGGATATCATCCACCTGTTGCTTGGTCCAACCGGCAGCCTCGGCCAGGTGGGCACTGTAGAGACCGATTCTTCTGACATGCCCGCCGGTTTCTTCATCCCTCGATTCAAGGGCGGTCAAGAGCCGGATAATGGTTTCTTCCTGTGTCTGGCGGATCAGGCGGGTCTGCTTCTGGACGATTTTTTCAAGTCCTTCTCCGTACTCTCTGAGTGTTCTCTCCAGACCGACGGTTCTTTCCCCGACAGTGAGACGGGCACGCAGTTCATCGGGTTCAAATGGCTTAATGACATAATCATCCACACCGACTTCGGATAATCCTTTGACCACGTCTTCTTTGTCTCCTCTTGACGTCAGGAGGATGGTGTAGACATAAGGCTTTTCCCTTCCCCGGCTTCGGATATGGCCCACCAGCTCCAGGCCGTCCATTTCCGGCATCATCCAGTCTGTAATTACAATGTCGATATCTTTGGAAAGAAAATGCTCCAGAGCATCCAGTCCGTTTTCCGAAGTGATGACATGGTGGTCCCACTTTTCGAGGAAATGCTGCAGTCTGCGCCTGGTAACCCCATCATCTTCAGCGATCAGTATATTCAATTTATCGTCTCCTTGGACAAATCTAAAAATATTCTTTCTAGGTTGTCAAGTTCGGTGGAAAGTTGTGTGAAGATGTCTGCGGCTTGTTCAAGATTTTCCTCGGCGCCCATCTTTTCAAGATCGTATGCTTTTTTAGTCGCTGTTTCAACCTGAAAATTACCCAGCATGCCCTTTAGGGCATGTCCCGTGCGTTGGAGTGCAGGGGCATCTTTGGTCTGGATGGCTTCATTAATATTTTTTAGCATTTGTGGATAATCGGCGATAAACATGTCAATGACCTCTTTCAGAAAATCCCAGTCATTGTCAAACGCTTTCAAAAGAGCATCTTTATCGAATACCGGCTGAGCATTCTCTATCACAGGTGATTTCTCCTTCTTTGATTCTGGGTGCTCTGGTACGAGCATTCTGATGGCATTCAAGAGAGCTTCGGAAGAAATGGGCTTGGGAACGTAGTCATCCATTCCCGCTTCGAGACACCGTTCGCGATCGCCTTTCATGGCATGTGCTGTCATGGCGATGATAGGGGTATGCGCCCCTTTTTGTTTTTCGAGTTCCCGTATTATGGCGGTTGCTTCAAACCCATCCATTTCCGGCATTTGAACATCCATGAGAATGAGGTCGTAGCGATCCTCGGAAATGGCTGCAACGGCCTTTCGGCCATCCCCCACAATTATGGTGGTATGGCCCCATCTGCCAAGTAGACGTGTAATGAACTTCTGGTTAAAGGGTGTATCCTCTGCCACGAGAATCTTGAGTGGTTGCATCTGCTGGTCTTGGACCGATTTTAGTGCGAGGGCTTCTTTTTCCTGACTGGTTCCATGCTGCACCACGACACGGATGATGGCATCCAGTAGGTCCGAGGGCCGCACCGGTTTGGTGATGGACGAAGAGATGTTCAAATCTTGCATGTCCATCTGGCGCCGGTCCCGCAGGGAGGTGATCATCAGGATCGTTTTACAATCCAGTTTTTTCTGGCCCCTGATCCATTCAGCGAAAGAAAAACCATCCGCTTCCGGCATGTCGGAGTCGATCAATACCAGCCCAAAGGGGTTTCCGGATGCCTGGGCTTCAGAGAGAATTTCCTTGGCTTCTCCAGGGCTTGTGGTGCCGGTGGGTGACATGTGCCAGCTCTCCATCATTTCCATGATGATTTCGAGGTTGCTCAGGTTGTCATCCACCACAAGTCCCTTTATACCACTGATATCGATATTCGGTTTGTGGCTTACAGTGTCGCTGTCTATCGCAGGCTGCTTGAAATGGGCTGTGAAATGAAAAGCGCTTCCAGGTCCCACGGTATCTCCCCCGGAGGTGATCTGTCCGGACGACACGGGACTTTCAATCCAGATGCGACCATCCATCAACGTCACCAGTTGCTTGGATACCGCTAGCCCCAGTCCTGTGCCACCATACTTACGGGTGGTGCTTCCATCTGCCTGGGCAAAAGCACCGAAAATCGATTCCTGTTTTTTCTTGGGTATCCCGATACCGGTATCCCTCACGGAAAAAACCAGATGATATGGATCCTTCCCACCGGTTTCGGGACCGACCACAAGGATAATTTCACCTTCTTCCGTAAATTTGACAGCATTGCCTATGAGGTTGAGAACAATCTGGCGGACTCTCGACGGATCTCCGACGATCGTTTCCGGCACATCCGGATCGACACGGTAGGCCAGTTCCAGGTTTTTTTCATGGGCCTTGGTTGCGACAATTCTGAGGGATTCTCCTAAGAATTCCTTGAGGTTGAAAGGAATGGCCTCGAGTTCGAGTTTGCCTGCTTCAATTTTTGAAAAATCGAGGATGTCATTGATGAGTGACAAAAGAGCGTAGGCGGCAGAGATGACAACGTTCAGGTCTTCTCGCTGTTCAGGTGTCAGATCCGAGTCCAGGGAAAGTTCGATGAGCCCGATAATCGAATTCAAAGGGGTCCGGATCTCATGGCTCATGTTGGCCAAAAACTCACTTTTGGATCTGCTGGCAGCCTCGGCGGTCAGCTTTTCCTGGTACAAGGCTTCGGTCAGTTTTCGCCGGGTGATATCTCGCAGAAAGCCCCGGAATCCCTTTATCCTGCCATTGGCATCCTTGATCAGGGAAATGGTGGTTTCAAGATAACCTTCGGAACCGTCCATTTTTTTCAAGGACCAGTCCAGTTCATTTGACTGGGCAGTTTCGTCGTGTGAAATAGCCTTGAAGGTCTGCATCAGCATCTGGCCATTTTCTTGTGTCAGAATGGAATGGATATCCTTGCCGATAATGTCATGCTGTGATTGTTCGAGGATCTTGACCAGGGAACTGTTACAGAATGTCAAGACCCCTTGGGTGTCAAACTCGTAGTAGCCATCCTCGATGCTTTCGATAATGGTTCTGTATTTCTCTTCGCTTTCACGCATGGCAGCTTCGGCAATTTTTCGCTGGTTGATGGTGAACTGCGCGTGGGATCCAAAAATAGCGAAAAAGGCCAGGACCAGGAACCGGGTGAGCAGGTCATTGAAATGGGGCCCGATGAGACGCTGGGAAAAGCTGATATCATTGGGAAGCATGGCATATACAAAGGCTTCGATAAACCAGTAGAAAATAGCCACACCAAAACCGATTAGGGCCATGTGATCCAGGAATCGTTTTCTGTTTCTGCTTTTCATCGGCGTCATTCTATGACAAAATGGTTAAAACTTCAACAGTATTTTCCCGGTCCAACCCCCACCTGTTGTTATGACTGTTCGTTTTAAACATATATATTGCGATCAAGGCAAAACTGTGGTAGCTTTCATCATCATGAAACAGTATGTTATCGATGAGATAAGAGCTGAAGATTATAAACAAATAAAGGCCTTTCTCGAGAAGGCGTATGGGAAATCAGAATTGGGAGGAATTTACTGGATTCCTGTGGATGAGGCGCAACTGACATCGCTCCAGACATCCCATCAGTCCTGCCAACCATTCTATGTCGCCCTGGATCTTGAACCTGACAGGTTATGCTGTGAACTGCTGATCAGGACCAAACAACATGTGCGTTGCGACTGTATGGGTTATGCTAACGAAGAGCAGCGTAACTGGATTATCAGTAGCGTCGACGGAATGTTTAAAGAACTGGAAATCATCACATAAATACATGACACGTCAATTCCTTCAAACGGTCTTTATTCTTGTCTACGTTGTTCTGGCAACAATTGTTCTGGGAACTGTTGTTGTTATTGTCGCTTTTTTCAGCAAGAATGGTAACACACCCCATTTGGTAGCCAGGGCGTGGGCGCGGTCCATCCTGTTTGTGAGCGGCATTCATGTCCATGTCAATGGTCTTGAAAATCTGAATGTCGACGGTTCCTGTATTTTGATGCCCAATCATCAGAGCAATTTTGATATACCAGTCCTTTTGGGTTATCTTCCCATCCAGTTCAGGTGGCTGGCCAAAGCCGAGTTGTTCAAAATACCGATATTCGGTCATGGCATGCGTGGCTGCGGTTATATCAGCATCGACAGATCCAACCGTAAATCAGCGTTCCAGAGCCTGGCTGAGGCCGCAGTCAAGATCCGGAACGGGGTATCGGTACTGATTTTTCCGGAGGGAACCCGGAGTTGGGATGGAAGGATCCTGCCATTTAAAAAGGGTGGTTTTGTTTTGTCTGTAGATGCGGGTGTTCCCATTGTACCCATCGTTATTTTCAATACGTGGTCCATCATGCCCAAAGGCAAACTGCGTATCCGGACGCAATCGGTTCGTATGGATATTCTGACACCCATACCCACGTCCGGTTTCACACGCGAAACAAAAAATGACCTCATGAATTCCGTGAGGGAAACCATCTGCAACGCATTTGAAGAGAACATTCACGAATAGCGCATGTCATTAAAAATCATACCCCTGGGAGGTTTGGGCGAAATCGGCCTGAACATGATGGTATACGAATACGACGATGTCATCTTCATCGTCGATAGTGGTTTGATGTTTCCGGAAGACTATATGCTGGGTGTGGATTATGTGATCCCGGACATGGATTATATCCGTACCAACAAGACCAAGGTGCATGCCATCGTCCTGACCCATGCTCATGAAGATCACATCGGGGCGCTCCCGTTCCTGCTCAGGGAGGTGCAGGTCCCTGTTTATGGGACTGCATTTACCCTCGGAATCGTCCGTAACAAGCTGGAGGAGCATGACATTCTTGCCACAACGGACCTATACGAGATTTCGCCCCGGGACACGCTCAGGATCGGTCCTTTTGAACTTGAGTTTATCAGGGTTTGCCACAGCGTTGTGGATGGTGTGGGTTTGGCCGTCAAAACACCCGTGGGAACGATTATCCATACCGGTGATTTCAAGATCGACCACACGGCCCTGGATGAAATGAAAACGGATGTGGGCCGCTTTGCCCAGTGGGGTGAAGCCGGCGTTCTGGCCTTGCTCTCGGATTCTACCAACGTGGAAAAGGAAGGCTATACGATCTCGGCAAAACAGATCGGGGAGTCTCTTTCGCGTCTGGCGGAGAATTGTTCCGGACGCATTATTGTGGCTTTGTTCGCATCGAACATTACGCGTATACAGAAGGTGGTGAATATTGCGGTTGCTCTGGGCCGCAAAGTGGTTTTCAATGGCAGGAGCATCGAGTTGAGTGTTCGTATTGCCAAGGAATTGGGATTTTTAAAAGTTCCCACCGACATGGAGATCGAGGTTGATACCATTGGTGAGTTTCCGGAAAACGAAATCGTCATGATCATGACTGGAAGCCAGGGTGAACCCATGTCGGCGCTGGCCAGAATGGCTGCCGGTACGCATAAACAGATCAGCATCGAACCGGAAGATACGATTCTGCTTTCTTCGAAATTCATTCCAGGCAATGAAAAAGCCATTGCCAATATTATCAACAATCTCTATCGCCGGGGCGCGGATGTCATCTATGAAAAAATATCCGCCATTCACGTATCGGGTCATGCAT
>JAHEIB010000098.1 GCA_024639645.1 Deltaproteobacteria bacterium
ACTTTTTACGATTTGGTGTGGAATTCGGGTATCGGTTTTCTGCACTCCCACCTGCACGGGAGTGGTGGGAGGTTTTATTCCGCTTGTCATAATAATGTTCCGAAAATAGGATGGCGGTATAAGGGTTTGTAGCAGAAAAACGATCCTCAATCGGAACGTTTTTCTGACAACCCTATAAGGCTTAGGATATTACCTGATGGGAAAGAATACAGATGAAGTATAGGCATCTATTTTTGGGAAGGAAGTGCCAAAGACACAGTGGTGCCTTTGCCGGGTATGCTGCGAATGTCTATGGTGCCGTCATGGGCTTCGATAATGGTTTTACACAGGCTTAGCCCCAGTCCATACCCGCCGGTATCCCTTGATCGTGACTTGTCGGCCCGGTAAAACGGCTCCCAGATATATCTCAAGGCTTCCGGTTCAATGCCGATGCCTTTATCCTGGATCTCGATGAAAGCCCATCCATCCTTGGCATAAGTGGAAATCTGAATTGCTTTACTGTCTTCTCTTGAATATTTGATGGCGTTGTCCAGAATATTTTTCAAAACAATGGTGATCTGCTCCGGATCTGCCATGCACAAAACAGAAGATGGTTTATTACTGAATATGACACCGGGCTGCTGCTGACCATAGATAGCAGCCACATCACGGATGACTTCTGCGAGATCGATTTCCCGGCGTTTGATCCGACTGTGATCGTGATGTATACGAGCGGTATCCAGAATATGGGTAATGATCTCCTCCATTTCCTGGATATCGGATTGCACCAGCTCCCTGGTTTTACCCTCTTTTACGAATTCAAGCGCTACTTTCATGCGGGTCAAGGGAGAGCGCAGTTCGTGGCTGACATCCCGCAGCAGTTGTTCCTTTGCGATGAGCATCTCGTCGAGATCTTGGGTCATGGTATTGAAAGCCAGGGACAACTGGCCAAGCTCATCCTTTTTTGTAACAGGAACCTGATGCTTTAAATTGCCCCGACCCACTTCTTTTACACCTGTATCAAGCCACTTGATAGGCCGCATAATCCTTCGGATCAACACATAAGCGCCCAGCAAAATCAGTGAAATCGATAAAACGATGAGACCGTGAATCCATTTCAGGGCCGGATTTTTTTCGTATTCACCCGACAGTTCAAAAATAAAATCACCCCTGTCGTGTCGATATTCGATAAAAAACCGGCCATGGGACATGCCCCCGCGAATATTTGGTTTGTCTCCCCAGTCTCGAAAATGGATTCTGCGGCGATCAATGGTATTGGGTGATGTGGACCAGGAGGTGTCCGAATTTTGAAAGTGAATTTGAAGACCAACCTGATGAGCCAAGGCACTGGCACGTTCATAACTGGGAGGCGTTCCCAGATCATCGATTACATAGTTGAGATATTGATGAATATTTCTGTGAAAAGGCCGTCCGGCCATGGCCCGATAAGACCAGAAGAAACCCCATAATGCGATATTGATGGCAATGCCGGCAATCAGAATGATCGTCACTATTTTGGTAAAAACGGAGTTGAATATTTTCTTGAACCATTGGAAGCGCATGATTTGTCTGAATCTCACAAGTTAGGATCTGGGTCCTGAGCTATAAGCGGTAAGCATTAAGCTGAAAGCAGGCCTACCGGTAACAAGCGTATGGCTTACAGCTTATCGCTATTTTTCCCAATAAACACATACCCAACGCCCCATACGGTCTTGATAAAATTCGGCGCCTTGGGGTCATCTTTCAGTTTTTGACGCAGACGACTCATGGTGATATCAACGGAACGGTTGAATGCCTCTGAATCCATCCCTCTCAATTCCTGCAAGATCTGATCTCTGTCGAGCACCCTGCCTGCATTTTTCACCAGAAAAGCCAGTGCCGTGAACTCGTTGGTGGTCAAGTCCACTAAATCATTGTATAAATGGGCGCTGCGTCTGGTAAAATCAATCTTAAGAGGGCCAAACGATATGGGGCGACTTTCCCCCATACCGCTTGTCCGGCGTATCACCGAATGAATGCGGGCCACCAATTCCCGTGGCTCAAACGGTTTGGGCAGATAGTCATCTGCTCCCAGTTCAAGCCCCACAATCTTGTCGGTGGTTTCCCCTCTGGCGGTCAACATTATGATGGGTACGGAATGGCTCTCACGAATGGTTTTACAAACCTGAAAACCATCCATTTCCGGCAACATGATGTCCAGAATCACCAGGTCAGGCGCTTCTTTTTCCAGCATTTTCAGACCAATGGTCGGACGTGTGGCGGTGAGAACTTTAAAACCGAATTCTCCCAAAAACGTTACCAGTAGCTGGTTCAGCTTTTTATCGTCGTCAATAATCAGAATCGACTGTTTCATCATATAATTACTCTGCCCATTCGCGTCGATGCTTCTTTTCGAACTTCTCTAGCTTGCTCACCAGTTTTTCGCGCTGTTCCGGCGATAAAGTCGCGTGAAATTCCGCTATCCGATCCACAACAAGGTCTATCACGTCATCCATCCCGGCCCTGTGTTCGACAATGAGCGTCTTGACACGAACGGTGTCTATAGTATTGCCGCTCAACTGGCGTTTGAGTTCATCGTGCATTTCTTTCTTTTCCGAATGCTTGGTCTTGATCTTGGCCAGAATTTCATCCTTGTAGGAATTGGCCATGGTCTGTTGCGCCTCAGTTAGATCCAGGGCTTCTGCCATGTAGTCCATCATAAAAGCGGCGCCCCTTTGGTGACCAGGATGCCGGCACCCCACAAAAACCAATGAACCCACTCCCAGAACTGCAATCAATACGGTGAATGTTAGTGTTCTTAGCATATTTCCCCCCTTTTTGTCATCCATGGTTATTGGTAGCGTGGCACGGAAAAACCATTCGTGCCGTTTTGTTAAAGGAAGGATACGTCTATTTTTGAAGAAATGCTTTTCTCTGGGGTAACAGTTTGTAACAAGATGTAACAGGGGTATCTGCGGGATGATTTGGTCAGAGGGGGGCGCTTGGTGAAAAAGAATAATCACGAAAACACGAAAACTTGAAAACACGAAATGTGTTTTATTGAATTTTCGTACTTTCGTGTTTTCATGATAAAATTATTTTTGGTATACAAGACAATAATTCTACGAATCACTAGGAAGCCTTACCACAAGCACAGGTGTGGGAGAACGGCGGATAACTCGCCTGGCGGTGCTTCCCATCACGACATCCGCCAGGGCCCCCCTGCCATGGGTCCCCATGACGATCAGATCGCAGTTTTTCTCTTTGGCAACCGCCAGGATCACTTCCACTGGATTGCCTTTTTTGACCACAATGTCATCCACCATCTCCTCATCGCGGCTGTAATCCGAGCGGGCTTTTTCACTGAACTGATCGAGGATTTCCCGCATCAAAAGATGATCCTTTCTTTTGCCGATGAGTGCGTCCTTGGCTGCCTGAAAATTTCTCTCCTCCAACGCCTTCCATCTGTTTTCCCCGATATAACCGATAGCCTTGCTGCTTTCGACGATGGCGGGTATTTCCGGTATAACATTTAAAAGTGTCAACTTGGCACCGTACTGGTTTGCAAGACTGACGGCATATGAAAACGCATGATGGGCACTTTCGGAAAGATCGGTTGCATACAGAATATTTTCAATTTTTATCTTTACTGCCTCCATCTGTTCCTCCTGCTGGCTAAGTTATCTTAATTTGAGCGATTGTCAAGGTTGCCGTAGTTACAAGGAAAATGTCGTTCCGCTATAGTGAACTATGCGGTATGGCACCTGATACCGTAGATGCGGTAAGATCGGCAATCGCTCATATCAGGTTGTTTTTTTACCAGACAGGATCCCCGATTCGGTGGGTCCACAATATGGCGCCCTTTGGATATCGCTCAGCCCGGCCTGTTTCATCATATCCACAAGTTCCTGCTCCGTATAGCTTCTTCCTTCGGGAGTTCCCAGAAGCATGTTCATGGAAAAAAGTGTCGGAAACAAAGGGCCGTCTCTGGTATCGTCCAGAATAAAATCATGCAGCAACAACATACCGCCGGATGTCAGCGTCGCTGCTGCTTTTTGGATCATGTCCCGGCAATCCAGGGGTCCTTCGCCATGCAGTATATGCGACATCCAGACAACATCGTACCGGCCCTTTATCGCTTCTGTGACATAATTACCCGCCATAAACGAAATGCGATCCCTCAAACCGAACTGGGCGATGGTTTTTTCTGCAAAGGGTTGTGTGGTGGGCAGATCAAAGACAACGGCATTTAACTGGGGATTCTGCAGACAAAAGTGAATCGCATAGGTGCCAGGGCCGCCGCCCATGTCCAGCAGGTTTTGGCATGCCGATAAATCAAAGGTTTCAACCAGGTGGGGTGCCTGCAGCATGGCATTGTTGAACATCCCCATGAGAAAAGCCTCGCGAACCGATTCATCATTGAAAGATGAGCGGGTTCGAACCGGCTTGCCCGTAAGGACAGCCTGGTCCAATTTTGACCAGGACGCCACCAGGTGGTGGTGGTGCAATATCATATAGCCCAGATAGGTCTTGGAATCTTTTCGCAGAAACCGCCCCACAGCATCGATATTGAGAAATGTATCAACCTTTTTTTCCAGAAGTCCCAAAGCCGCAAGGGCGTTTAGCAGACGCCCAACCGCATCGGCATCGGCATTGATTTTCTCTGCGACTGTGCTACCGCTCATTGCCTCATCGCCGATGGTCGTGAATATGTCAAGTTTTACGGCAGCATGCAGGGTACATGTTTTCCAGTATTGACCGGAAATTCCCAAAAGTGTGCCTGGATTCCAATTCGTTTTTTCCATATTGTCCCCCTGAGTATTACATGGACTAAATTTACCAATCACAACAATTCTTCCAACCAATCAAGCCCTAAGGCAATCAATTTTTCATGACTCGGTCGGCCGGTTTCAGAATCACAATCGATCATATTGTAGTACAAAGCTATGGCTTTATTAAAATCATTTTCTTCAAATATTTTTTTGCCGGAACCTGGGCCATCGGGCTTGGGATTGAAAAGTCGCTTTGGTAGCCGATCATCTTTAATGGTAAATCCTTCACGGCTGTTAAATGCACGTGCCAGCATGGAACCTCTTTCTGCAGCTGTCAACAGTTCGTCAATATCGGTATTCCATCCTGTTATGGCATTTAAGGATTGAACCATGACATCCAACGGTATCACACCCCGGGGTGCGTATCCAAATACACACAGTCCCAGTGCATCCATCATGCGCCACAATTTTTCCAGCTGCATGTAGCTTCGAACTTTATCATTGGTAATCTCTGTGGCGGAAATAGCCTTATCAATTCCCAAGGCTTTGACAGATTTAAAAGAAAACGAGTTTTCATCGCATAACATAGGATCATGCGCAGCGGTCATATGATCAGCGCCGTAGGTGCTGACCGCAAAACCTATTCCCACACCGACCTTCACGCGTGGGTCATGCATGGAAATTTCCTGGCCTTTTACCGAGAGGTTGCAGGGTTGGTCCTCAACCCCCCATTTCTTGGCCAGGCGACCAGACCCGTTTGCCAGAATATCACCAAACCCTTCCCGTCGGGCAATCAGCTCCAGAAGCTGAATCATCAGATCGGCATCACCGAAGCGCAACGCTAATCCTCCGGTATCTTCCCTTGAAATGATACCTTCCTGAAAACACTCGCAGGCCAAAGCGATCGTCATTCCAGCACTGATACTATCCATACAATAGCGGTTGCAAATCTCATTTGCCTTTGCAATGGCTTTTAGATCCACGATGTTCAGATTGGTACCCAGGGCCGCAATGGTTTCGTATTCAGGCCCCCCATAACGCGAATCAACACCATATTTTGGATCGTCCAGAGTAATGCCTCTTTTACATTGAATCGGACACCTGTAGCAGCCTTTTCTTTTTTTAAGCAACAGCTTATTATAGGTATCGCCACTGATGGGTGTGGGATCGTCAAGTGCGCTGCGCCGGAAATTGTCCACCGGCAAGGCCCCTGCATCAGACAGTGTTTTGGCAAATGCAGTGGTGCCATAGGTATACAGTGCTTCACCCAGGGGATTGTCACGAAAGGTCGTGGCATATTCCTTGGCCTTTCGGTCAAGAAAATCCCGGTTGAAAAAGTTGATTTTGTCAGAACCCAGAACGGCAACCGCCCGAATATTTTTGGATCCCATTAAAGCGCCGAATCCGTTGCGACCGTTAAAATGACCCAGGTTGTTTGTAATGTTAGCAAAAAGAACCTGGTTGATGCCGGCAAGGCCTGTTTGAGCCACCCTGATTTTACTGCTACCCAATTCATCCCGGATGGCATCTTCAACTTCTTTTGCACCCAATTGATAGATATGCGTTGCATCTTTAATTTCTACCTGGCCGTTATTTATCCAGAGATACACCGGTGTTTCGGATCGTCCTTGAAACACAATGGCGTCAAAACCGGCCATTTTAAGCTCCGGCCCGAAAAAACCGGCTGATTCCGACTCTGCTGCGGTCCCAGTAAGCGGGGATTTCCCAACGACAGCAAATCGACAGGAAGCAGCAAGCGGGGATCCCGTCATTACGCCTGTGGCCATTACGAGAATATTCTCCGGTGACATGGGATCGGTCCGGGAAGGCACCATTTTCATCATGTAGTGATAACCAATTCCCCTACCGCCCAGGTAGCTCCGATAAAATGACGCATCCTGTTCTTCCACGTCAATATCATGATTTGTTAAATCTATATGCAATATCTTACCGGTGTAGCCAAAATTCATAGATATACCTCACTATGGTAAATTTAGCGGATATTAAAATCATCCGTTCACCAAACCCAAAACGCTTAATAGAACTTTACCCAAAATAGTGTGGTCAGTCAAAATGATTTTTTGGTTTCCATATCAAAGCAAATTTGACTTTGAGACGTGCAAAACATATATATTGTATAAACTGAACGATTCTTATCTTGATCGTATATAGGAGTTGTCGGAAAAACGTTCCGATTGAGGACTGTTTTTCTGCTACAAACCCTTATGCCGCCATCCTATTTTCGGAACATTATTATGACAAGCGGTATAAATTGAAAGGAGCTAATCATGGGAAAAAATGTACTGGTACCGGTTGCCGAGGGCACTGAGGATCTGGAGGCTGTCGCTATCATCGATGTGCTGCGACGGGCCGATGCCAATGTAACGGTGGCATCGGTTACGGGAAGTCGGCAGGTTACCTTTTCCCGCGGAATGGTGATCACGGCTGACACCCTGCTGGAAAATTGTCTGAACCAAGCATATGACCTGGTGGTGCTGCCCGGCGGTATCCCGGGCGCCGAAAACCTGCGGGATTCCGCGGACCTGGTCAGCTTGCTGAAACACCAACGGGAAACTGGTCAGCTCTATGGCGCGATCTGCGCTAGCCCGGCCGTAATTCTGGAACACCACGGATTGCTGGAGGGGCGCCAGGCCACCTGCCACCCAGCATTTGTGGAACAGCTCACCAATAAAGATCGCGCAGCATCCCCTGTGGTTGTGGATGGAAACTGCATTACCAGTCAGGGGGCCGGCACAGCTGTGGATTTTTCACTGGCCCTTGTGGAGCAGCTATTCGGTAAGGAAAAGCGGGCTGAGGTGGCAGTCGGTATGGCTCTTTAGCCCGATTATTTCATGAAACTTGACGATATTTTCTTTGGTTATCTTTAAATGTCGGCAAATTATTAAAATATTGCATATCAATCATAATGGTACCGTGTGTGATTAGAATGGCTGGCTATTTGATTCGTCAAGTTTAAGCCTTCGGGCTTTCCTGATCGACCCTGGCACTGCGTTATTCAGCCTTGGCAGTAGTACATTACGGCTTCAGGCCGAAATGCCTTGCGCCAGAACCGATCAGGTTTGTGACATACCCGGGTTAGCCCGAATATATTATGAGCCATCCGGGTCGGACACCTTCACCATAAGCTTGCCTTTGTTGGAGCCGTCGAACAGCATGTTGATGGCCTGGGGCGCCTTCTCCAGCCCCTCCACCACATGGACCCGGTATTGAATTTTTCCCTGTACAAGCCATTTCCCCAGGTCTGCAACGGCTTCCTGAATTCGATCCAGGTAATCGCCGATGACAAAGCCCTGAACCCGCACGCGCTGGGTAAGAATACTGCTGAAATGGAAAGGTCCCGGTACGGGTTTTTGAGCATTGTACTGTGATATCAGACCGCAAATAACGATGCGTGCCTTGACATTGATCAAGGTTAGGACGGTGTCCAGTATGGCCCCGCCGACATTGTCGAAAAAGATGTCGATACCTTGGGGGCAATGTGTCTTTAATTGGCCCCTGACATCCTCTGTTTTATAATTGACGGCGGCATCAAAACCGAGCGTTTCCGTAATCCAGCGACACTTTTCGTCGGAACCAGCAATGCCCACCACACGACAGCCCTTTATTTTTCCGATCTGCCCGACGATGGACCCCACCGCCCCGGCAGCCGCTGACACCACCAGGGTATCTCCGGCCTCTGGCTTGCCGACATCCAGAAGCCCGAAATAAGCCGTCGGTCCCACCATACTCAAAAGTCCCAGGTAGGCTGTCAAATCCGGAACCCCGTCCTTTGGCAGACGTGCCAGTCCCGTACCGTCCGAAAGCGCATAGGTCTGCCACCCCAGCAAGCCCTGAACCAGATCCCCGACCTTGAACTTGGGATGATTGGACTGCTCCACAACCCCAAGTGCAATACCCCTCATTACCTCACCCAGTGCCACTGGCGGCATGTAAGACTTGACATCCATTACCCACCCCCGAACAGCCGGGTCCAGAGACAGGTAGACAATCCTTACCAGAAGCTCTCCATCTCCAGGAACCGGCAAGGTTTCTTCTCGCCATTCAAAATCAGATTCCTTTATGAGCCCCTGGGGTCTGGACGTCAGACACCATTGTTGATTAATACCATTATGCATGGGGTACCTCCTGTTTTAGTTAATCTGTTTATTGTGTTCTTTGGGTTCATCGTGTTGCATAATGCCGTTGGCATATGGCCTTCATCGCGTTTCCGTTAGATCAACCCGATGAACCCAAGAAACCCAATAAACTCAATGAACCCTATTTCCCCTCACAACCTTTAATAGCCTTTTAGGCGTTTATACTGTAGGCTGTTAAGTGGCTTTCGCTAATGGCCCTCAGCCCCCCTCAGACCCTTGCATGCTGGGACGCTAGGATGCCTGGAAGCTGGCATGCTGTTATCTGCTATATGCTCTCAGCCACCCTCCAACTCTTGTATCACCCTCAAACGCTTCATTCTCCGCCCGGCCTAGCAATCCGGGCACATATTTCTACTGCCAGGGCAAACACAACATCCAGGGCAAGAAACCTGCAAATCGATCGGTCGAACAGCATGCGGGCCTCTGGGGGAAAATCATCATCGCCCTGCCAATAAAGCACCACAACCGGCAGTCGCTCTGTGATTTGAAATCGAAAGGCTGTGTCGCCCATTTCAACAGCTTCTCCGCGCAGTACTCTGCATCGCTGCCCAAAGGCCGCGATATCGTTCTCGTAGGTCCGGGTTATCAGATCGGTTGGGATGGCATGCGGGCCGCGAAAAAAGGTGGGTCCTCCGGGAATATCCTTTTCGGAAATCCATTCATTCTCGACAGCCGCTTCCATGGCAGTCAGGAGGTAGTGCACAATGAAGATGGATAAATACTCATGAATCGCTTGAGAATCTCTCCCCTGGTACTCAATTCGTGGTTTATGGGGATAAATGTTATAGATCTCCCCCCAGACTTCCAGTTCGTAGCACTGCTTGTCTTTGTCGTAACGACATCCCGCACGCCGACAGACGGTTTCGGGATCTTTATCTGCCAGTTCTCTGTAATGTATCGGTGCTATTAAGTCGGTCAATGCTTTTCCTTTTTACTGTTAATTTAGAGAGCCGGGAGGCTTTTCCATCAAACCATTCCACATTAAAAACAATTGTGAGCTATAAGCTATAAGCCGCTTACAGCTTGCGGCTTAGAGCTAATCCCTACACATCCATCAATACCAGGTCTTGTATTCCCAAATTATTGCCGGGTTGCCATGAGCTTTAGGGCGAGCCCAAGAAAAACAAACCCTGCCACCTTGTTCAAAACCAGCTGCGCCTTAGGGGATGTATTGAGCCATTCGCCGATAGTTCCAGCAAGCAGGGCAACACTCCCGAAAATCAGCACCGTTGCAATGATGAAAATAAAGCCCAGCATGACGATCTGAAGGGTCAGGGGTCCACGAACGGGATCCGCAAACTGCGGTAAAAATGCCAGAAAAAAAATTGAGACTTTGGGATTGGTGACATTCATGATAATGCCCCGACGATAAAGTCTTCCCCAATTCATCCCACAATCTTCCCCGGATACAGTTTGGGTTGCCGAAGCACGAAATGCCTGCCAGGCAAGATAAAGCAGGTAGCACCCACCCACGATTTTTAACAGGAAAAAAGCCATGGCAGAAACCTGAAAAATGACAGCCACCCCCAGCGCCACACCCGTAGTATGGACAACAAGTCCGGTGCAAAGTCCCAGGGTCACCCACAGTCCGGATACTCTGCCATGCAACGCCGATTGGGTCAAAACAAATATGTTGTCCGGCCCCGGCACAAGAGCCAGAATCACGGAAGCTGTGAAAAATGTCACCACCGTTTCAACAGGGAGTACCAATCATAGATCCTTTCTATTGAGAATTAAGCTTTGAGCAATAAGCACTATGCAATAAACAGCTTATCGATTATTGCTTTTCGAGAAATTCATCCAGTGTTTCCTCATCATACCACCTGCCGGCAGCCATGACACCACTTATCTTTCGGGTATTGGATATATCTTTTAGCGGATTTTGTTTCAGAAGCACAAGATCCGCTCTTTTACCGGGCAGAATAACACCGAAATTATCCTGTCCGTTCATTCGCGCAACAACCTTGGAAGCAACAGTGGTACCCGCGGCAATGGCTTCATAGGGAGTAAAGCCGTTTTCCACCAGGATTTCAAGCTCGTCATGGAGGGAAAAACCCGGTACGATTCCCATACCGCCGGTTCCGGCATCCGTGGACAGCAGCAAAGGCAAACCAATCTTTTTAAATTTGATTAACAACTTCTTATCCAGCGCGTACTTGAAGGGTGCAAACACCTCACCTCCTTTGAACTGCCGCTGGTGTTTCTCTTTCCCGGCTAAAACACGTTCCCGGTAGCCATTGGGCATATATTTAATTTCGGGCTTTTCCAAGAAAAGATCCTGCTCGAAAAGCTTCTGCACAATAACATCATCCACCACCAGGGTGGTGCAGACAGGAATGTCTCTGCCTTTGAGTTTTCTCACTACCGGTGCAACCATGTCATCGAGCCTCCGGTCTCTATCCTGCGGGCCGAGTTCGAGATAGGGTTCAAGTTGACGGAAGGTTTGCCGGATAACATAGGTCATCCACTCCCCTTCCCGTTTAAAATACCGCCGACGATCGAAATCTGAGAACTCCCACAACAACTCTTCGATATGGGCAATTTCATCCATGCCTTGAGCCAGAACACCGTCCAGGCCCACCTGAAACGGGATGTGCCCGGCAGTATAAAATTTGAGTTTTTTGGCTGTTGACATGATGCTATAGTACTCATCCCTAGTTACATAGGAATAGATTTTAAGGAAGTCAAATTGCTGATATTTCTGACTGATGACGATATTTTCCGGGTCTTTTTTGAAGTGACCCCTCAACTGGGGGCCACAGGTCAAAATATTGGGTCCCACAAGACGTCCCTCATCAATTTCTTTCCGCCATGTAAGGCCATACCGACCGGGCTTCCCTAATGGTCCAAAACAACGGATCGTTGTGACGCCATTGGCAAGATAAAGTTTCAAGGGGGATACCGGCCAGACATCGCTCATCCAGTTGTATCTCAGATGCATATGCATGTCGGCCAGACCCGGCATCAAGTATGCGCTACTGCAGTCTATAACCCTTGCTTTCTGCGGCATGGCTGTAAGGTTATCTGGACCAACGGCAATGATCTTTTTCCCATGCACAATCACGGTTTGATCGGGCAGAACAATTTCGCTGGTCATGGGTATCAGATTGGCGTGGATGAAAACCGTTGGATTATTTTCCTGGGCTGAGATACTCCCTGCCGTCAGAAGCCAGATCACAAGCAGGCTCAACATGCGTGGTATTGGATGGCATTTCATGAAAGACCTCCTTTCTATAACAGATGGCCCTCAGCCACCCTCCAACCCTTGTATCACCCTCGGACCCTCAAACCCTGCTCCACCCTGTGACCCTCGAACCCTAAAATAACCCATGTCTGCCCTCACCTTTGGAAAATCTGGCAGCGCCCTTCACGCTCTCACCTTGCTGGATCGTACCCATCCCGTGCATGA
>JAHEIB010000240.1 GCA_024639645.1 Deltaproteobacteria bacterium
CGCCTCCAGAGCATGTGCCAGCAAAGCTGTCTCACGAACCGTTGTCACTGCTGCCCCTGCGGCAGACAGAACTGCTTGAAACGCTGCTGCCAATGCTACCGCCGCTGATGACGATCCCCCCAGAGCACTTCTGGGAGGAGAGGCGGAATCAATGGCAATCTCTACGCCGTCTGCACCGAAATAATTGGCAATGGCAAACATCAGTCCCAGCGGATGATCAAAGGGCGCCTGGGAAATCGAAAAGGCTGTGGGTTTGAAGCCACTTGATTTGATCTGTGTGACACCTATTCGACCCGGCTTTACAGTCACCGTTGTCCGCAGATCAAGAGCGATGTTAAAAGTACACGGCCGAAAACGCCTCAGGGGTAGAAAAAATGTACTCAGGTCCAATGTCCCGCCCATGTCAATACGACAGGGTGCCGAGGCCTCAACGTATCGGTCTTTCAAGAGTTCTCTGATAGGTATCGTCATATAAACTCGTTCGCGATTTTATTGAATGCGGCTGCGCCGCCTTGTTCGGCTTATAATGCCCGGAAACTGGGAGGCCGGGAATTTGCTAACAGCTCCTTGCTCGAAGTGACCCTCCAGCCCTCAGTTCACCTCGGACCCCCGGGGCCTTAGTTTTCACTCCGCCTGCAAGCGAAGCCGTCGTAAAAACTTCAGACTTTTCGGTTCCCTTCCCAGGTGGTACGGGACAAAGGCTTCCAGAAATGCGAGACTCTCCCGCATGGCTGTGGGCGAAAAACGCATTCTCCCTGCCTTGTTCAAATCGCACGTGTTCAGCCACTGCAACTGTTTAATGGTTCCTCTTGCAAGGCATCGTTGAGCGTGCGAATAAGGTGTGCAATGTTCACAAACCACACCACCCTTAGCCAGGTCAACATTGATTTTATACTGGTTATTATCTGCCATGTCCGAATGACAGGTGCAACAATAATTCAAATTCGGGCATAGCCCGGACAAGGTAAGCAGGCGCATCTGAAACAGGATACTCAAAACCTCATCAGGTATATCTCCAACATCAAGGGTTTTGAGTGCATAATCCAAAAGCTCAAAAACCGCCACCTGCTGTCTGCCTTCTTCCAGGGTGTCGTTGACGAGTTCCGCCCAGTAGCTGGCATATGCGGTTTTGGTGATATTCCCCCTGATATGGTTCAAGGATCTGGAAAAAGAGGCTTCGGTAAGAACAGGCAGTCCCTTGCGGTTACTTGTGCTGACAACAATATCAAGAAGAGAGAACAATTCCAGTACGCCTGAAAATCGTTTTTTACTTCGTTTGGCCGACTTTGCGATGGCGGTCATCTTGCCTTGCTCGTAGGTTAAAAACGTGATGATTAAATCGAAATCGCCATAATCCAGACGACGGATCAGAATAGCAGGGGATGAAAAAAGCGCCATTTTGGGTCAAATACCTAAGAGCGAGGTGGCAATGGCAAAATAGAAAAACACACTGATAATATCGATGGCGGTCGTTACAAAGGGACCTGTTGCCACGGCCGGGTCAATCTCAATTTTTGCAAAGAGCATGGGAACAAGGGAACCCACAAGTGCCGCTACAGACATGGAACAAATGACCGAAGAAGCCACGGCAATGGCAAGCATGATCGTACTGTATTTCAGCTGTGCCACAAATCCGATGAGAAGACCGTAAACAAGCCCGAGAATCAAACCGATGGAAAGTTCCTTAAAAACCACCGGCCACAACTCACCTGTGTCTATCCGGCCCGTGGCAAGACCCCGAACGACAATGGTGGAGGATTGGGTGCCAATATTGCCGCCCATACCCATGATCACCGGGATAAAAGCCGCCAGGTAGGTCAGTTTTCTCAGACTCTCTTCAAAATAACCGATGACGAAAAAGGCGACGATACCCCCAAGACAGCTGGCAAAAAGCCAGGGAAGTCGTATACGCGTACTCTTAATAACGGATTTCGTTTCAACAAAATCCTCACCCACACCCGCCATCTTCAAGATATCTTCAGTCGCCTCGCGCCGGAAAATATCGATGACATCGTCAACGGTTACGATGCCCACCAGTTTGTTGGTTTCGTCCACCACGGGTACGGCCAGGATATCGTATCGGGCAACGATTTTTGCAACTTCTTCCTGATCCATATCTGTCTTCACTGAAAAGACATCTGTCACCATGAAATCTTTCAGGGGTGTTTCAGGTAACACAACCACCAGCTGTCTGAGGGAGCTAACACCCACCAGATTACCGTATTCATTGATGACATAGAGATAAAAGGGCATCTCCACATCCTGATGCTCTTTCTGTAAAGACTTGATCGCCTCCCCTGCGGTGACATCTTCACTCAGCGCGATAAAATCAGGTACCATGATACCGCCGGCGGTATCGTCTTCATAACGGAGCAGGCCTTCGATTTCCTCCGACCCTTCCGTCCGCATTTTACGAAGAATTGCGTCTGATGTCTCTTCCGGTAACTTGCCGATTATGTCGGCAACATCATCGGTGGGCATATCCTCAAAGATCGCCACGACATCTTCAATCTTCAAAGCTTCCACAAAGGGTAAGAGCGTGTCCTCCTCCAGTTCACTGAACAGGATGCCTTTCTGTTCAATATCTTGGATCAAGCTGAAAAGCTTGAGCTGTTCCGTCAGGGAAAGTGAATTGAAGATTCTGGAAAGATCGGCGGCATGGGTTTTGGCAACAATCTTACGCAAGTGGGGGACGGCATTGCGCCGTAACAGTCGTTTGATGCTTTCCATTAGAATGGTATTTCGATCACCCATGGGCATGCCGTCCTGTAATTATAACCTATGATGAGCGTTTCAAATTCGAGATGGTTTCTACTTATTTGGAAGAAATCTCAGTTTCTAAAAGATCATGCAATGATTACCGAAAAAAATCAAATGATTAAATCTGTGTTTTGTATGAATTATACCCATATACCAAACTGTTCACCCACCAAACACTATACACCAAATACAAAATACGCTTGTAAATGGTATCTATTCCAGTTTTTAGCGGGATCGTCAATTTTAGAGGATTATCTTTATATGAGATGTTTCCCGCAGGGTTTTAAGCCAATCGATAAATGCTTTTTCAGAAAGCTCTTTGTACAGGGTACTCTCGATCTGTGAATAGACCTCCTCCAGAGGCTTTTCATTTTCTTTCAATATATTTTCAATATAAAAGATCTGATACCCCTGATCAGTATCCAAAACCGCAGTGTGCTCACCTATGGTAAGACCTTCCAGCGCTTCCTTCAGTTGGGATGAAAAGTCCTTGTATGCCAACATCCCGAGATCACCACCATTTTTTGCCAGCACCGATTCCGAGTACTGTCGGGCAAGCGATTCGAAAGATGCTCCATTTTCCAGGGCTGCTTCAATATTCTCCATTTTCTCCAGAACAAACCGCTTCCCGTCCGTGCCGACATCCCCCAATACCCGCATGATAATGTTGCGAAGGTGGTACTTCAACTCGCCCTGATATTTCTCAATATTGCTTGTATAGTATGCAGCAATATCCTCTTTTGTTATCACTATGTTAGATCTTACGACCGTGTTAAGGAGTCTTGCCCTCAGGGCTTGTTTTTTCAACCTCTCCCGGTAAAATTCGATTGTCATGTTCTCATATTCCAGGGCTTCTCGAAATTCCTCATCCGTCCACAACTTGCTTTCTTTGATCTGTTCGATATCGTTGTCGATTTCTTGGTCGCTGACAGTAATCTTGTAACGCTTGATTTCCTGATCGATAATCTTCTGATCCACCAGTTTTTCGACCACATCGCTTCTGACCCTATAAAGCATTTGCTGTTCCTTTTCAGGGTCATAACCCACCGCTTT
>JAHEIB010000099.1 GCA_024639645.1 Deltaproteobacteria bacterium
AAAAAGTAGCCTCTATTCAGGCCGGCCAGAAAGAAAAACGCAAGAACCTCTTTGCCGATCTAGAAAAAAAACTGAAATCCGGTCTAAAGGATAAATAATATTTGGTGTTTGGTGATTGGTGATTGGTGTTTTATGATTTGAACAGCAACGGTGGCGTATTCCCCATGGCGACGCGATAAAACTCACCGAGGTCTTGCTGCAAGGCGCTTCATTCTTTCAGGTCAGGTGCCGGCGATGGTTATTTCGATAGACCTGTTTCTGGCATGGTTGTCGTGGTTGATGACCACAACCTGTTGCCAGGTTCCAAGACATAGTCGACCATTTCTCACCGCGATGGAAATGGAAGGACCCAGAAGGGCTGCCTGGACATGACTGTGCCCATTACCGTCATGCCAAGCCTGCTCATGGGCATACGGCATGTCAGGTGGTGCCAAGCGATGAATCGCATCCTTTAGATCTTTTACGACACCCGGCTCAAACTCAATCGTCGTTAGCGAACCGGTTGATCCGACAACATTGGCGCAAAGGACACCGTATTCAATTTTTGAAAACTTGGATAGGCGGGTTAGTTCTCCTGTAATGTCCTTGATATCGGGTCCTATTCCAAGGCTCACTTCCAACGAATGGCAAAAAACATATGCGGGCTTCACTTTTTTTCTCCTAGTTGATTGAAGAACCTCACAGAAAGCCATGGGGTTAGCGCTCGCTATTTCAGTTCCAGTTTCCAGTTCCAGAGTCCGGGCCGCTGCTTGATTTTGATGGTTTTCGGAACCGGTTCAGACAAGTGAACAAAAAGGGTGTAGCCCGCCTTAGCCAGCAATTCTCTTTTTCTTCGAATATCCACTTTCCAATTCGGAAACAGCCAGAAATCATCCCCATATTTTGCAACCCAGGATGTTTCGCCTTTTGGGCTGGTAAAAGGCATACCTGTCTTAAACTGTTCTGACAATGTTCTAGCAATACACAGCGGCCAGTTGGCAGATATAACAATTCCCAGGGGGAGTTTGCTCTGCCCGGGAAGAACCAAAAAATCCTTTTGCCCCAGTTCAGGGCTGACAATGGCACCGGAAAATCCCAGTCGTTCCAGGGACCCAATGGCAAGCCCGTTGGCAATATTGCAGAAAGGCCCTGCCCAGAGGATCACCCGCCTAGCCCTATTGAATAAAACGGACTGCCAGGGCATGTTCAAGACAAAACGCCTGGCTCCCAACCGTCCGGCCATATCAACCAATTCATGAAGCTTTTTTGCCTGCCCCGGCCAAAGCACGGGTGGCAGCCACCACCATTTTTTTTTCACAAGATTCTTTTGACACGCACCAAGGGATTCGGATGACAACCATAAACCTGTCTCACCCGAAGGATTTTGGGAAAACGAATTCCTATCCACCCACATATCCACAGGCGACCGTTTTTTATAGGTCGACGGGCGTGTCCTTTCCAGGGACTTGCTTGCCCTTTTAGTATGCCGTGACATTGGTTCCCCGATAACCAATTCCTTCTCAAGCTGCAACATCATTTCACGAAGATGGTCTTCCTCGCGATCCACCAGAAAAACAGGCGCACCTTTTATCCGGCGATCCCGGGAAAATGCCTTCAGATTGAAACGGCCCCTGGCAGGCACGAATTGCTTCATCCGTTTGACCACATGCCAGGCATCGTCTTCATACCCAATCCTGAGAGCATCACCTTTTAAAAGCGCTTCCCGGGGAACCAGGTAGGGCTGGTGTATTGAACCCCGAACATGACCCAGCAATAAACCAGATCCGGTTTGGGTAGAGACGTCAACAGGATTCTGAGGCCGCTGTGGCAAAAAACCGTAATGTGTCGACACACGCCCCAGGGCCATGTCAAGAAGCCCGAGTGCCGCACGCTTCTTTTTGGGGTCGCGCCCTTCGTCCCGAAGCATCTTATAGGCTGTTACGGTATAATAAACATAGTGAGGGCCCTTTTTTCGACCCTCGATTTTCCAGGTCCGTATCTGCGGAATGGTGAGAAGTACCTTTACCAGGACATCCAGGCTCAGGTCCTGGCATGAAAAAAATCTTTCATCCCCACCGGCACCACGGTAACGCCGTCGGCAGGGTTGCACACATCTACCTCTTAGCCCGCTTTTTCCACCAAAATAGCTGCTCCAGTAACACCTTCCAGAGACACCATAACAAAGGGCACCATGAACAAAAACCTCCAGGCCTAAACCCTCCGGGCAGGCTTCTGCCATCATTCTGATCTCGTCGATGTTCAACTCTCGTGGCAATACCACCCGGTCTGCGGAAAGGCTTTGCTTTGCGAGCGTGAGGGCTTGTGGGAAACTCACATTTGCAAGGGTAGAAAGATGCAGTTCTTTTTTTAGACCCATCTTCTGTGCCAGAGCTATCAGAGACAAGTCCTGAACAATCAGGGCGTCTGGGTTGACCTCATGATGCAAGCGATGCAGAAACACTTCGGCTTGGTCCAGTTCACCCGGCTTTACCAGCGTGTTAAAGGCCACATACACCTTGATTCCCCGGGCATGGGCGAGACGTGTCAAGGCTGCCAGCTCTTCAAAGGTAAAGTTGGGCGCTGCCATGCGAGCAGAAAATTGTTTCAGACCGCAATAAACCGCGTCTGCACCGGCAGCTATGGCGGATAAAAAAGAAGCCCTGCTGCCTGCCGGGGCCAAAATCTCGGGTTTTGATACGCCATCCCTTTTGATTGATTTCATGATCTTTTGTATTGTAACAACGTTGAAGCGGTTTAAAAACCTTGTGTTTTGAACCTTTCATGAACCGACAAAAAAGCGTCGCATACATTGCTTATGTGAACATTTTAAGCAGATCCGAAACAGCCTTCTTTGGTGTTAGATATGGTGTTTAAACCCTTTCTAATGGGTTGACTTAAAATGGTTTCTAATATATTTTACGCCCACAATCAAACCCAATAAGATCGGTTTAACCACGCACCTAAACCTATACCATTTCGCGTACGGATAACAAGAGATATGAATACCAGTGCGGCATCAAATATTGATTCTGCAAAAGAAAGGGTTTATCTCGATTTCTACAATTTAAACGAAGCACCCTTTTCCATTACGCCGGATCCTGAGTATCTCTTTTATTCTGTTACCCATCAAAATGCCATCAACAAACTGCTGTACGGGATCAACAGCCGTATGGGCTTTCTCCTCCTGGTGGGAGAAGTCGGCACTGGTAAAACAACGATCTGTCGGTCCCTGCTGGACAAACTGGCAGGCAAAGCTTATACGGTCTATATCATCAACCCGTCCCTGTCAGGTACCGAACTCATTTCCAGTATTCTGGACGATCTGGAAATACCCTATTCAAAAGAAGCCTCCAAAAAAGAACTGATCGATGCCCTCAACACCTTTTTTCTGTCCGCCGATAACGATAAACCGGTCGTCATCATTATCGATGATGCCCAGACCATGCATATCGATTCCCTGGAAGATATGCGGCTGCTCTCCAACCTGGAAACAGACAAGCAAAAGCTGCTTCAAATCCTTCTGGTGGGTCAGCCGGAGCTGTTGACACAGCTTTCCAGACCTGAACTCAGACAGCTCAAACAACGTGTGGCCCTGACCTGCCGACTCGAGTCCCTCACCAGAACCGAAGTGGAAGGATACATTTCCCGGCGGCTGTTTGTGGCCGGAGACAAGGGTCATATCCGCTTCAAGTCGGATGCCATTCGCCGTATCTTCTCCATATCCCAAGGGACCCCAAGACTGATCAACCGCATCTGCGATTATGCCCTCACAGCGGGCTATGTGGCGGACACACATGAAATCAGCCAGGGCCATGTAAAAAAAGCCGTCAAAGAACTCAAAGGGCTCTGGGAGGGCGATACAAGCGCCATATCCTCTTCTTCAGGCAGACGCAAATGGCTGCTCATCATCGCCATACTGAGTCTGGTATATTCAGGTATTGTCGTTGTGATCTGGCATCTGGCACCCAGAAATTATTTGCCGGCCCAGGTGGTTGAATCCGTCACCATAACCGAGCCCAGGCCAATATCCATAGCGATGGCCAAGTTACAGGCATCCCAACTGGGTACATCCCTGGAAAAAAATATGGCCGATATAAAACGTGAAGGCCAAGCGCCACCACCTTTGGTGACAGCGACAATACCCCCAAACGAGCGGAAAAAGGTTTATATTATACGGGTAGCATCTTTCAGGACTTTGCAGCGTATCGAAAAGGCCACTGCCCAGCTTCGTAAAAATGGTATTCAATCCTATTCAAATTTGGTTGATCTTGGAGAAAAGGGTCAATGGTTCGGGCTATACACCGGAAGTTTCAATACCCTGGAAGAGGCCAAACAGTTCAAAACCGACAACGATCTATATGACGCGGTTATTGAGCACCGCTACATCGAACAGTAGGTACCCGGGTCAAAGAGCCTGGCACGACCTCAACCCTATAAGAGATTAATATTATACACATTGCAGTGTGTGAAAAATTCTAAATACGAATATCGAAAAGCGAAACAAATCCAAATATCAAATGCTTAAATGATTGAAGAGTACCCTGCAGCAAGCTGCGGGGAATGCGCTCGCTATTGCCGTTCAAACATAGTGCTTGAACTGGTATACCCAAGATCTTGTTTTGATCATTCGAGTTTGGATCATTCGGTATTGTTTAGAATTTCGTGATTCGGATTTAAGTAACTGCCGCCATCGGAATAACCAAATATCCCTGACCTGGCCCAAAGGACCTGGTTGTAATTGACGGGGAAAACCCGCTCATACCCACAGGTGAATCATATGAGTCTTATGAACGATGCTTTGCGGAAAAAGAAAAAAGAACAAAAGCATCCCCCCGGTACGGAACTTTTTAAAGATGATCCCGAGCGCAAAACCAAAAATAAGGTCAGGATCTATGGTATTGCAGTCATTGTTCTGCTCATCTGTGCCATGGCCGGTTTTTATCTTTATGAGATGATATCGCTTTCAAAACCCATGTCGCCCGCTCTGCAGCCACCCCTGGTTGCCGAACCCCGCGTCAGCCCCCCCGAAGAAACCGTTTCTGCAGGCCAGGTCAGCAATATGCCGGCATCTTCCGAAACAGTGGCGTCTAAAGAACCCCTGTCAATAAAACAGCCCAGCCCATCCAACACAACGGTCATGGAACCGCCTTTGCCTGTGGTGGAGCCTGAGGCACAAAAAGGGGTTCCGCCAGTTCAACCCCTGAAAAAAGTCTCACAGCCATCGCCCGAAAAAAAACAGCGACCAACAATTCCGGAAAAAAAAGTTCCTCCCCCTGTTATCGAACCCGAAGCGCTTGGCCCCCAGTCTGTACCGGCCGCAGATACAAACCCAAAGCAGACAGAAAAGACGGTCACTCCCATCGACACGGGAACAGCCCCTGTGGAGGAGCTCTTTTACCAAAAAGGATTAAGTTACCATCGCCAGAACAAACTCGAAATGGCTATCCAGATGTACCAGGCAGTACTCAAAAGAAACCCCGATCATCGCTCAACCCGCTTTAATCTGGCATCTGCCTATATCCAGGTGGCCTCGTTTACGGAAGCCCTCACCATCCTGGAAAACCTCAATCAGCAGGAACCTGGCAATCCGGAAATATTACTGAACCTGGCCGTGGTGGAGATCGGTCTGGACAGACCCCAAGAGGCCCTCGTCTTTCTGGACAGCGCCGAAAAAAATGTGGCGGCACCAACGTTCGAAATTCTGTTTCACAAGGGGGCTGCTCACAGTCGTATGGGAGACTATGAAACAGCCCTTGCCATGTACCGGAAAGCGGAAAGAGTGGCGCCCGGGAACCCCAGGCTCTGGCTGAACATGGCCATCGCTTACGACAGTCTGGCACAATACAACCAGGCCATCGACAACTACCAGCGTTTTCTGGACAGTAATACTTCCCTGACAACAACGGAAAGACATGAAATCCAAACACGCATTAGAGAACTGAAAGCATATCTGACCCTGGAAGCTGCCAGGCCCCCGGCAACCCAGCAGACAGGGTCCGGACAGGCCAAGTAGATACCCTGGCACAAAACACCGGGGTTGGAAGAAACACTTGACCCCTCGGACCCTTGAATCCTGGGACCCTTTCAGCGACCAGGTGGGGAAAAAGTAACATTTTTTCGATAGCTTGATCCCCAAACAAGGTTTAAAGCCTAATATGAGGTACAGCAAATGAAAAAGCGTTTAGGAGACATCCTGCTGGAAATGGGGTTTATCGGTCAAGATCAGCTTGAAATGGCTCTCGCCGAATCTAGGGAAACCGGTAAAATGATGGGTGATGTGCTTTTGCGGCTGGACTGGCTCACCGAAGAGCAGCTACAATTAGGTATCGCCGTTCAGAGCGGTGCCAAGCTCCTGGACCAAACAACGGTCCAGGTGGATCAGCAACTACTTTCCGAAATTCCCCAGAAGTTTGTTTTGAAACACAACATCTTCCCCTTTGCCATGGAAGACAACGTTATCAAGGCGGCCACCAACAACCCTTTTGATGTGGTTGCCAGAGATGAGCTTGCCCGGTTGACGGGCCATCGGGTTACCACTTTTATCGCCCCCAAGGAGTGGATCTCCAAGAATATCGAGCTCTACTATCAGACTGCCAAGGCCATTGACGATGACATCGAGAAAGCCACGCGAACCACCGGGATCCTTGAGGATGAATACGAGGATACCCAGATCATCACACTCGCCGACCGCCTGATCGAAAAAGGGCATGTGATAGGTGCCAGCGATATTCATGTGGTGCCCGATGTCAACCTGGTGCGTGTTTACTATCGTATCGATGGTGTTTTACACCAGAACTACCTCTTTCCCAAAGCTTTCAGTAAAAGCCTGGTGACCCGCTTTAAAATCATGGGTGATATGGATATCTCCAACCCGAATATCCCCCATGATGGCCGCATCAAATACCAAGGAGCCGTCGGCGAGATAGACATCCGGGTTTCGACCTTTCCAACCCATCTGGGCGAAACAGTTGTCATGCGTCTTTTGTCCTACAGCAAGGTGGTGGGAGACATCCAGGTTCTGGGGTTCGAATCCGAAGATCTCGAACGATTTATAAAAAACATTCATCGCCCCTATGGGCTGATCATTTCAACCGGACCGACGGGTTCCGGTAAAACAACCACACTTTATTCGGCTCTCATGGCCATCAACAGCCCGGAAGTCAATGTCATGACCGTCGAGGACCCCATCGAATATGTCATCCCCACAGTCAGACAGACGGCCGTCAACCCCAAAGCAGGCCTGACCTTCAGCAATGCCCTGCGTTCCACCATGCGTCAGGATCCGGATATCGTTCTGGTGGGCGAAATACGGGACAAGGAAACTGCTGATCTGGCCCTACAGGCTTCCATGACCGGCCATCTGGTACTGTCAACCCTGCATACCAATGATGCAGCATCCGCCATCAACCGCCTTCTCGATCTGGGCGTCAACACCAGCATTTTAGCCTCCTCCCTGACCTTGATCGTGGCCCAGCGTCTGATGCGCAAAGTCTGTTCGCAATGTTCAGAGCTGACAGACACGCCTCCCGACATGAATGCGGCATTTACCAAAAACGAACTGGAGCCCCCCGAAAAAATACGTAAGGCCGTAGGCTGCGATCATTGCTACAACTCTGGGTATTCCGGACGCACCGGTATCTATGAAGTCATCAAAATCGACAAGGAAATAGAGCAGCTGATATTTTCCGGGGCACTCAAGAGCACCATCGAAGACGCAGCCATCAAAGCAGGAACCAGTCTCATGTTCAGACAGGCATTAAGAAAAGTCATCAGCCATGTCACGTCCATGGATGAAGTCTATCGGGTGGTAGCCGATGCCTAAATACCGATACAAGGCCGTCGATTCAGTGGGAAAAATGAATCGGGGGACCATCGCCGCCTTTTCGGAAGCAGATGCGGAAGAAAAACTCCTTGAAAAAGGACTGACCGTCATTCACACGGAACCGTTCAGGGAAAGCCCGCTGACCAGTTTCTTCATCAGCAGACGCGTAAAACCAAGAGAGTTGGTGGAGTTCTATTACCGCTTGTCCCAAACACTGGAATTGGGTCTGCCCATGCTGTCTGCTTTGGAAGAAAATGAAAAAATCATTCCAACACCTTTTTTTCGAAAAATCATTGAAGAGATCCGCATGGCCATTGAGTCCGGCAGTTCCCTCCATGAGTCCATGGTCCAATATCCCCGGGTCTTCGAACCCCTGGATCTGGCTATCGTGAGGCTGGGAGAGGAAACAGGGGTATTACCCGGAAGTCTCAAAGAATTGGCCGAATTCATCGAATGGAAAGATGACATCCGCTCGACGCTCATACGGGCGGCAATCTATCCAGCCTTTATCATCCTGGCCATTGTTGCCGTCATCAGCGTCTGGGTCGGTTACGTTCTCCCGCAAATGGCCAATTTGCTCACAGAAATGGGTGTGGCGCTGCCCGGCGTCACCAGAATGGTTTTGAATATCAGTCATTTTTTTCAGAATTACTGGCTCTGGTTACTGGGTGCCGCTCTGATATCGGGATTCCTTGCCTATCTCTATACCAAAACGCCCAAGGGACAGATCCAGTTCCACAAGTACATGTTAAAGCTCCCCCTGTTCGGTAGCATTTTTGACAATATTGCCATCGCCCGGTTGAGTCATAATTTCGCCACCATGTATACGGCCGGAATGACCATCAACAACATTTTCGAAATCCTTTCCGAAAAAATTCTTGGAAACCGCTACCTGGAGCGACAATTGTCCATCGCCTTTGAAGATATTCAGCGAGGAGAATCTATTTCAGATGCCATGGAAGCCACAGGTGGATTTCCAACACTTCTCATTGGGGCCATACGCAACGGTGAGACCACCGGCACCATCGATGATGCCTTCCGGCGGCTGGGAACCTACTACGACAAAGAGGTCAAACGCAATGTCGAAACCATGATCAATGCCCTCGAGCCCCTGTCCATCATCATCCTGGGTGGTATTTTCGGTTTGATCGCCCTTTCGATTATGCTGCCGTTGTACGACATGATTTCTGAGATACAATAACAATAGGGTCCAAGGGTTCGAGGGGGATACAAGGGTTCGAGGGTGGCTGACAGCTATCAAAGGAAAATCGACCATGCCCATTGAAATAAAAGATTGTGATGACGGTATCGGTAATGTTATCGTTCTTTACGGGGTGGTAACCGATCAAGAACTCATGGACGTTTTGAAGGCGCATCTAACCCAAGGCAAAGAAAAATTCAAAAAGTACAAATATATTCTTTTTGATCACACAGGATTAACAAAAATAAATATCGCTGATGAAACGGTTAAATTTATTGCCGGGATAGGAGCAGATGCCTCAAAAATCAATCCAGAACTTATCGCTGCATTGGTTGCAAATGTTTCCATAGGTGCCAATATCGACCTGGTCAGTCGCGTTTCGAGAATACATGAATTGTTTGTTTATCGGTCGTATTGGAAAATCATGGTATTTAGAACCAGAATCGAAGCAGTCAGATGGATAAAAAATAAGGCCCGCGAAAAATATGGCGTCGATAATCTGACATTTGGCTGAAACGGACTGAACGAACTAGGGGCTGTTTCTAAATTCGGCTATTTGTTCAAGGTCAAGGCGGACGAGAGGTTTCAACCGGAGAAATACTGTAGTATTTCGAGGATTGAAACGGAACGCCCAACGCAGAGATTGGGTCAAAAGACAATTTAGAAACAGCCCCTAATGTTTATCCATGGATGAAAAATAATGTTGCTACCCAAAATAATAGGTATTATCTTTGGTCTATTGGCAGTGGGTGTTTTTGCCTGGAAATTTAAAGAAACCCCCTTGTGCCGACCATGAATCATGCTGCCCCTGGGTTTAGGCGTCGGGTACGCTGTCTTTTGGGCAATCAAAATGGTGGTATAGCAGAATGCAAATCTTTAAACCGTATATAATGCTTTTTTTGCTGATGGTTATCCAGGGTTGCTCTAGCATAATTGTCAGCCAGGATTATCCACTCAATACTGATTATTCGGCTTTGAAAACATATGCCTGGCAGTCAGAAAAACAGGAAAAAACCGGCGATATCCGGCTGGACAATCCGCTTTTGGATGTGCGCATCCGTAGTGCAATTGATACGTTCCTGGGAGAAAAAGGATACCACCAGGTTGCCGATGTCAAGCCTGATTTTTATGTGGCTTACCATCAGGAAATTTACAACCGTATCACTGTAGATCAAACCCGTTCTGGATTTGCATTTGGTATGGGAAGTTATGGTTATCATGGCGGGATTGGTTTCAGCACAGGAAACAGCGCCGGCAATTATGACGACAACATGCTGGTGATCGATATCATCGATTCAGGAAGTGGTGATATTATTTGGCGGGGTACCGGTTCCCGTTCTTTTGTAAAGCACGCCGATCCGGAAAAAATAACCAAGGAGGTCAACAAAACCGTTAACAAAATATTATCGCAGTTTCCGCCGCAGGAAAAATAAACCGATTAAGGACCCTTGTATGCTGGAAAGCCAGGATGCCTGAAAGCTATGATGCCGCTCTCCACTCATAACCGTCAGCCACCCTTAAACCCTTGTATCCCCCTCGGACCCTCGAACCCTCGAACCCTTCTTTTTAAAAACTTCCCCGTATCTCCTCGACACTCAACGCCTGATCGTAAATGGCGACGTCGTCGATAAGGCCTTCGAAGAAATTGTCGCTACCTTGGGAATCAGCGCCGATGCTCAGATCCACACCCGCCATGGCCGGAAGACTCGTACTGACCGTTGTTTCGTCCAGAATGCCATCGTAGTAGATATGCATACTGTTTGCCGGACTGTCGTAGACAAAGGCAATAAAGTGCCACTGGTCCAGGGGCATGTCGATGGACTTCCGTGTGACGGTGAAATTTCTGCCATTGCCGATGCCCCCGTACGGACGGCCATTGTCCACCCCCAGGAAATAAAAATAGCTTCCAGAGCGGCGTGACAGGAGTTTGACATATGGACGGCGGGTGGTTTCCTTTACCCAGGCTGTAATGGTGAGCCTTTGATTGAATCGAAGGTCCCGGTGGTCGCCCACCAGCACATAATCGTTCCCGTCAAAATTCAGCGCACCATCAGGGTTGCCCGATCGGTCCGGTACCCAGACCGCACCGTTGATGCTGCCATGGTGCCCGTTGCCACTGGAATCATCGGCATCACCGCTAAAATCATAGCCAGCAACCAGATCTGTATGGGTATGGCTCTCATACAGCTGCTGGATAGCGGTATTACTCAATGCGGCATCATAAACAGCTACATCATCGATAGTACCGATGAAAAAATTACTGCTCCCCTGAGAATCAGCACCGATGGATACATCGATACCGGTTGTCGACGGCAGGTTTTGCCTTACCGTAGAGGGTCTTTCCGTACCGGCAAAATGCAGGTACATGGTGTCCTGGGTGTCGTTGTAGGCAAATGCCAAATGATTCCAGTGATCACGCGACATGAGCAGGGATTTTCCCGTGACCTCATACACCGAGCCATCTCCGATGCCGCCGTAGGGGCGACCATTGTCCACACCCAGGAAATAAAAATAGCGTCCCAGACGTCTCGAAATAATCTTGGCGTACCTGTGTGACACACGTTCCTTGACCCAGGCGGACAATGTCAATTGATCCGTCAGACGGATACTTTCGTGATCCGACACGATCACCGAATCTCCGTTACCGTCAAAATTGAGGGATGTTCCGGTACCGTCCGGTGTGTCGCTGCTCCAAGATACGTCTCCGTTCAAGGTGCCGTCGTTCGGGCCGGCACCATCCCTTACAACAGGCCCGCCCCCTTCATCGAAATCCCATTGGGAAACCGGACCCGGCCCCGTACCGCAGGATATCACATCGAGGGCAAAACGCCGGACAAACATGTTGCCGTCTGCGTCGCTTACAGTGACATCGAACGTTTCCGTTCCAATGGATGGCGGTGTCCCCTGCAACGTGAGATGGGTGTCCGACGGTGTAATACCGGTAATCCAGGCAGCGGATATGGTATGGTTCCATGTATAAAAAGGGCTTGTGCCGGCAGGCACCCCCCCCTCGGCAAAAAGCGTCGCCTCATAGACCTGACCCGCACACGCATCAGGCAGATCCGTGTTCAACAGGCTCAACCTGCCCCGGGTGCTGCTGAAGCACCCCAGGACATTATGAAGCTGTTCCAGGGTAACCACACTGGTAATGTCGGCCGATGAAAGGGTCATGGTTCCGGCATAGGCGCCGGAGACACCCGGCGTGGTGGTAATCGTGCGATCCTGACCGGGGCTCACGAGAGCAAAGGCGATATTGCCATTACC
>JAHEIB010000241.1 GCA_024639645.1 Deltaproteobacteria bacterium
GTCAACTACCACCCGTGAAACGGGTGGCTTGGATTTCCCCCAAAATGGGGGGAAAGACAAAGGAGACGGTACGTCTCCGCAAGTTCAGGTTCGGAACCGCGTGCCAAGCACGCGGTTTGTAGAACAATTAAAAAAATTCGTGACTGACCGTCACATAAGGGTTAGCTGGCTCATGAGAAGCCACTGGAGGTGTTAGGGGAACAGGATGCAAGTCCACTGGAACCACTCATAAAGCTGGTGGCGCTTAAAACTTTCTTTGTTTTTTTACTGCAACAACAGGGGCAGACGATATCTTCGTCATCGCCCTTGAAGATCAACTTCTCGAACACGCTCTCACAGGATTTGCATTGATATTCATAAATTGGCATGTCTTTATCTCCTTAATTCGAAAATCAAAAATTATTCTGAAGTCACACCCTTTGTCAAGGGGTTCTCAAACTAAAATCAAGTAATGGTTTTTGTTTAGGTTCTTTTGGTGGTAACGGCTGGTGCTTGACTTGTATATCGTTTGCTTCCGGTGGGTGGTGTGGTGTTCGATAATGCCAACCGTCCTAACGGTATCACAGGAGAGAGTACTGTCGAACGCGTAAGAGATTATGATTTTAATCACTTGATATTATGAGATTAGCATAAGTAGGGTATTTAAGTGAACATTATGATAAATGTTTTGACAAATATACTGTTTGACTTTATGGTGTTGGTGTAACGTTAGGTAACGTTACGTAGCGGTTTTGTAACCATTCCATATTGGCTGGTGATCATGTCAAACCCAGAACAGGGCCCACTCGACCCCCGGTTTGCCAGGTATCTCCTGGAATCCATGGCTGATGGTGTTTTTACGCTTAACCGGGCAGGTGAAATTACCTCCTGGAATGCGTCCATGGAAAAAATCAGCGGCTACCGTGCCCAGGAAGCCCTGGGTCGAACCTGTACCATGCTAAAGTTCAACCTCTGTCTCAGAAAGAGCTGCCCCAGCGGCATTCATGAATGCGGTATCTATGAGAGAGGTGCCGTAGATGCCAAAGAGTGTGCCCTGCGTCACAAAAACGGTCATGATGTGCCGGTCCTCAAGAGTGCGCGGCTGGTAAAAAATGGTCATGGCAGTGTTATCGGGATTGTCGAAACGGTTACAGACCTGACAGAGTTGAAAAAGGCACGCCAGCAGATCGAAGAAATTTCACGCAAACTAGGCGAGGTTCACAGACTCGACAATATTATTGGCAAAAGCCGGGCCATGCGGGACGTGTTTTCGGCTATCCGGGCAGCCTCGGCCAGTGAGGCCACGGTTTTGATTCAGGGCGAGAGCGGTACGGGCAAGGAATTGGTGGCCGGTGCGATTCATTACAACAGTGCCAGAGCCGGAAAGCCCCTGGTTACTGTAAACTGCAGCGCATTGACCGAATCCTTATTGGAGAGCGAACTGTTCGGACATGCAAAAGGCGCTTTTACAGGCGCTATTCGGGATCGCAAGGGCCGTTTTGAGGAAGCGCAAGGAGGCGCTGTTTTTCTGGACGAGATCGGGGAGATCAGCCCTTTTATCCAGGTCAAGCTTCTGCGGGTGCTCCAGGAGAGAGAAATCGAGCGTGTGGGAGAGTCCAGAAGACGAAAAATCGACCTTCGCGTTATGGCCGCCACCAACAGGGATCTATACCAGCTCGTACGGAGCGGGGAGTTTCGGCAGGATCTATATTACCGCTTGAAGGTTTTTCCCATTGACGTACCACCCCTCAGACATAGAAAAGAGGATATTCCACTCCTGGCAAGTCATTTTATCGCCCGTCAAAACAAGAAAACAGACAAGCAGCTTCAGGGCCTCTCCCAGGCCGCTCTGCGGCTCTTCATGGATCACACCTGGCCTGGAAATGTGCGTGAACTGGAGAATGCCATCGAACATGCATTTGTGCTGTGTGACAACAAGGAAATCGACATTTTCGATCTGCCCGTAGAACTGCGAAGGGCGAAGTATCAACCAGAATCGATGGCCCCATCTCATGAATCTTACCATCGACCAAGGCGTGGCGAGCGCCTCACCAAAGAAAACCTTGAATCACTTCTTTCAGAATGTAACTGGAACAAGGCAGCGGTTGCCAGACGCGTGGGCCTGAGTCGAACAGCCATATGGAAGTATATGAAAAAGTGGGATATCCCCCTGTAACCAGGATTTTGAGGAGGAACACATGTCAGAAATATATGGTGGCCACCTGGTGGCAAAATACTTGAAGGAAGTGGAGGGGATTTCCACAGTGTTTTCACTTTCGGGCGGGCATATAAACCGGATTTATGATGGCTTTCTGGATTTCCAGGTCCGTTTGATCGATGTCCGTCATGAACAGGCTGCCGCCATGATGGGGCACGCGTATTCCATTTTTACGGACCAACCCGGTGTCTGTCTCGTCACCGCCGGGCCGGGTTTTACGAACGTCATCACCGGGATTGTCAATGCATATTTGGACAATGCTCCTCTGGTGGTTCTATGCGGAACCGCACCCATCAAAGATAGGGAAAAGGGAGCGCTGCAGGATCTCCAGCAGGCTGACATGATCAAAAACGCAATCAAGTGGCACAGCTGCTGTTATGAAACCCGGCGGATACCGGAGTATATGGCCATGGCATTTCGCTATGCCGTTACAGGTCGTCCGGGTCCTGTCTTTCTTGAACTGCCTCCGGATGTCCTTAATTCCAGTATTGCGGAAGACCGGGTTCCCGTGATGCAAAAAGGGGGTCTACGGCATCGCTCGGAACCGGATCGAATGCTGATTAATCAAGCCGCCGACATGATCGCATCGGCTGAAAAGCCTTTGATTATCGGTGGGAACGGAATCTCTTCGGATGCCAGTGCCCAGGTATTTCAAACGTTTATCAAAAAAACCGGAATCCCCTTCTTTCTCTCCAACAAGGGCAGAGGCGCGCTTCCCGATAATCATCCCTTGTCCTTGTGGGACGGCGGTCTCATGGCGATTATGACTGCCCTTGGCCAGGCGGACCTGGTTATTGCCCTGGGTGTACGCTTCAACTGGGTCTTGATGTATGGTGAAATTCTGCCCCAGGCAAAGGTGATCCGTGTAGATATCGATCCGGCGGAAATCGATCGGAACCGTCGCTCCGACATTGGGCTTGTGGGGGATATGGAATTGGCCCTCAAAGCGCTGAACAAGCGTGTTAAAAGAGGAGAGCACATGGCCTGGCGCCAGTCCCTGAAAGAGGCTTATCTGCCTTTGGTACAGGGGGAAATCGATTCCAGGATGTCACCCTCCGAACCACTGCATCCAGCCAGGCTGGTGGAACAGGTGCGCCAGGCGGTGGGGGATGAGGCAATATATATCATCGACGGCGGTGATACATCCTACTATGGGCTTACAGGATTGTGTGCCCGTGAGCGCTCGGCTGTGATCGGATCGGCAGGCGGTTTATTTGGATGCCTGGGAACCGGTATCCCTTTTGCCATCGGGGCCAAGACTGCCAGGCCGGATAAAACAGTGGTGCTCATCAATGGTGATGGCTCCTTCGGTTTCAATGCCATGGAATTCAATACGGCGATTCGTCACAACCTGCCCTTTGTTTGTGTCATCAACAATGATCAGGCCTGGGGGATGATCAAGCATGGCCAGGAAATGTGTTATGGGGAAGAACGTATTACCGGTTCGGAACTGGGTGTTGTCCACTATGAGGAAATGGTGGTGGCACTGGGCGGTTATGGGGAGTTTGTCGAAAGAGATGATGAGATAATCCCGGCCGTAAAAAGAGCCTTGGCATCGGGAAAACCTGCCTGTGTGAATGTGTTGACCGACCCCTGTGTTGTAAG